>JBBIKA010000014.1:19702-35311 GCA_037445695.1 Chloroflexota bacterium
GCAAGGCCGACCGCAAGGATACCGTTATCTTCGACATTGACGGCGGCCGCGTGGTGACCCCCGATCTGTGGAACCCCTTCGTGCCCGGCGCCCGCCGCGATCATGGCTATCATCAGGCCATGTTGGAACCGCTCTTCATCCTGAACTACGAGACCGGCAAGATCGAGCCGTGGCTGGGCGAGAGCTTCACCCCCAACGCTACGCTCGATGAGTGGACCCTCAAACTGCGCAAGGGCGTGACCTGGAACGATGGCAAGCCCTTCACCGCGGATGATGTGGTCTTCACGATGAACATGCTCATGAAGAGCGATACCTTTGAGCGCGGCCTGGTCGGCTGGCTGAAGGAAGTCTCGAAGGTTGATGACCTCACCGTCAAGTTCGTGCTCAACGAGCCCAACCCGCGCTTCCAGCTCGACTACTTCTCCGTCAAGATTTGGGGCAGCGTGAACATCATGCCCAAGCACATCTGGGAAGGCCAGGACCCGATGACCTTCAAGTTCTATGATAAGGAAAAGGGCTGGCCTGTCACGACGGGGCCGTACAAGCTGTACAGCATCAGCGAGACCGAATTCGTCTACGTCCGCGACGACAACTGGTGGGGCGCCAAGACCGGCTTCAAGCCGTTGCCCAAGCCCAAGAAGCTGGTCTGGACATGGGCCGGCCCCGAAGAGACCCGCGCCGCACTCATGGCCGAGAAGAAGCTGGACAGCCTGATGGACATCACCCTGGGTGCGTTCCAGGCGCTCAAGGCCAAGAACCCCAACGTCATCGCCTGGTACGACAAGCCGCCGTATGCCTGGCTCGATCCGTGCTCCCGCACGTTCGAGTTCAACACGACGCTGCCGCCCTGGGACGATCCTGAGATGCGCTGGGCGATCAACATGCTGATTGATCGCGAGCGCATCGTCAAGATCGCGTACGAGGGCACGACCATCGCCTCGAAGTCGCCGTTCCCGGCCTATCCGCCGCTCAACCGCTTCGTGGACATGATGAAGGGCGATCCCAACTTCGACAGGCTGTGGAAGGTGGATGTCGCCGGCGCCCAGAAGATCTTCGAATCCAAGGGCTGGGTGAAGAAGGGCGCCTACTACGAGAAGGACGGCAAGCAGCTCGCGATGGCCATCGAGACGCACGAGGCGTTCATCGAGAAGCAGCGCATCGCCGACCAGCTCGTGGAGATGTTCCAGGCCGCAGGCATCAATGCCACGCATCGCAAGATCGCCGGCGCCACCTGGGGCGACAACCTGGCCTTCGGCAAGTTCGAGACCCGCATGGGCTGGCAGAACTGCGGCTCGATCAACGAACCGTGGGCCACGTTGGATACCATGAGCAACCGCTGGCTGAAGCCGGTGGGCGAGCGCGCAAGCGCCAACGGCTGGCGCTGGAACAACAAGGAGTACTCGGACCTGGTGGCGCAGATCGGCGTCTTGCCCCTGGGCGACCCGAAGATTGACGAGCTGACCAAGAAGGCGCTCTCGATCTACTACAAGGAGCTGCCGACGATCCCGGTGACCCAGGCCAAGAAGCTGATCCCGTTCGACACCACCTACTGGACCGGCTGGCCGACTGCCCAGAACAACTACCTGCACGCGACCACCTGGTGGCAGAGCACGCACATTATCATCCACAACCTGAAGCCTGCCCAATAAGGTCAACTTAGAAGCAGCGAAGGCCTTCGGGGTCGGACGACCTCGAAGGCCTTCAGCAGAGGTGCGTTCATGCGCGGATTGACTACAGGCTACGTAATTCGACGTTTCTTGATGTTCCTCTTAACGATATGGTTGGGCACGACCATCATCTTCATCATCCCTCGCTTGGCGCCCGGCGACCCGGTGGCGGCCATGATCAGCCGCATGATCAACCAGTCCGGCTATATCGAGAACTCGGCGCAACTGATCGAGAGTTGGCGCAAGAAGTTCGGCCTGGATGATCCGATGTACATCCAGTACTTGCGCTACCTGTGGAACATGGTGCGCTTCGATATGGGCTACTCTCTTTCTCAGTTCCCCCAGCCCGTCGTCGCCACCTTGCGCCGCGGCTTGCCCTGGACGATCGGCCTGCTGAGCGTCGCGACCATCCTGTCGTTCCTTTTCGGCAACCTGATCGGCGCGCTGCTGGGCTGGCGGCGGACGCCCAAGTGGCTCAAAAGGATCTTGCCCCTCAGCTTGTCGTTTACCTCGATTCCGTTTTTCATGCTGGGGATCATCCTGATCTATATCTTCGCCTTCGGCCTGAACTGGTTTCCCTTTTCCAAGGGGTATGGCGATAGCACTCCAGGCCTGAACTGGCGATTCATTGTGGATGTGATCTATCACGGCACCCTGCCGGCCTTCGCCATCGTGCTCACCTCGATGGGTGGTTGGGCGCTGGGCATGCGCGGCATGATGATCTCGATTGACAGTGAGGATTTCTTGATCCTAGCGCAGGCCAAAGGCCTCTCCCCGCGGCGGATCTTTACCTGGTACGCGGTGCGCAACGCGGTCTTGCCTCAATTCACCGCGTTGGCGCTGAGCCTCGGTGGCATCGTTGGCGGGTCCATCCTGGTTGAATATATCTTTGCCTACCCGGGAGTCGGTTACCAGTTCTATCAGGCGATCGTCAATCTGGATTACACGGTGATCCAGGGGATAGCTTTTCTGTTGATCATGACGACCTCCACCATGGTCCTGATCATTGACCTGATTTATCCGCTTCTTGACCCGCGCATCACCTACCAGAAGAAGTAACGCCCCGATCGTCCTGGTGATTTGGAGAAAAAAGTATGGCAGAAGCTGAAGTCATCAAAATAGGCGCTCATGCCGCGCCGCCGAAGAGGCGGCGGATCAACCGGTGGGACAACCCCTGGTTGAACACCAAATTTCTGGCCGGTGCCGGCATGGTGTTATTCATTGTGCTTTTGGGCGTGATCGGGCCTTTCTTCTGGGATACGCGGCTGGCACGCGTCGGCTCGGCCGAGCTGAACTTGCCGCCGGTGGGCGTGACGGTGGAGGTGGACGGCATCAAATATGTCGGCACCTGGGAGCACCCGCTTGGCACCGAGAGCAACGGCCGCGACATGTTGGCCCTGATCATCACCGGCGCGCCCATGTCGCTCCAGGTCGGCGTGATGGCCGCGCTGATCGGCATGGGGATCGGCATCGTGCTCGGCTCGGCGGCCGGCTACCTGGGCGGCTGGGTGGACAACATCATCCGCACCGTGGCCGACTCGGTCATCACCATCCCGGCCCTGGCCGTGCTGATCACCATCTCGGCCTATGTGCGCCAGATCGAGCTGAGCACCATGGCGTTGATCCTCTCGCTCTTCGCCTGGCCCGCGCCCACGCGCTTCGTGCGCGCCCAGGTGTTGTCGCTGCGCGAGCGCGGCTATGTGCGCATGGCCCAGCTTTCGGGCGTGCCGCCGCTGGAGATCATGCTCAAGGAGATGGTGCCCAATATGCTCCCCTGGATCGCGGCCAGCCTATCGGGCAACATCACCGGCGCGATCCTGGCCGCCTCGAGCCTGGAGGCGCTCGGCCTGGGGCCCACGCGCATCCCCACCCTCGGCATGACGATCTACTACGCGATCCGCGCGGTGGCCATGTTGCGCGGCATGTGGTGGTGGCTGGGCTTCCCCATCCTCACGTTGACGATCATCTTCGTGGGCTTCTTCCTGATCGCCACCGGCCTGGATGAGATCGCCAACCCGCGGCTGAGAGGAGTGAAGTCATGAGCGCAGCGGGCATTGCTTATCCTGCGGGCACCGATCAGAACGGCCGGGAGGTCGTCCTGGACGTGCGCAACCTGCGCATCCACTACGAGACGCCAAAGGGGGACGTGATCGCCGTCAACGGCATCAGCTTCCAGGTCCACAAAGGCGAGATCGTCGGCCTGGTGGGCGAATCGGGCTGCGGCAAGACGACCGCGGCTATGGGCATTTTGCAGCTCGTGCCTTCCCCCGGCCGCATCTTGGGCGGCGAGATCCTCATCAACGGCCGGAGCTGGCTCGGCCTAAGCGAGAAGGAGCTGCGCGAGCGGCGCTGGCGCGAGCTGGCGCTCATCCCCCAGGGCGCCATGAACTCGCTCAACCCGGTCATGCGGGTGCGCGATCAGATCGCCGACGCGATCGTGACGCACGAAGGGTATCAGTCGAAGGAGCAATTGAAGAAGCGCATCCTGGACCTCTTCGCTCTGGTCGGCCTGCCCCCGCGCGTGTACGATCTGTACCCGCACGAGCTGAGCGGCGGCATGAAGCAGCGCGTCTGTATCGCCATGGCCATTGCGCTCAACCCGCCCCTCATCATCGCCGACGAGCCGACCAGCGCGCTCGACGTGGTGGTGCAGCGCGTCGTCGCGCAGACGCTGCTCGACGTCAAAGAGCGCCTGGGCGTCTCGATGATCATGATCGGCCACGATATGGGCTTGCAGGCGCAGATGGTGGACCGCATCATCGTGATGTACGCGGGCAACATCGTCGAGGTCGCGCCGGTGGAGCCGGCCTTCTACAACCCGCTCCACCCGTATACCCAGCTCTTGATCTCGTCCATTCCCTCCATCAAGGAGCGCAAGCCGCTCAAGATCACCACCGGATTGACCCACGACTTGCGCAACCCGCCGCCGGGCTGCTCATTCCAATTGCGCTGCCCTCATGTCATGGACATTTGCAAGAAGGTGCCGCCGGCGATGATCGAACGCGAGCCGGATCATTGGGTGGCCTGCTATCTTTACGGCAAGGAGGAGAAGGAAGACTGATATGGCCACGCCTTTGCTCGAAATCCGGAATGCCACCAAAATCTATGGCGGCGGCTTTTTGCAGCGCGGGGAACGCATTGTGGCGCTTCAGAACTTCTCGATGACGATCCCGGAGAAGCCGGCTGCCATCACGACGATCGCGGGCGAAAGCGGCAGCGGAAAAACGACCCTGGCCAATGCGATCCTCGGCTTCATTTCGTTGACTTCCGGCCAGATCCTGTACAAAGGCCGGGATATCACGACCCTCAAGGGCCAGGACATGAACATGTATCGCCGGGAGGTGCAGGCGATCTTCCAGGATCCCTACGAGGTCTACAACCCGTTCTACCGCGTCAAGCATATCTACGAGATGGTGATCTCGCACCTGAACTTGGGTTATAGCAAAGCGCAGGCGCGCGAATTGATCGAGCAATCGTTGCGGGTGGTAGGCTTGCGCGGGGAGGAGGTCCTGGAAAAGTATCCGCACCAGCTCAGCGGCGGCCAGCGCCAACGCGTGATGGTGGCGCGCGCGTACATGATGAACCCCAGGCTGATCGTCGCGGACGAGCCGGTCTCGGCCGTAGACGCGTCGCTGCGCGCCATGATCCTCGACGTGATGCTCAAGCTGCGCGATGATCTGGGGGTGTCGTTCGTCTACATCACCCATGACCTGAGCACCGCGTATCAGATCGGCGACAACATCTTCGTCCTCTACCAGGGCTCGGTTGCCGAATGCGGCCGCACGGTGGACGTGATCGAGCGACCGCACCATCCCTACGTCCAGATGTTGATCGCCTCGGTGCCCGTGCCCGATCCGAAGGTCAAGTGGGGCACGCTGCTGGAAGGGGTGGCCGACGAGACCATGCGCTATAAGGTCGAGAGCGGCTGTCGCTTCTATCCGCGTTGTCCCCGGCGCATGGATCGCTGCCTGGAGACCATGCCGCCCCTCTATCCGGTGGGCGATCACGGCCAACAGGCGGCCTGCTATCTGTTCGAGAAATAAGCCGCCGGCCTTGCCCGGCCGGTCATCGGATGAGGGGCGCACGTCTGTGCGCCCCTCATCCTTTGTGGCGCCCCCTGCGCCGCGACCTTATCCCTCGTCGTCCTCTGTCCGCAGGCCCGCCCTCTCGAGCACCAGCTTCAGCGCGTGCGAGCCGAGCATGATCACGATGCTCGGCCACGCGACGAGCAGCAGGATCGCCAACACCACGCTCAAGCCGGTCAACAGACCGGCGATCACGACGATCAGCACGGAAAAGAGCGGGTTCGCGAACGCCATCATGGCCGCCATCTTCAGCGCGGGCCAAGCGGCCGGCTGTTGCATGCTCACCAGGACCGGAAAGGCGTAGATCTGCACGGCAAGCCAATAGACCAGCAACACCGTGAACGGCAGCGCCAGGATCGCCAGCCACGGTTCGGGCCGATTGGCGTAGAAGAGGATGTTAAGGGACAGGAGCATGTCGCCGGCGGCCAGCAGCGCGGCCAGTCCCAGGGCCTGACGCCAGTAGGCGCGCAGGGCGTCGGTGAAGAAGCTGCGGTCAACGTGCCGATCGCGCGCGGCGCGTCGCGTCACGTTGGCCAGCGCAGCCGTCGCCGGCCCGGCCGGAATGGCCAGCAACGGCGCCAGCCACCAGGGGCCGCCGAGCTGAAGCAGGGGCCAGGCCACCAGCGCGGCCACGCCGACCAGGAAGCCCCCCGTCAACCACCACAGCAGGTTGATCCCCAGCAGCAGGAACATCTCGTTATAGAAACTGACCAGGCTTCGCCAGGCCACCAGGAACGCGCGCATGGCCTACCTCCGATGGGGCACGGTTGTCTTTCGGCGATGCGGCGTTGCAACTTTGTGCGAAAGCGGCGGCGGGCCGCCGCAATCCAAAAGGTGCTGCCGCTATCCTTCGGTGATGATGCGTTGCAACAGCCGGGCGCACGCGACCATGTCGGCGATCGCGATGTGCTCGTTGTTCGTGTGCACCTCGGCCATGCCGGTGCTGAGCACCGCGCATAACGTGCCGTGTTCGGCATAGATGTTGCCATCGGTGCCGCCGCCGCTGGCGCGCAGCACGGGCGTCAGGCCGATCCGCTCCATGGCCGCCATGGCCTTTGCTACGACCGGCGTCTCGGCCGTGAGGGCATAGCTGTTGTACGAGCGTTCGATCTTGACCTGCACCTGGCCGCCATGGCGGGTTGCGGCCTCGTCGAACGCGGCCACCATCGCGGCGGTTTGGCGGGCCAGCTTCTCGTCGTTGCGGCTGCGCGCCTCGCCGCGCACTTCCACTTCGTCGGGCACGATGTTCGTCGCCACGCCGCCGTGGATGACGCCGATGTTGGCGGTCGTCTCTTCGTCAATGCGGCCCAGGGGCATGGCTGCGATCGCTTCGCTGGCCACGCGGATCGCGTTGATCCCCTTTTCGGGTTCAGCGCCGGCGTGCGCCTTGCGGCCGCGGACGATGAAGGTGAGGCGATCCTGGCTCGGCGCACTGACGACGATGTGATTGAGCGGTCCGCCCGCGTCCAGAACGTAGCCCTGGCGGGCGCGCAGCCGGCGTTTGTCGAGCAGCTTCGCGCCGACCAGCCCCAGCTCTTCGCCGACGGTGATGACCACCTCTAGCGGCGGATGTGCCGCGCCGTCTTCCGCCAGCGATTGGATGATCTCCAGGATGATGGCGACGCCCGATTTGTCGTCGCTGCCCAGGATCGTGGTGCCGTCGGAGTAGATGACGCCGTCGCGGATTTGCGGCTTGATGCCGGTGTCCCGGCCGGCGGTGTCCATGTGCGCGCTGAGCAGCAGCCAATCTCCCGGATGGCCGACGGCCGGCCAGCGGCCGATCAGGTTGTGGTGCTCATCGCGCTCCACGGCGCCGCCCAGCGCAGCGAAGCGCCGGGCCAGCTCGTCGGCGATGGCGCGCTCCTGCCCCGACGGGCTATCTATGGCGACCAGATCGAGAAACGTGCGGACAAGGCGAGATTCGTTGATCAAAGGGCACCTCGGTTGGTTTGTTGTGTAGGGGAAAGGCCCCGGCGAGATCGAGTGTATACCATGTGGCCCAAAGCGAGAAATCGCGGGCGCGCGCCGCGCGAATTTCGAGCAGCATGACCTCGCATGCTATAATGGCCCGCCGGAGGAAGTTACGACATGGACGCGGGTGACGCATCCACCATACCATTGGTCATATGACCGCCAGGATGACCTTCGACACTGTGCAAAATGACCGGCTCCTCATATGATGGAGCTACGATCGGTGGAGATGTTATACGCAACATCTCTGCCGCCCTATCCATCTATTGCACAAGTAGGAGGTCATAATGAAACACAAGACGCGTATCGTCACCCTGCTGAGCCTGTTCGTCTTGGCGCTGCTGGTCTTCGTTCCGGCGGTGGCAGCTTACGATGGTCGCGGAGGCGAGGAAGTAGTGATCGGCCGGGATGAGGTCATCAACGATGACCTGTTCGCCGGCGGGAACGTCGTGGTCGTGGATGGTACGATTAACGGCGATTTATTTGCTGCAGGCCAAACCGTGATCATCAACGGCAAGGTCACCGGCAACGTGCTTACGGCCGGTTCGAGCGTCACCGTGAACGGTGAGGTGGGCCATGCGCTCTTTGCCGCCGGCGCCGCGGTCACCATTGGGCCTGATGCACGGATCAAGTATAATGCTTATATCGCGGGTGCCAGCGTGGAAAGCCGGGCCGGCAGCCAGATCGGCGGCTCGCTGTTGATCGGCGCCGGCCAGGGCCTGGTCTCCGGTCAGATCGCCAAAGACCTGCTGGCCGGGACTGGGCGCCTGCGCCTGGAAGGCACGGTGGGGCGCAATGCGAAGATCGCCGTGGATACTTCGAACACCACTTCTTCGCTCGGCTACATATACGGGCCGAACAGGCCGCCCATGCTTGCCGTCCCGCCCGGCCTGACCTTTGGCGAGAAAGCTCACGTGGCCGGCAGCCTGGAGTACACGAGCAGCAAGGTCGTGGCGGATGCCGCTCGCGTGTCTGCCCAGGTTACACACAACCTGCCGCCTCAGGACCAAGAGCTGTCGCGGGAACTGGCGCGCCGGCAAAGCGCTTCGTCTTATGTGTTCGACGCCGTACGCCGCCTGATCGCCCTGCTGTTGATCGGCCTGCTCCTGGCATGGCTGGCGCCCCGGTGGGTCACGGCCCCGGCCGAGAAGCTGCTCTCCCGGCCGCTGCCGAGCCTGGGGATCGGTTTGGTCGGTCTGGTTGCCGTCCCGCTCGGCTGGCTGGTGGCGCTCGGCGTGGTCATCGTGGTCGCGATCATCTTCGGCCTGCTGAGCCTGGGCGCTCTGACGTGGCTGACCGTGCTGGCCGGCCTGCCCCTCCTGGGCCTGGCGTTCGTCGCCATCCTGTTCGTCGTCAGCTACCTGTGCCAGGCGATTGTCGCCTACCTGGGCGGCCGCTGGATCATGGGCCGCATCCGGCCGGAGTGGAACAGCCCCGCGGCGCGGGACGCAAGCAGCAAGCTCTATGCACCGCTGCTGATCGGCCTGTTCATCCTGGGCTTGCTCATCGCTGTGCCGGTGGCCGGCGGCCTGCTGCAATTCCTGGTCGTCCTGGCCGGCCTCGGTGCCATCGCCCTGGTGATCTTCGGCCGCCGGTCGGCGTTGCAAACGCCTGCTGAGATTTCGGCGACCGTTCAGGCGTAAGCCTGAAATCGAAGGCCAGAACGTGCCAGCCTGTCCTGGCGGCCAGACCAGGGCAGGCTGGCACGTTGCCCAGCGACAGGACTATGAATCGCTTTTCCCGGCTCGACCGGTTATCGCTCGCCGCCTATCTCACCCTGGCCGGCGTCACCGCCGCCGGCTTGTGGCAGATTGATCGTATTCTGCAGCGCTGGCTCGCCCTGGGCCTGCTGGTGGGCTTCGGCGTGCTGCAGAGTCGCCTGCCGACATACGTTTCCGAAAGTTGGCAACCCTCCCCAGATAGCCGGCGCCGTGCCAACCTGATCATCACCGCCCAAACCGGACTGGTGATCGCGCTGATCGAAGCCACGAGGGTCGGTTTTCCGCTGATTTTCCTGTTCTTCATCCTCAGCGTGACGGCCATGCTCTACAACCCGCTGCGATTGGGGCTGCTGTGGCTGGCCGGCTTCACCCTGCTCACCGGCTGGTTCTTTTTCGAGCAAGAAGGCGTGAGCGGCGGGTTGCAGGCCATGGCGCTCTATGCCGGCGGTTACCTGTTCTTCGGCGTCATCACCAATGCATTGACCCAAGCCCGGCTGGCCCAACGCCAGAACGCGCTGTTGCTGCGCGAGCTGCAAGCCAAGAACCGTCAGCTCGAAGCCTACGCTGCGCAGGTGGAGACGCTGGCAGCCATCGAGGAGCGCAACCGGCTGGCGCGAGAGATGCACGACACCATCGGCCACCGGTTGACGGCCGCGGCCGTCCAATTGGAGGGGGCCGAACGCCTGGCAACCAGCCAGCCCGAGCGGGCAGCGGCACTGATCGGCGCCGGCCGCCAACAGGTGCGCGACGCGCTGCAAGAGCTGCGCGCAACGGTCGGCCGGCTGCGCGAACCGGTCGAAGTGGAGCTCCCGCTGCCACAGGCGCTCCACCGTCTGGCCGCCAGCTTCGGGGAAGCGACCGGACTGGTCGTCCATCTGGAGCTGCCCGAAGCGCCCTGCAAGATGACTCCGGCTCAACGCCTGGCCCTTTACCGCACTGCGCAGGAGGGACTGACGAACATCCAGCGCCATGCGGCCGCGCGCCAGGCCTGGCTGCGCCTGGAATGCTTGCCCGACCGGCTGGCGCTGCATGTGAGCGATGACGGCTGCGGTCTGGGCATCAAGGCCCCCAGCAACGGTTTTGGTCTGCGCGGCCTGCGCGAGCGGGCGGCCCGGTTGGGCGGCGCAGTCACCCTGGCAAACCGGCCGGGCGGCGGCGCCATCCTGACGATCGAGCTCCCAATCCAGAAGGATTAATGCATGAACCCGATCCGTATCCTGATCGTTGACGATCAGCGCATCCTGCGCGAGGGATTACGCACGCTGCTGGAGCTGGAGGGCGATCTGGCGGTCGCAGCCGAGGCCGAGGATGGCCAGGCCGCGCTCGAACAGTATGAGACGCTCCGGCCCGATGTCGTGCTGATGGACATCCGCATGCCGCGGCTGGACGGCGTGGAGGCCACACGACGCCTGTGCCAGCGCTGGCCTGAGGCGCGCGTGATCATCCTGACGACCTTCGATGACGATGCGTACGTGTTCGATGGGCTGCGCGCCGGCGCGCTGGGCTATCTGCTGAAGGACGTTTCGGGCCGCGAACTGGCCGAAGCCATCCGCAAAGTGGCTGCGGGCGGCGCGCTGATCGAGCCATCGGTGGCGCGCAAAGTGCTGGCCGAATTCGCGCGCCTGGCAGAGCCGGCCCGGCCGGCCGTCGAACAGCTCCCCGAGCCGCTTTCCGAACGTGAGTTGGAAATCTTGCGGCTCCTGGCGGCCGGCGCCAGCAACCGCCAGATCGCCGGCCAGCTCTTCCTGGCCGAAGGTACGGTCAAGAATTACATCTCCGCCATCCTGGACAAACTGGGCGTGTCAGATCGCACCCAGGCCGCCCTGCGCGCTCGCGAGCTGGGGTTGTTGAAACCCGGCTGATGGAGCGACCATGCCTTGATGGCTCACCAACACCGCAAAGATCTCACCACCACAAGATAGAACCGAGTTGCGAATTTCGAGAAGCATGACCTCGCATGCTATAATGGCCCGCCGGAGGAAGTTACGACATGGACGCGCTGATCTCGCCTTACGAGCGGGCCGTGTTGCGCCAACTGGCCGGCCAGGTGGCCGAGCTGGCCGCGCGGCCGATCGAACAGGAGAAACGTGAGCTGTGGTATCGTCATAACGCGTTGCAGCCCACGCGACCCCTCGTCTTCTGCGACCCGGAAAACGGCTGGCACGAGATCATTACGCCGGACGATCTGGAGTGCACGGGCGAGCTGGCACGCGATTGGGAGTTCCGTCTGCGCCAGGAAATCTTCTGGGGCGCGCAGATGGGCGACGATCGCGTCATCGAGCCGTTCTTCGACGTGCCTCATGTGCATACGAACAGCGGCTGGGGCGTGCAGGGCGAGAAGGTCGGCGGCCAGGACGGCGGCGCGTTTCACTGGATCTCGCCGATCCGGGACGAGGCCGATCTGGCGCGGCTGCGCTTTCCGCAGATTACGGTGGACTACGCGGAGACGGCCCGGCGCCGCGAGCTGGCCGAGGAGATCTTCGGCGATCTGTTGACGGTGCGCGTTAAGACGAGCTGGTTCTGGTCGCTGGGCCTGACGGCCACGCTGATGGAGCTGCGGGGGCTGGATCGCTTCATGCTCGACATGGTGGAAAACCCCGGCCTCATCCACCGCCTGATGGCGCACCTGCGCGATGGCACGCTCGCCATGCTGGATTACCTGGAGGCCAACGACCTCCTGGCGCTCAACAACGACGGCACGTACGTCGGCTCGGGCGGCTTCGGCTGGACGCATGAGTTGCCGCAGCCCGACTTTGCCGGCCATGTACGCACGCGCGATCTGTGGGTGCTGGGCGAGAGCCAGGAGACGGTGGGCATCTCCCCGCGCATGTTCGAGGAGTTCGTCCTGGCCTATCAGTTGCCGCTGCTCGAGCGCTTCGGCCTGGTCTGCTACGGCTGCTGTGAGCCGCTGGACAAGCGTTGGCCCCAGGTGCAACGCATCCCCCGGCTGCGCCGGGTCTCCGTCTCGCCCTGGTCCGATCGGCCGCGCATGGCCGAATTGTTGGGCGATCGCTACATCTACTCGCTCAAGCCCACCCCTGTAGACCTGGCGTTGCCCGTGTTCGATGAAGAACGCATCCGGGCCGACCTGCACCAGACGTTGCGCGTGACGCGCGGGTGTCGGGTGGAGATCATCATGAAGGACAATCACACCATCCGCCGCGACCCGCGGCGGGTGATCCGTTGGGTGCAGATCGCGCGCGCGGAGGTCGAGAATGCGCCGGCCTGAGAGCCGACGCGGCGTGCGCCGGAAGGACGGGACATGATTTCTGATTCACCTTACGAGAGCGCGGAGCTGGTGTTGACGCCCTGGCAGGGCATCGCGGCGGCCGCGGGCGGCGGAGTGCTGATGTTGCTCCTGCTCCAGCTCCTGGCCCTGGCAACTGCGCCCGCGCCGGCCGACCTGTTGCGGCAGATCGGCGCGCTGGTGGCCCCGGCCGGAGCCGCGGCCGATGTCCGGCTCGCGGCGGGCGCGCTGTTGCACCTGGCGATCGCCATGGTCCTGGGATTGTTGTACGCCCTCAGCCAGCGCTTGATCCCCAAGCGGGGCCTGATCGGGGTGAGCCTGCTCTTCGGGTTTGTCACCTGGGTCGTGGGCAGCGTGATCCTGGGGCGGCTCTGGCCGGCGCCTCTGGGGGCCGCGCTGCGCTCCTGGCCCTGGCTGGCGGCGCATCTGGCGTTCGGCCTGGTGCTGGGGGCCGTGGCGGTGGCGCAGGCGCGCCGGCGCCGAACGCAGAAGCGGCCTCTTGTGCGCGATTGACCCGCCGACAGCGACCGAAAAGGAGAGAAAATGATTGCCTTGCGCGGCATTGTGACAACCCTGGGCGAGCTGTTTCGCTTCCTGTGGCGCCGAAGGCTCTGGTGGCTGGCGCCGATGATCGTGGCTCTGCTGATCTTCGCGGCCCTGATCGTGTTGGGCAGCGCGACCGGCGTAGGGCCTTTGATTTACACGCTCTTTTGAGGAGGCCGCGGTGAAGCAATTCGGCGGTCGGCTATGGCGCGGTTGGACCGAGATCGCCGGCTATTTCGGCGACTTCCAGGCGCGACTGCTGTTGACCATCTTCTACTTCACGGTCCTCGTGCCGTTTGCTCTCATCACGCGTCGGCTGGTGGATCCCTTGCGCCTGCGCCGGCCGCCGGCCGGCACCAACTGGATCGCGCGTCCTCAACACGACGCCGACCTGCAGGCGAGCCGGCAGCAATTTTAGGGACGTGCCAGGCCCTTCCAAAGTGCCTGGCACGTGGGTGCCGATTGTTAGGGACGTGCCAGGCCCTTCCAAAGTGCCTGGCACGTGGGCGCTGTTCGTGAAATAATTGAAGCGAGGACAGTCCATGTATATCCTCGGCATCTCTGCCTTGTATCATGATTCGGCGGCGGCCTTGTTGGCCGACGGCGAGCTGGTCGCGGCCGGCCAGGAGGAGCGCTTCAGCCGCATCAAGTTCGATCACCGCTTTCCGACTCAGGCCATCAATTATTGTCTCCGCCAGGCGGGGATCACGGTGCAAGACCTGGACTATGTGGTCTTTTATGAAAAGCCGTTGCCCAAGTTCGAGCGCATCTTGCTCTCGCACCTGGACACGTTTCCCCGTTCGTGGCAGGTGTTTCGCGAGGCGATGATCGCCTGGCTCGGCGAGAAGCTCTGGATGCGCTCGCTGATGCAGAGCAAGCTGCCGGTGCCGGCTGAGCGGATCCTCTTCGTCGAGCACCATCTGGCGCACGCGGCGAGCGCCATGTACTGCTCGCCCTTCGCCGAGGCGGCCGTGTTAACGATTGACGGCGTGGGCGAATGGACGACCGGCACGCTCGGCCTGGCCACGGCCCGGTGGAACGGCGCCGGCCCGGCCAACCGCATCCATCTGACCCATGAGACGCGCTTCCCACACTCGCTGGGCCTGCTCTATTCCGCTTTCACCGCCTGGTTGGGCTTCAAGGTCAACAGCGGCGAGTACAAGGTGATGGGGATGGCTCCTTACGGCCGGCCGAGATACATGGATCGGCTGGAGAAGATCGTCAAGGTCTATGACGACGGCAGCCTGTGGCTCAACATGGATTACTTCAGCTTCCATCACTCGCTCGACCAGACCTACAACCGGCGCTTCGTGGAGCTGTTTGGGCCCCCGCGCGAGCCCGAGGCGCCCTTCTTCACCCGCACCACGGGCGACGACATTCGCGGTCGCGAGCGTCAGGCCGACGAGAACCAGTACTACGCGGATGTGGCGGCCAGCGTCCAACGCCTCACCGAGGAGATCATGTTGAAGATGGCGCAGACGGCGCACCGGCAGAGCGGCATGCGCAACCTGGTGATGGCCGGCGGCGTAGCGCTCAACAGCGTGGCCAACGGCCGCATCATGCGCGAATCGCCCTTCGAGCAGGTATACATCCAGCCCAATGCCGGCGATGCCGGCGGCGCGCTGGGCGCGGCCCTCTACGCGTGGCATGTGCTGCTGGGCAAGCCGCGGCGGTTTGTGATGGAACATGCCTACTACGGCGCAGAGTACTCGGACGCCGAGATCGAACAGGTCTTGCGCGGCCGCGGACTGTCGTTCGAACGGGTGGCCGACGAAGGCGCGCTGGCCGATCGCATGGTAGATGCTATGTTGCGGGGCAAGGTGATCGGCCTGTTTCAGGGACGGTTCGAGTGGGGGCCGCGCGCCCTGGGCAATCGTTCGATCCTGGCCGATCCGCGGCGGCCCGAAATGAAAGACATCGTCAACAGCAAGATCAAGTTCCGCGAGCTGTTCCGGCCGTTTGCGCCGGTGGTCACCGAAGAGGATGCCCCGCGCTACTTCGATCTTCAGAAGGCCGAGGGGCAATATCCGCAGCGCTTCATGCTGATGGTTTCGCCGGTGCACCAGGAGCGGGGCGCAGAGATCCCGGCGGTCAACCACATGGGTACCGGCCGCCTGCAAACGATCCGCCGCGAGTGGAATCCGCTCTACTACGAGACCGTGCGCCGCTTCGGCCAGGCGACGGGCGTGCCCGTGCTTCTCAACACCAGCTTCAACCTGCGCGCCGAACCGATCGTGACGAACCCCGAAAACGCGCTGCACACGTTCTTCAGCAGCGATCTCGACATGCTGGTGCTCAATCGCTACGTCGTGAATAAGGGCTAGTGCTTTGTTAGCTTAGATTTTGCATTTTGCCGCATTGACCCCCACCCCCGA
>JBBIKA010000015.1:0-34304 GCA_037445695.1 Chloroflexota bacterium
GTGGCGCCGGGCTGGGCCGTGGCCGGGCCGCGCTTGGTCAGCTCCAGGTCGGCCGTGCCGGTGATCGGCGTCGTCAGGGTGAAGGATGCACCCGTGCCCGCGGTCGTGCTCGTCACGACCACGGTGTTGATCAGCGTGCCGGTGACGGAGCTTGCAACCGAGCCGTAGAGGTAAACGCTGGCGTTGCCGCCCGCGACGATCGTGCCCAGGTTGCAGGGGAAGGCCGTGCAGCCGCCCTGGCTCGGCGTGACCAGTTCCAGGCTGAAGCCGGCCGGCAGCGTCTCCGACACGGTGACGTTCGCCGCGTCGCTCGGGCCGGTGTTCGTCACCAGGATCGTGTAGGCCAACGCCTGGCCCGCGGTCGCGGTGGTCGGGTTGGCCACCTTGCGCACCTGGAGCACGGCGTTGTTGAGCACCTCCACTGCCGCGCTGGCGGTGTTGTTGTCCAGGTTGCTGTCCGGACTGACGCTGCCGACGTGCGCGGTGTTGGTGTAAGTTCCGCTCACCACATCGGCCGGCACGGCGAAGACCAGCGTGACGACTGCCGACGCGCCGATGCCCAGTTCGCCCAGGTCGCAGACGCCGCCGTTGCTGCACTGCGCCTCGCCGGCCGGCTTGCTCGTCGTCGCACCGACCAGGACGAACCCGGCCGGATAGAGGTCGGTCACCTGCACGGCAGTGGTCGCGGCCGGGCCGTTGTTGGTGATGTGCAACGTGTAGGTCACGAGGTTGCCGCCGGTCAGGCCGGCCGTGACCTGCGCCGGGGTCGCCTGCTTGCTGATGGCCAGATCGGTCGGGTTGTTGGTCGTCTGGCGCAGCAACGTCGGTTCGGTCGCCGTCAGGATGCTGCTTCCTTCGATGATGTTGCTGGTCGTGGTGATCGTCGCCGTGTTGGTCACGAGCGTATTGTCGGAGATCGTCACCGGCACGCGCACGTTGATCAGCGCGCCGAACCACTCGCCGGGCGCCAGGTCGCCGGCCGCGCAGGTGACGCGGCCCGCCGCATAGCTGCAGCCGGGGCTGGCGCCCTCGAAGACGACATGCTCGGGCAAAATATCGGTGATGACGACGTTGTTGGCTTGCGCCGGGCCGGTGTTGGTGACGGAAACCTGATAGAAATAGGTGTTCCCGGCGTAGACCGGATCGGTCATGTCCACTTTGGCGACATAGAGCGCCGCATACGCCGAAACGGTCGTCTCGGCCGTGGCGCGATTGTTCGTTTGATCTTCGTCGTTGGTCGCCGCAAAGACCTGGCCGGTGTTGGTGATCACGCCGGTGACGTTGCTGCCGACGCTGGCCGTGATGACCATCGTCACCACCCCGCCCGGCTCCAGATCGCCGATCTGGCAGATGCTGCTGGTGCACGCGCCCTGCGTGGTCGAGCCGGATACGAAGGTGAGGCCGGGCGGCAAAATGTCTTTGGCGTCCACCCCGCGCGCGGTGCTGGGCCCGTTGTTGGTGACGACCAGCGTGTAGGTGATGGTCTCGCCCGCGGCGGCGGTGGCCGGGCCGATCTTGCCGATCGCCAGGTCGGTCAACGTCTCGACCTGGGTCTCGAATTCGTCCGTGCGTTGTTGTTCGACGCCGTTCGCGTCGGTGATGAAGAAGTCGGCGTAGTCGTCCACCAGCGCGCCATCGGGAGCGTCCGCGGCGATGCGGCCGGTGATCGTCACGACCGCGCTCGTATAGGGCGGCATGTCGCCCAGAGCACAGGCGATCTCGCTGCCGCGCGCCACCGCGATCGGCGCGGCGCACACGCCCGTGCTCAGCGGCGCCGAGAAGGTTCCCGTGACCTCGACGACGCGGAACGAAACCGTGTCCACGACGCGGGCATTCGTGCCGGTATACGCGCTGCCGTTGTAGACCGTGATCACGTAGGTGATGGCCGAGCCGGCCGTCACCGTGAGCGGGCCGCTCTTGGCGACCGTGAACTGATCCAGGCTGATCTGCGCCTCATCGAAAAGGCGATAATCGTCCACGCCGCCGGCCCCCGTGCGCGTGTCGCCGTAGGGATCGGTGGGCAGGCTGGTCCACTGCGTTTCGGCTACGTTGGTGATGACCGTGCCCACCGACGCGCTGAGGGTGATCACGGCCGCATAGCGCAAGATCAGCGGATTGGCGGCGTTGATCGAAGGATCAATCACCGGGAAATACGCCTGCAGATTGGGCAGGTCCACCGTGTATTGGCCCGTGGCCGCCAGCGCCGGTGGGGAGTTATCGGCCTCCCACGAACCGTAGATATACGCAAGCTGCGCCGGCACCGTGTCGCTCACCTGGACGTTATAGGCCGGAACGGTCGAAGTCGGCGCATGGTAGATGCGCAACGTATAGAAGATCGTGTCGCCGGGCTCTGCGCTGATCGGCGAAGCGGACTTCTCGATGATCAGCGTCGGTTCGGTCAGCGTGATGGCCGCCGCGCTCACCGTCTGCGTCTCCACGTTGCCGTCGGCGTCGCGATAGGTCAGCGTAGCCGTGTTGACCTTCGTGTCGCCGTGATTGGCGGTGGCCACGTCGGCCACGATCAGCCGGAAGGTGAGCTCGATGGCGGCCGGACCACCGGTCGTGTTCGTCAGCGTGTCGCTGAAGCTCAACGTAAAGGTGCTGGCGTTTGATCCGTCCCCGCCGCCGACCGGTTCCTGCGTGATGGCATACGCCGGCAGAGCGAACGGCGCGGCGATGGACAGGAAGCTGGCGGCCGGATCGTAGCGCAGCCCGGCCGGCACGAAATCGGTGATGACGGCGCTGTGGACCGTGCCGGCCGGCACGGTGATGCTCAGCGTGTAGGTGATCGCCTCACCGATGGTGTAGTCGCGGTCTTCGACCAGCGTCTTGCTCGCTGTGGCGTCGAGCGTGCTCACCCCCGCGGCGGTGCCGGTGTAGTAGTCGTTCGGCGCGATGCCATTGCCCGTGCGTTCGTTCGGGTCGTCGCCGGGCATGCTGGTATGGCTGACGACCGCCGTGTTGGTGATCAGCGAGCTGGCCTGCGCGGCCTGATCCACCGTGACGACGTAGGTGAGCACCAGGCTGGCGCCGAGGGGCAGGGCGGTGTAGGTCGCGCTGATCTGCTGGCTACTGGCGAACGTCGCGGCCGCGCCGGGCGCGTCCAGGCTGCCGGGCTTGTACGTGAACACGTCGGGGATGAGGTCCTGCACCACCACGTCGTAGGCCGTCGCATGGCTGTCGGCCGCGTGGCTCACGGTGATGGTGTAGGTGATTTCGTCCCCGGCCTCGACGCCGCTACTGGGGCTGACGACCTTGCTGATTGCCAGCAGCGGCTCGACCACGGTGAAGGTCGCCGTGGCGGTGAGCGGCGTCTGCGCCGCGCCCGTGCCGTCCTGCCACGCCAGGACGGCGGTGTTCGTCACGACCACGCCGTCCTGGTTGGCTGCGGTGTTGGTGACGACGCCGGTGTAGGCAATCGTTGCCTGTGTGCCCGCGTCGATCCGGGTGAACGTCACCGTCACCACGTTCCCCGCGCTGAGGTCCGTCCCGCCCACGCCGCCGGCGATCGCGGGCGCGCCGACGAGCGCCACGTTGGCCGGGAGCTGGTCGGTGACGGTGATGTTGTGCAACGCGGCCGTGATCGGCGCGCTGGGCACGGTGAGGGTGTAGAAGACGTACTGGCCGATGGTCGCGGTGAGCGGGTCGCGCGCCTTCAGCAGGCCGGGCGGGCTGACCGTCTGCACCGTGACCGAGTGCGAACCGCCGCTGTAGGCGCGCTGCACGCCGGCCGGGCCGGTCCCCACCTGCGTGTCATAGGTCATGGAGACCTGGTTCGTCAGAAAGCTCTTGGCCGGGATGTCGGGCGTCACGCTCAGCACGACCGTCAGCGTGATGGACGAATGGGCGCTGGTGACGAACGGCGTGATCGGCGCCAACTGGCTGATGTTCCAGACCAGATTGCCGGTTGCGCCGGGGATGGGCGTCGGCGCGGCCGTGACCGACGCGGCGGGGTCGCTGCTGGCGAACGTGTAGGCGTAGAGGCTCACGCCGGTCGGGATGGCGTCGGTGATGACCAGCTCGCGGCCGGCCGCCTGGCCCTGGTTGGAGATGGTCAGGGTATAGGTGATCAGGTCGGCCGCGGCGACGGTGCAGCCGGCGTCGCCCAGCTTCGTGACGAGAAAGTCATCGAACGAAGCCGCGTTCTGGTTATTGGCATAGGCGCCAACGCGTCCCGACAGGAAGGGGCTGGCCGCGTCCGTGGCGCTCAAGGCCTGCACGCCGTTAATGAACACTGTGAAGGCGTTGCCGATGGCGCGCACTTCCACATGATACCAGCGGTTGGTGTCGTAGCGGCTGCCGGCCGACGCCAGGATGGCGGGCGTCCCGGCGACCACTTTTTCCAGCCGATAATTGTTCGAGCCGCCATAGCTCCAGACGAAGCGATAGTAGTTGTTCGCATCCTGGAAGCGGAAGATCAGCCCCATATCGCCGCTGGTGTCGGTGGAGAAGAGCATGGCCGACACGCTATAGTTCGTGCCGTTGGAGCCGTCCGCGGTGGCCAGCCGATTCGTGGCGTTGGCATTGTTGCGCAACGCATTGCTGCTCACGCTCCAGCCCGTGCCCACGGTCGTCCAGCCCGCGCTGTTGCCGTCGTTGAAATTGTCGCCGAAGACGAACGCGCTGCACGCGGCCGGCGTGACATAGCTCTTGCCGATGTGCAGGAACGGTTCGATGATCGTCACGCCGGCCGAGCTGCTGGTGCTGTAGCTCTGCCCGTCGTCACGGTAGGTGAGGGTCGCGACGTTGGTGTAGCTTTGCCCCTGATACGGCGAGTTCGCCGCGACGTTGCGCACCACGGCCGTGACCACGGCCGTCATGCTGATCGCGCCGGACAGCGTGCCCAGGTTCCAGACAACGTTGCCGGTCGCGCCGACGCCGGGCGCGCTGGTCGGCGCGACGATCGTCGTGACCGGGCCGCCGCTGTCGCCGTCGCGGTCGGTCGTCAACGTCAGCGTGGCCGAGACGTAGCCCAGGGCCGAGGGCAACGCGTCGGTCAGGATGGTGCTGGTGTACGGCACATTGCCGAACAGGTCGGAGACGATCGTGAACGTCACCAGGTCGCCGATGGTTGCCTGGGATGGCGTCCGGCTCTTGATAAAGTGATTGAGCGCCGACGCGTAAGCGGTGTGCGCGCTGGTCTGAAGACAGCCGCCGTCGGCGCAGGCGGTGGTGGCGGTCAACACGGTGCGGTAGTCGGTGGCGGCATCGAGCGCCCGGCCGCTGAAGGTGGCCGACCAACTGCCGCCGGCATTCAAGCTGCCGACGACCCAGGTGATGACGTTCCCCGCGACGGTCGGGACGGCGCCGCCCGGCGAACCGTTGCCGGCCGCCACGAACTGCCAGCCGCTCCCCAGCGTCTCGGTCACGATCAGGTTGTTGGTCGGCGAGTTGCCGGTGTTGGTGATGTTGATCGTCCAGGTGTAGACCTGATCGAAGACGACCGTGCGCATGAGCGGCGTCTGGGTGGCCGTGATGCTCGACGCCTGCACGGTGATCGTGTTCGTGTCGGCCGGCACGTCGTCGAACGGGTTGCCGCAGGTATCCTCGTAGCGCATGTCGGCCGTGTTCGGGCCGAGCGCGCCGGCCGCGGCGCACGCGCCGGCCGCGTTCTTCACGTTGAAGCGCAGCGTGTTGGTCGTCACCAGCGTGTCAATGACGCTGTACATCCAGGTGATCGTGCCCGTCGCGCCGAGCGCCGGCGAGTAGACCAGGGTCGTCGTGGGATCGCTCCCCGCGGCCAGTCCGTCGTAGGCCAGGCCCGCAGGCAGGGTGTAGGTCACCACCACGTTTTGCGCACGCGCGCCGTTGTTGGCGAAATCGAGCGTGATCGGCCCGCCGCCGCACTGATCCAGCGTGGCGTCGGCCGCGGAGATCGTGAAGGCCGGCTGCGTGGTATACGCCACGCTGGCCGTCACCGGCGTCGCCAGGCAGATGTCGCCGACCGAGCAGCCCCAAGACGCCCGGCCGACGTTCGCGGTGCTCTTGTTGCAGGCGTTCGGCCCCACCGTGCCGGTGATGAGGTAGGTCGCCGCCGCGCCGACCTCCAGGATCCGGCCGCCCGCTTCGTCCCACTTCAACAGCGGCGGCGTCCCGCTCTGGCTCGACGTGATCGGGCTGACCGCCGTGATGACGAACTCTTCCGGCAGTTGATCCTCGAAGAAGAGGTTGGTCACGCGCTGTTCGCCGGTGTTGGTCACCACCACCTGCCACGTCAGCGTGTCGCCGACGCCGGCATAGCTGCTGCCGCCGAACGGATCGCCCCGCGTGGCGTTGCGCACCTGCTTGCTGACGCTCAGGGCCGGATCGCTCGTCTTGAGCGTCTTGGCGGTTTCCTGCGTCGTCAGCAGATCCATGCACGCCTCGTACACATGCACCGCCGAGGCGACGCTGTTTTGATCGGTCGAGGCGCATTGCGTCCGGACGTCGAACGTGATGCGGATGATCTCGCCCGCCTTGCGCTCGGCCAGGATCTCGCGCAGGGGACTGCCCGGCGGCAGGTCGTCCAGGCTCCAGACCAGCGTCTCGGTATAGCTGTCGGTGATCACGGCCGGCTGGAACGCGTCGGTGGTGGTGATGATCGTCCCGCCGGCGGTCGTGACGGTGATGCGCGCCGTGTTGGTGATGAAGTGCAGGTACTTGAGGGTGTCGGTGATCCGATACAGATACTCGGTGGCCGCACCCGACGCGTTTTGCACCACCAGCTCCACCGTGCCGGTCTCGCACATCGGCAGCTCGGCCACCTGCTGGTTGGACGACAGCAGCGCCGGCCGCGAGCGCAACAGCCGCACCTGCTCCGGCCCCTGGCTCGTGCAGGAATAGCCCTCGCAGCTCGCATCGGCCACCACCTCGGTCGTCATCTCCGCGCAGCCCACCACGTCCGCGTAGACGTTGATCTCCACCTGGCCGCCCACCGGCAGCCGCGGGATCAGCCAGCGCACGTCGTTGCCGTCGCCTACGCCGGTCGTGGTGATAACTCCCGACGCGCCGCTGACGGTCGAATAGCTGAAGACCAGCCCCGCGCCCAGGGTGTTGGTGATGAGCGCATTCACCGCGTCGCCGTCGCCGATGTTCGTCACGTAGATGCGCCACTGCGCCCGGTTCTCCACCACCTCGTACTCGTCGGGCGTGACGAAGAGCGAGAGCTCGGGCGCGGTCGGCGTGAAGCCGTTCGTGGCCGACTTGCTGAAGGACGCGTTGCAGCGATCCTGGAAGCCGATGTCGCCGGTCAACGCGCCGCTGCCGCCGCACGGCCGCAACACATCCAGATGGATCGCGCCGCTGCTCGTGATGGCGGTGCCGGCCGGCCACGTCCAGGTGATGCGGTTGCCGCTGGAGATGACGCTGGCCGGCGGGTTGGCCGCGAAGAAGCCGCTGTACGACGTGATCGTGTAGATGTCGCGCGCGCCCAGGGTCAACGTCACGACCAGGTTGTCGGTGAGCAGCGTGTTGTCCCCGCCGGTCACGTTGAGCGTCACCGGCGTCACCTCGCAGGAGTTCGGCGTCGGCGCGCTGATGTCCACGTTCAGGTCGCCGCGGCTGATGGTGATGTCTGCGCCGTGGTAGAAGGTGTCGTCGCCCCGACACGCCTGGCCGCTGCCGGCGATATAGAGCTGCGACCAGTCGTAGAAGCTGACCGACGTCTGGCCGCCCAACGCCTCCTCGGGCGCGATCGCGCGATAGCGGATGACCAGCGGCAGGCGCTTGACGACGTGCGTCGTCGTGGCCGCGGCGTTGTTGGCAGCGTTATCGTCGGGGTTGTCGGCCACGACGTAAGCCGTGTTGCTCACGTCCGCGCTGCGGTTGGCGTCGGCCGTGGCGACGACGGTGATGGTGGCCGTGGCCGCGATGCCCAACGTGCCCAGCGCGCAGGCAAGCGGATGCTCGCCGCTGCACGTCCCCTGGCTGGGCGTCACGCTGACGAGGGTGAAGCTGTAGGGCAAGGCGTCTACCACGGTCACATTGGTCGCAGTGTACGGCCCGGCGTTGGTGATGACGACCGTGTAGGTGACGTTCTCGCCGGCCGACACGGTGTCCGGCGCGCCGGCCTTGGCGATCAGCAGGTCGGTGGCGGTGAGCGGGGTGGTCGTGGTAATGGCCGTGCGCACGATCGCCTGATTGTCGGTCTGCGCGGCCTCCAGGCCGTCCGAAGCGACGTAGGCCACGTTGACGATGTCGGCCACCCGGCCGGCGTTCACCGTCGCCACGACGGTGATCCGCGCGCTCGCGCCGACCGCCAGGCCGCCCAGCGCGCAGGCGACCGTCGTGTCGCACGCGCCCTGGCTGGGGGTCGCGCTGACGATCGTCAGCCCGGCCGGCACGGGATCGTCCACCGTCACGTTGGTCGCCACGCCCGGGCCGCCGTTCGTTACCGTGAGGGTATAGGTGATGGTGTCGCCGGCCGTTGCGGTGATCGGCTCGCCGCTCTTGGCGATGGTCAGGTCGGCCAGATATTCGCGCAGGCGGTACAGGTCGAGCACGAGCTGCGGGCTGGTCGCGTTGATCGTCACCAGCGCCGTGCTGTCCACGCCGTTGAAGGCGACGTACAACGAGCCGGGCTCGTAGAGCAGCGGCGCGGCCAGCTCGCCGTAGCCCAACGTCTCGGTGAAGACGACGGCCGTCGGGTCGGTGGGGCAACTGATGCCGTAGGTGTTCGTGATCGTGAAGCCCGTAGCGCCGCACACCTGCGTGTCGCCAACGACCACCTTGCTCGTCGTCGTCGGATCAAGGACATCCTCGATGTGCGTGGTCCAATTTGCGCTGGCCGAGAGCGCCGTGCAGTTGGGGCAGCCTGGCGCAGTGGCGTTCACGGTGTTGACCACGGTGTCGAACGCCTGACAGGCGGCGTCTGCGCGCGCGGTGGCGTTGATCGTCAGCGCGGCGGCCAGGTTGCCGCTGCCCGGCGTCGGCACGCTCCACGTCACCTGCTGGCCGGCGAAGCTCGCCGCGCCCGCGGTCGCGCTCACGCCGGTCACCAGGAAGGGGGCCGGCACGGCGTCGGTCACGCTGATCGTGTCGGTGATGTTCTGGATGTTGGTCGCGTTGAGCTGGACGGTGTAGCTGAAGCTCTGGCCCGCCCGCACCGCGTTCGGCCCGCTCTTGGTCAGGGTCAACGACGGCTCGTCGGCCGCGTAGGTGACGGCCGGCGCGTTGACCGCTGTGCCGTAGAAGATCAGGTCGCAGGCGTCGCGGTAGCGCGGCCGGAAGCTCAGCGTGGCGCTCGCCCCCGCAGTGCAGGCCGTCGGCCCGGTCAGGTCGAAGGTCAGCGTCACCGGCGACCCGCTGTAGAGCGAGCCGGCCGGAGTCCCGCCGGTGTAGGTGAAGATGCCGTTCGCGTAGCTCCATCCCGCGCTCAGGTTGCTCGGCGTGAACGCACCCAGGTCGGCGATCAGCTCCAGAGCCTTGGCCGGGCCGGCGCTGTTGGTGGCCGTAACGATCACCTGGCGGCTGAGGGTCGTGCAGTAGGGCACGTCAATCGTCGTCGGCGTCACCTGCAGCGTGACGTCGGGCCGCTCCAGGGTGAAGATCACGTCGGTCTGGCTCGACCACGGGTTCGTGATCGTCGCGGTCCCGTCCTGGTTGCCGATGCTCCAGTGCGCCAGCGCGGTGTTGGTCAATTGATTGCACGAGTTGACCGTGCCGGTGACGATATAGCTGAACTCCTGGTTGGCGGTCAGGGTGATCGGCGCGGTCGGCAACAGGCTCGTGTCGGTGGCCACATAGCCGCCGCCGAAGATGTCGCTGACCTGCGCGGCGTAGACGTTCGCCAGGGCGCTGGTGTTGCGCAGCTTGACCGTCCAGCTCAGCACATCGCCGTACCTGGCCGACCGGATGTTGGGCGTCTTCTCCACCACCAGGTTGCCGCGCGCGGTGGAGATATTCTGAACTGTGGATGCGCAATTGACAACCGGACTGTCGCCGCTGCGCAACGTCACGACCAGCGCCTGGCCCGATGCCGCGTCGCCGTCGGTCGCCAGCCGGAAGGTGAAAGTCATCGTCTCGCCCGGCTTCAGGCTCGTCTCGGTGATCGTGCCGGTCACGGTGATCAGGGCCATGGCGTCCGGCGCGCCGGTCCCGGTGTCGGCGTAACTCAGCGTGCCGCTGATGCTGCTGACGACAGCAGCCGAGCCGCCCAGGTAATAGAAGCCGACGTTGGGGTCAATGAGCAGGCTGACTTCGGTGGCGCTGAGCGCGGCGTTGTTGGTCACGGTCACGGTGTAGACGTCGCCGGCCGTGTTGCCGCGGCTGACGGTGTAGGGGGGCGGAGTCAGTTGGATGTCCAGGTTCGAGGCGGCCGGGCATTGGCCGGGGCCGGGGCTGGACAGCGGCGCCGTATACCAGCGCGGCAGGAGCTCCTTGCCCAAGCCCTGGGCCGCGGGCGCGGCTGCCGCGCCCTGCATCCACGAGGGCAGCAGCCCCTTGCCCAGGTCGGCCTGGGGCGCGCGGGCCGGGGCCGCTTCAGGCCGCGCCGGCCGGCTGCTCAGGTCGGCTGCGGGCCGGCCGGCCGCCGCCGGCGCGAAAACGCTGCTTCGTTCGACCGGCCGGCCGGGGGGCGCGGCGAACGCGACGGCCGGCGAGAGGCTCGCCAACAGCAGCGCCAGGACCAGCGTCAGGTTCAGGCCGCGGTGAAGCAAGGACTTGATCACCGTCGGGTGGGTGGATAGCTTGGGCAGGCTCATGGGCAGACTCCATTGATCGTGTAACCTCTCTCACCCCCTACCTCCGCTCTCCCCTTTCAGGGGAGAGCGGGGTGCTGAGGAAGGGGTTTGCGGGCGGCGAAGCCGCCCGCAAACCCCTTTTTCGCTTCTCCCCGCCCTCTATCAGGGGGCGGGGAAGGGGGTGGGGGCGAGCGATATAAAGACGCACAATCTAACCTGACGCAGCAGTAGGCAGTTACAAGACCCTACTGATCAGTGCGATAGCAAGGTGGACAGGTAGCCGTCTATCTGTTCGGCCGAGAGCTGGCCGACATGTTTGGCCGCGACGCGGCCCCCGGCATCCAGGAAATAGGTGGTCGGGAAGCCGCTCACCCGATAGGCGGCCGCGATCTGGCCATCGCGGTCCAGGCCGATCGGATAGGAAATGCCGTTGGCCCGCACATAGGCCTCGACCACTGACGGCTCCTCTTTCACATCTATGCCTGCGAATTGGATTCCCTGCGGCCCGTAGCGGCGATGCGCTTCGACCAGCACCGGCGTTTGCCGGGCGCAGTACGGGCACCAGGTCGTCCAAAAACTGAGCACGGCCGGCTTGCCTGCCAGATCGGCCCAGTGTAAAGTTTGACTTTGAGTATATGGATAATTTGTTACAGATTGCATTAAGGCGACGGCGAAATCGGGCGCCAGTTGCCCGACCTCGATCCCGCGGCCGCCGGCCGGGCCGGGGGTCGGCGCGGGCGACGGTGGAACGGCTTGGGGTGTCGCCGCGATGCGCGGGGTCGCGATCGGCGCGGGCGATGGCGGAGCGGGTTGGGGCGTTGCCGCGGGCGTCGCGGGGGCGACCGCGGCCGCGATAGATGCGGCCGCCGGTTGCGCGGCCGGGCCGAAGCTGATGCGCGCCTGCGCCTGGAGCTGGCCGATGTAATCGGCCACGCTCTGCCCGCGGGCCTGCGCCTGGCTCTGGGCGAACCGATCCACCGTCACCAGGCGCTCGAGATAAGCCATGAACGCGTCGAACGTCAGGCCGTTGGCGGTCAACCTCGTCTCTAGCTCGGCCCGCGATTTTCGATTGGCCGCCAGGATCGCCTCGAGCGTGGTCGTCACCTGCTCTGGGGGGACGGCAAAGCGCTCGGCCTGCGCCGCCTGCCACACCAGCTCGCCGTTGATCAGCCGTTCCAACGCGTCCCGGCCATCGGGCGTCGGCCGGCCCAACAACTGCGCCATCGCCCGGTCGGCCGCGACCATCGTCTGCAACGCCTGGCGATCGAGCGGCCGGCCGTTGACCTGCGCGACGAGGGCCCCGTCGGCCGGGGTCGCGGTCGCCGCAGCCGAGGATGTCGGCGTAAGGTGCGCGGTTGCGGCCGCGACGACCGTAGGGGTAGCTACCGTTTGGGTTGGGAATTCCCCTCGATTGCGGGAAGTCAGAGGAGCGGAGCTCGGAGAGGCAGGCATGCGCAAGAGGGCGAACAAGCCGACGATCAGCCCGATGCCGATCAATAAGCCGATCAGGCCGAGTCGGCCTCGTCGCAATAGGGTAGTCTGGCGTCCGCTGCCGCGAGCGGACGACGCGGAAGAAAACCGATTATCAGTCATGTTCTCGGCCCATTTGAATTTGAAGATGAAAGGCTCATTGTGAATGGCGTCGAGATATTACCATAATATGCGCATTGTCGTGAATTGTCAAGGCCAAAAAAGTAACTGTTCACCGTTATCCCGCCCATTGCGCCTTGGGAACGGACCCTCACCCCCTGACCCCCTCTCCCGCCAAGCGGGAGAGGGGGAACCCTGTCAAGGGTGGGGTTTTGGGGCCGCAAAGCGGCCCCAAAACCCCACTATTAAAGAACTTCCCCGCCCCCGCTTGCGGGGGCGGGGTTAGGGGTGGGGGCCGTACGACGTAACTGTGAATATTTACCAAAAACCTCTTGACAAACCGGGCCCTTTATGCTATAGTCTACGTTGTCGTCAACGTTGTCAGCCAGACGACCCTCTTTTTCGTTGCCCATATTGTCCTGTCGTATCGTCGTACATTGCCCGGTCGTCACGTCTGTCTGCGGGGGAGAGCCTTGCCAGCGAAGCTGCGTGATGTTGCACAAAGAGCCGGCGTCTCGATCAAAACCGTCTCGCGCGTGGTCAACAACCAGGGCGAGATCTCGGAAGCGACGCGACAGCGGGTGCTGAAGGCCATCGCCGAGCTGCGGTATCGGCCCAGCAAGGTGGCACGTGCTCTGGTCACCCAGCACACCGACACGATCGGCCTGGTGCTGGGCGACATTACGAATCCCTTTTTCCCGGAAGTGGCGCGCGGGGTGCTGGATGTCGCCGAGCCGCGCGGCTACAATGTCTTTCTGTGCAACTCGGACGGCGAACTGCCGCGCGAGACGCGCATCCTCGAGTCGTTATTGGATCACGGTGTAGACGGCATCATCATTTTCCCGACCTTCGAACTGGAGCCGGCGTTGCGTCGGCTGGCCGGCCCCGAACGGCCGGTGGTGGTGGTGAACCGACCTTACGATTTGCCGGGCGTGAGCGCGGTGATGATCCATACGCGGCGCGGGGCCCGGTTGGCCGTGGAACATCTCATCGCCCAGGGCCATACCGCGATCGCCATGTTGGCCGGGCAGAGCCACGAGATTGCGCACCTGGCGCGCGTGCGGGGCTATCGCGAGGCCTTGTGCGAGCACGGCCTGCCGGTGCGCGAGGAATGGATCGTCGGCGGCGTGCCGATCCAGAAGCGTGGTCGAGAATCGGCCCTGGCGCTGTTGACCCGCTATCCGGAGATCACCGCCATCTTTGCCTACAACGACCTGTTGGCGCTGGGCGCCATCGAGGCGTGCCGCGAGCTGGGGCGCCGCGTGCCCGACGATTGCGCGATCGTCGGCTTCGACGATATCCCGCTCGCCAGCGTGGTCAATCCCGCCTTGACGACCGTGCGGGTGGACAAATACGAACTCGGACGGCAATGCATGAACCGGCTGTTCGAGATGCTCGCTCACCCCGATCAGACATTCGAGCCGCTTTGGGTGGATGTCGAACTGGTGGTGCGCACATCGGCATAAAGTTCCGTGTTTGAGGCGATCAACGCGATGACAGTACCGATCTCCCCTGACAACGACACGATCCTCGAAATCGTCAACCTGAAGACCTACTTCTTCCTCGAAGGCGTGGTCGTCCGCGCGGTAGACGGCGTGGATCTGACCCTGCATCGCAAGCAAACGTTGGGCCTCGTCGGGGAGAGCGGCTGCGGCAAAAGCATCACCGCGATGTCCATCATGCGGCTGATCCCCTCGCCGCCCGGCAAGATCGTGGACGGCAACATCTTCCTCTACTCGAAGCAGCGCAACGGACAGGCGGTGGACCTGGTGACCCTGGATCCGCGGGGGGCCGAAATGCGTAACATTCGCGGGGCCGAGATCGCCATGGTGTTTCAAGAGCCGATGACTTCGCTGAACCCGCTCTTTACGGTGGGCGCACAGATCGCGGAGTCGGTACAGCTCCACCAGAGGGTGAGCCGCCGCGAGGCGATGGACCGGGCGCTGGAGATGCTCACCAAGGTGCAGATCAGCGCACCCAAACAGCGCCTGCACGAGTACCCCCATCAGTTGAGCGGCGGCATGCGCCAGCGCGTGATGATCGCCCTGGCCCTCTCCTGTAACCCCTCGATCCTGATCGCCGACGAACCGACCACCGCCCTGGACGTGACGGTACAGGCGCAGATCCTCGACCTCATGCGGCAGTTGCAGGCCGACTTCGGCTCCTCGATCATCCTGATCACCCATAACCTCGGCGTGGTGTCGCAACTGGCCGATCAGGTCGCGGTCATGTACCTGGGCAAGATCGTCGAATCCGCGCCGACGCGCGAGCTGTTTCATCATCCGCTCCATCCGTACACGGTGGGCCTGCTCAATTCGGTGCCCGTGTTGGGGCGCAAGGGCAAGCAGGGGCTGGTGCCGATCCAGGGCATGGTGCCCCCGGCGAACGTGGTGTTGCCGGGGTGCGCCTTTGCCCCGCGTTGCCCGCGCGCCATGCCGATCTGCACCGAAGAGCAACCGCCGTTGCGGACGATTCAAACCGATCATCAGGCCGCGTGCTGGCTCTATCGTGAACACGGCCTGTAGCGCGAAAGGAGGTGATGCCGGGAGGAAGAAGTCGCTGAGCACAGCGCACATGGAGCACCCGCCATGCGGCGAAGACAAGGTTCAAGCCGGGTTGGCTATCGGGTGAACCAACCGTTTTGTACCAAGCAGAGGAGATGTCAGGATGAATACCCGCACGAAGTTGTGGACGCTGGCCTCGGTCTTGCTGGTGGTCATGCTGCTGGTAGGGTGCGGCGCACCGGCAACGCCCGCGCCGGCACCCGCGCCCGCCAAGGCCGAGCCGACCGCGGCGCCGGCCCCTACCAAGGCCCCCGAGCCCACCAAAGCCCCGGAGCCGACCAAGGCCCCGGCGCCGACCAAGGCCCCGGAGCCGACCAAAGCCCCGGCGCCGGCGGCCGCCATCAAGCCGCCCATTCCGTACCCCGATCCGCCCAAACTGGAGATCGGCGGCGCGCCCGTCAAACGCATGCCCATCAATCAGATCGTGACGTACAAGGCGCTGCCGGAATACAAGGAACCGGCCTGGGTCACCGAGCTGGTGAAGGCCGGCAAGCTGCCGCCCGTGAAGGATCGCCTGCCGAAGGAGCCGCAGGTCTACCTGAAGTCGGGCATGAAGGATGGCATCGGCGTTTATGGCGACCTGTGGCGCGGCTTCTCGGCCTGCCCCACGGCCGGCTATAACGACATGGCCGGCATCACGATGGGCTGGTTCGGCATCGAGTCCTACACCTCGCGCTACGGCGCGCTGGTCAAGACCGGTCCGCTCTACCGCGCCGATCAGGACATCGAGCCGTTCCCCAACATCGCCAAGAGCTGGGAATGGTCGGCCGACGGCAAGCAGTTGACCATGCACCTGATCGAAGGCGCCAAGTGGTCGGACGGCGAGCCGTTCACGGCCGATGATGTGATGTTCACCTGGGAAGGCTACATCGTTGACCCGAACGTCAACGCGCCGCGCAAGCTGGACGCCTGGACCTTCGGCGGCGTGCCAACCAAGCTGGAGAAGGTGGATGATTACACCGTCCGGTTCACCTTCGGCGTCTCCAAGCCGATGAACGTGTTCTACATGATGAACGAGGACACCTTCCACGTCATGCCGGCGCACCAGCTCAAGCCGCTCCATCCGCAATGGAGCACGGCCAGCCCGAAGCCGACCTACAAGGACTTCGAGAACGCGCTACCGCCTAACAAGCTGCCGCTGGTGACGATGGGGCCGTGGGTCATCACCGAGTACAAGACGGACGAGCTGATGATCATGCGCCGCAACCCGTACTACTGGAAGGTGGACGAGGAGGGCCAGCAGCTTCCGTACTTCGACGAGATCCAGTACCGCAAGGGGCCCAGCGGCATCGGCCGCGACCTATGCACCATCGCGGGCGACTGCGACCACATGAACCTGGAGAACCCCAGCACCTTCGTCGAGGCGATGACCAAGGCGCAGGATCCCAACGCCAAGTACAGCGTCTCCTGGGGGCCTGAGACCCTGGGCTACGGCGTCGTCTTCAACTTCTCGCTCGACCAGGGCGTGAAGGACGACCGCGATAAGGCCGTGCGCGAGCTGTTCCGCGACCTGCGCTTCCGCAAGGCGCTGAGCTACGCGACCGATCGCGACGGCATCGCCCAGTCCATCATGAAGGGCCCGTTCCTGCGCGGCTGGGCCGGCGGCCTCTATCCGGGCGCACCCGAGTTCGATAAGACCTCGGTGGTCTACTATCCGTATGACCCGCCGTCGGCCAAGGCGCTGCTGGCCGAGATCGGCCTGAAGGACACCAACAACGACGGCGTGCTCGAATGGACGAGCGGCCCGATGGCCGGCAAGCCGGTGGTGCTGGAGCTGCGCGCCTCGCAGGACGCCAAGGAGACCCAGAGCGTCGCCGAGGCGCTGGTCAACCAGTGGGGTGCGGTGGGCATCAAGATCAACATGAAGGTGACCGATAGCGCCACCTTCAACGAGCTCAACCAGTCGGGCAACTGGGACATGCAGGCGTTCCGCGGCGGCCAGCCGTTCGCCTTGCCGTTCGTCAACCCCACCGCCTTGGCGCCGCTCACCAAGAACTTCACCATCCATCGCGAGGGCGATAAGCCGCGCGTCATGATGGACTTCGAGAAGCAACTGGTGGACCTGGTCACCCAGTATCGCGACACCTTCGACGCGGCGAAACGCAAGGAGCTGATGAAGCAGTACAACAAGATCTTCACCGAGAACGTGTATCAGCTCGGCGTCTTCGTCGGTCGCTACGGCCTGGGCCTGACCAAGCGCGCCAAGAACGTGCCGGACGGCACCCCGGTCTTCATGTACACCTGGGTGGAGGACGCGATCCTGTTGGACGCGCTGTGGACGCCGCCGGAGCAGCAGTTGAAGCAGAACCGACCGAACACCCTGGCGGTGTATACTAAGTAAACGTCGCTGCGCGTGCCTGGCGCTCTGCGGAGCGCCAGGCACAGGGTGGGCAAGCAGGGCTCAGGAGATGGCATGCTTAACTATATCTTCCGTCGCCTGATCGTGGCCTTCTTTTTGTTGATCGGCATCGGCGCCGTTTCATTCATCGTCATCAAGTTGCCCCCCGGCGATTTCGCCAGCCGCTATCGCCAGTACCTGATCGATCGCGGCACGCCCCAGGAAGAGGCCGATCGCGCCGCCCAGATCGTGCGCGAGCGCTACGACCTGGATAAGCCGGTGGCCGTGCAGTTCCTCCTGTGGGCCAAGGGGATTGTCACCGAGGGCAAGTTCGGCTATTCCTTCGCCTATCGCAAAGATGTGGGCGAGCTGGTGGCCGAGCGCCTGCCCAAGACCCTGTTGCTGGCAGTCTTGTGTCACCTGATATCTACGGTGGTCGGTGTGGGGCTGGGGATCTTCGTGGCACCCAGGAAGTATGGCTTTTGGGACAACTTTTGGGCGGTCCTGGCCTTTATCTTTACATCCGTGCCTCGCTTTTCGATCGCGATCATCCTGCTTTACATCCTCGTGATCCAGCTCCATCAGCCGAGCATTTCATCTTTCTTTTCGCCGCAGTTCGTGATGGCGCCCTGGAGCCTGGAGCGGGTGATTGATATGCTGCGCCACATCTGGCCCGCGGTGCTGATCGCCGGGCTGGGCGGCGTGGCCCGCAATTTGCGCGTGATGCGCGGCAACCTGCTCGATGTGCTGGGCGCCCAATACGTGCAGACCGCGCGCTCGAAGGGCCTGAAGGAAAGCACGGTCATCATGAAACACGCCGTGCCGAACGCGCTGCATACCATCGTTGCCTATCAGGGTACGGTGCTTCCTTACATGATGCAGGGCGAGCTGGAGGCCGCCATCGTGCTGGGCCTGCCGACCATGGGCCCGCTCTTCTATGAGTCGCTGGTCAACCAGGATATCTATATCTCCGGCTCGTTGCTTCTGATGTACGGCTTCCTGATCCTGATGGGCAACCTGCTGGCCGATATCTTCCTGGCCATCCTGGATCCGCGCATCCGCTACAGTTAGCCCGCTGAGAGATAAGCCATGAGCAATGACGTCAAGCAAGGCGGCCCGGCCGATCTGGCCTTTATCGAAGAGATCCACAACGAGAGCTATTTTCAGCTTGTGGCCCGGCGCTTCATGCGCAGTCGGGTCTCGCTGGTGGGGGCCTGTCTGGTGTTGATGCTGGTGACCCTGGCCGCGCTGGCCGACTTCTTCAGCCCCTACTCGATCTATCAGATAGACTTGCAATCCACCTTCATCCCGCCGCAACAGGTGCATTTCATTGATCATGAGGGCCGGTTCCACTGGCGGCCCTTTGTCTACAATTACACCTACACCCTCAACCCCAAGACTTTCCAGGTTTATTGGGCCGAGGACACCAGCCAGCTCTATTACATCAACTTTTTCGTCAAAGGCCCGGAGTATAAGCTGCTGGGGCTGTTCCCGACCGACCTGCACCTGTTCGGCGTGGAGGAAGGGGGCACGATCTACATCCTGGGCACCGATAAGATGGGCCGCGATCTGTGGGGCAAGGCCTGCGAGGCCGGCCGCATCTCGCTGACGATGAGCCTCTTCGGCACGATCATCAGCATCGCGGTCGGCTCGGTGTTGGGCATCGCGTCCGGCTACTACGGCGGCACGGTGGACATGGTGCTTCAGCGCTTCACCGAGTTCGTGGCCGCGTTCCCCAACCTGCCGTTGTGGATGGCGCTGGCCGCGCTGGTGCCCAAGACGGCCGACTCCTTCACGGTCTTCGTGCTCATGTCGGGCATCTTCGCCTTGCTCTCCTGGACGACGTTGGCGCGCGAGGTGCGCGGCAAGGTGCTGGCGCTGCGCCAGACCGATTTCATCCTGGCGGCCAAGGAGATGGGCGCCTCCGACGCGCGCATCATCTTCCGTCACCTCTATCCCAATACCTTAAGTCATGTCATCGTCATCCTGACCCTGACGATCCCCGGCGTGATCCTGGCCGAGTCGTTCCTCAGCTTCCTGGGGATCGGCATCAGCGAGCCGTTGATCAGTTGGGGCCTGATGATGCGCAACACGCAGGACATCCAGACGCTGGGCCAGAATAGCTGGATCCTGGCGCCGATCGCGTTCATTGTGGCGGCCGTGTTGGGCTTCAACTTCCTGGGCGACGGCCTGCGCGATGCGGCCGACCCCTATGCGACGGTTTAGGAGGCGTTGATGCGCATGACGTGGTTTGTGTTCGGTTGCATGCTTCTGGCGCTCGGGGTCCTGACGGCCTGCTATCCGCCGCCGGCGGCCTCTCTGCCGGTCGTGGGCGAGTTGCCGGCCCATGCGGCCGCGGGGGCCGGCATTGCAGCGACGCCCGCGCCGGCCTCGCTTGCGGTCTCGGGCGTCGTGGTCTCGGCCGCCGGTGAGCCGTTGCCGGCCGCGCTCGTCCAGGTGCGCGGCAGCGCCAACCGGGCGCAGGCCGATGCACACGGGGCTTTCACCTTGACCGGGATCAGCGCCGCCCAACCGTTCACCGTGACGGCCTGGGCTCCCGGCCACTACGTGGGCTGGACGGCCGTGAATTCGGCCGCGACCGATGGGGATGGTCGCCGCGCTATCACCATCACGTTGAAACCGCTCCCGCAGAAAGACAACGCGGACTACCCCTGGTTCTCCTTCGATGACGTCCAGGGCTCGGCCAGTTGCGGCCTGTGTCATCGGGAATATCAGGAATGGCTGAAGGACGCCCACTCGCAGTCCGCGAAAAATCCGCGCTTCATTTCGATCTATACCGGCAACGATGTCAATGGCCGGCCCAATCAGCCCGTGCGATGGGGCAGCAATGGCGTCGCACTGCCGCCCGACCCGGGCAAGCCCTATTACGGTCCGGGCTTCCAGCTCGACAACCCCGGCCGGGCGGGCAATTGCGCCACCTGTCATACGCCGGTCGCCTCCAAGGTGCCCAATCGCCAGAATTGCGGCTGGTCGGGTTGCCATACCGACCTGACGATCGAGCGCGCTCGGGGCATCATTGATCCGGCCACCAGCCCGCTGGTCTCGACCGGCGACGGCGCCGAGGGGATCACCTGCGACTTCTGCCATAAGATCGGCGATGTGATCCTCGACCCGCACACGCGACTGCCGCCACCCGATATGCCCGGCATCCTCTCCTATCGGCTCTTCCGACCCGAGGAAGGCCAACAGGTCTTCTTCGGCACGGTGCTGGATGTGACGCGCCGGGTGAGCTATTTGCCGCTACAGTCGCAGAGCGAGTATTGCGCGCCGTGCCACTATGGGGTCTTCGGCGGCGTGGTCGGCGTGGGCAAGGTGACCGGCGGCACGGTGATCTACAACTCCTACGGCGAATGGCTGAACAGCCCCTACAGCGATCCCCAGACGGGCAAGACGTGCCAGGATTGCCACATGCCGGTTTCGCCGGCCAAATACTTCGTGTTCCCGGAACGCGGGGGCATGTCGCGCGACTATGTGACGCTGCACGATCACACCATGCCGGGCGCGACGGACGAGAAGCTGTTGCAAAACTCGGTCACGATGACCGTCACGGCGCAGCACCAGGAGGGGCGGCTGCAGGTGGAGGTGAGCATCACCAACGACAAGGCCGGCCACCACATCCCGACCGATATGCCGATCCGCAGCATGATCCTGGTCGTCGCCGCGGTGGACGCGGGGGGCAAGCCGTTGCCGCTCGTCCAGGGGCCGGTGAACCCGACGTGGGCCGGCGATTACGCCGGCCGGCCGGGCAAGAGCTTCGCCCGGGTGTTGCGCGACGAGTGGACGGGCGAGGCGCCCACCGCGGCCTACTGGCGGCCCGTCACCGAGGTCGAAGATACTCGCCTGCCGGCGTTGGCCACCGACGTCACGCGTTATACGTTCGATCTGCCGGCCGGCCGGGCCGCGCAGGTGCAGGTGCGGCTGCTTTTCCGTCGCGCGTTCCAGGCGCTGGCGCAACAGAAGGGCTGGGCCGACCCCGATATCTTGATGGAAGAAGCCACGATCGCCGTGGCTCCGTGAGCGGATGCACGACATGGCCGAAAACCGAAACAACATCATCCTGGAAGTCAAGGACCTGAAGCTCTATTTCCCGATCTACCGCGGGTTGATCCAGCGGGTGGTCGGGCACGTCAAGGCCGTAGATGGCGTCAGCTTTTTCCTGCGAGAGCGCGAGGTGCTGGGCCTCGTCGGGGAGAGCGGCTGCGGCAAGACGACCGTCGGTCGCACCGTCTTGCGCCTCTACGACCCGACGGGAGGCGAGATCCGCTATCGGCGGGCGAGCGGCGAGTGGGTGGACATCGCGCGCATCAGCCAGCGCGACATGAAGCCGCTGCGCCGCGAGATGCGCATGATCTTTCAGGATCCGTTCAGCTCGCTCAACCCGCGGCTCACGGTCAAAGACATCATCGGCGAGCCGCTGGAAATCCACGGCGTGGCACGCGGCAAGGCGGCCGAACAGCGGGTGGCCGAGCTGATGGAAGCGGTTGGCCTCAATCCGGCCCTGATGCGCCGCTATCCGCACGAGTTTTCCGGCGGCCAGCGCCAACGCATCGGCCTGGCGCGCACCCTCTCCCTCAACCCGCGGCTGATCATCGCGGACGAGCCGGTCTCGGCCCTGGACGTGTCGGTGCAGGCGCAGGTGCTCAACCTGTTGCAGGAACTGCAGGCGCGGCTCGGCCTCACGCTGATCTTCATCGCCCACGATCTATCGGTGGTGGAACACATCTCCGATCGCATCGCGGTGATGTACGTGGGCAAGATCGTCGAGCTGGCCGAGACGGAAGAAGTCTTGCGCCATCCGTTGCATCCGTATACCGAGGCGCTGGTCTCGGCCATCCCGCCGGCCGACCCCGATATCCACATGGAGCGCATTCCGCTACGGGGCGAGGTGCCCAGCCCGGCCAATCCGCCCCCAGGCTGTATCTTCCATCCGCGCTGCAACTACGCCAGGGATATCTGCAGCCAACAGGCGCCCGCGCTGGTCGAGAGCCAGCCCGGCCACTTCGTGAGCTGCCATTTCGCCGCTGAACTGAGCCTGCGCGGCATCGGAGATTGAGCATGAACGCATCCCAACGCATCAACGCCTTTCTGGCCTACCTCCTGTTGCCGATCGGTTGGCTGTATGTCCTGCTTTTTCACCGGCGTGATCGCTGGGTCGTGTTTCACTGCAAGCAGTCTATTGCCATCGTCGCCTGGCTGGTGGCCATTACGGTCGGCTGGGCCGTGGTCGGCTGGCTGCTGGCGTGGATCCCCTATGCCATCGTCCTCAGCATGGCGCTCTTCAGCCTGGTCATCGTGGCCTATGTGATCGCCGCGCTCCTCTGGATCATCGGCATGGCGAACGCGCTGCGCGGCCATGCCCGACGCCTGCCGATCGTCGGCCGCTGGGGATATCAACTACCGCTTTGAGGAGCATACTTGCATGGCACGCATTGCTTTGATCGGCGCGGGGAGCATCGTCTTTACCCGCAACTTGTGTAGCGATATTTTGTTGACACCTGCGCTGCAAGATAGCACGATCGCGCTGATGGACATTGATCCGACGCGGCTGGCCCAGGCGCGCGACCTGGTGCAAGCCTTGATCGAGCGCCGTGGGCTGCCGGCGCGCGTCGAGGCCACCCTCGATCGCCGCGAGGCGGTGACCGGCGCCGATTACGTGATCACCACCTTCCAGCAGGGCGGGTTGGAGGCTTACGCGCTCGACATCGAGATCCCGCGCAAGTACGGCGTCGAGCAGTGCGTGGGCGACACGCTGGGGCCGGGCGGCGTCTTCCGCGGGCTGCGCACGATCCCGGTGCTCTGGGACCTGTGCGATGATCTGGACGAGCTGGCGCCCGACGCGCTGCTCATCAACTACGTCAACCCGATGGCGATCAACTGCTGGGCGGTGGACGCCTACAGCGGCCGGCCGCACGTGGGGCTCTGTCACAGCGTGCAGGGCACCAGCGAGATGCTGGCGCGCTGGATCGAGGTGCCCTACGCGGAGGTCAACTTCCTCTGCGCGGGCATCAATCATCAGGCCTGGTTCCTGGAGTTCCGCCGCGGCAAGGAGGACGTTTATCCGCTGATCTGGCAGGCCATCGAGCGGCCCGAGATCTACGAACAGGAGCCGGTGCGCATTGATCTGATGAAGTACTTCGGCTATTTCGTCACCGAGTCGAGCGGCCACGCCAGCGAATATGTGCCCTACTTCCGCAAGACCGCGCGCATGGTCGAAGAGGAGCTGGTGCCGCGCTTCAAGAACCCGCGCGACTTCTGGTTCGACTTTGCGCGCACGGGCGGCTATCTGCGCCATTGTCAGAACCGGCTCCAAGTGGCCGCGGAGGAATACCGGGAGCTAATTGACGGCACGCGGCCGATCCCCACGACCCGCTCGCACGAGTACGGCTCGCTGATCATCGAGGCGATGGAGACGAATGTGCCGGCGCGCATCAACGGCAACGTGCCCAACCACGGGCTGATCACCAACCTGCCGGAGGGCTGCTGCGTCGAAGTGCCGTGCCTGGTGGATGCCAACGGCATCCAGCCCACGGCGATCGGCGACCTGCCGCCGCAGCTCGCCGCGCTGAACCGGACGAACATCAACGTGCAATCGCTGGCGGTGGAGGCGTGCCTGTCTGGCGACGTGGAGGCCGTCTATCACGCGGTGATGCTCGATCCGCTGACCGCGGCCGTCTGCACCCTGCCGCAGATCCGGGCCATGGTGGATGAGATGCTGGCCGCGCAGGCGCGCTGGCTTCCCCAGTTTCAGGCCAAGTAGTGCCGCGTCAGGGCGGGCCGCGCTGTGAGTGGGGGATCAGAGACTGGAGAGCGGCCGGGCCTGCCGCCCGGCCGCTTGCTTGACAAAGCAGCAGGAGCGGGAGCAATGCAATATCGTTTTCTGGGTCGTACCGGGTTGAAAGTCAGCGAGCTGTGCCTGGGCGCCATGACCTTTGGCCGCGAGGCAGATGAAGCAACCAGCTTCGCCATGATGGATCGTTTCGTGGCCGCGGGCGGCAACTTCATTGACACTGCCAACGTCTACTCGCGCGGCCTTTCGGAGGAAATCGTCGGCCGTTGGCTGCGCGGCAAGCGCCGGGACGACTACGTGATCGCCACGAAGGTGCGCTGGCCGATGGGCGACGGGCCGAACGACGTCGGCCTGAGCCGCAAGCACATCCTGGCCAGCGCGGAGGCCAGCTTGCGCCGGCTGGGCACCGATTACATTGATCTCTACCAGGTGCACGGGTGGGACGGCTACACACCGCTGGAGGAAACCCTCTCCGCGCTGGATGGCCTGGTGCGCGCGGGCAAGGTGCGCTACCTGGGCGCCAGCAACTACATGGCCTGGCAACTCCAAAAAGCAGTTGACATAAGCAAGTATCGCGGCTGGGAGCCGTTCGTCTGCTTACAGCCGCTCTACAACCTGCTCGATCGCCAGATCGAGTGGGACCTCGTCGAGGTGTGCCGGAACGAGGGGTTGGGCATCATCCCGTGGAGTCCGCTGCGCGGGGGCTGGCTCAGCGGCAAATATCGCCGGGGCATGGCCGCGCCGCCGCAAGATACGCGCGTGGAAATCGCCGAACGGAGCGGCTGGAGCGAATCGTGGACGGCCTACGCCAATGAACGCACCTGGAACATCCTGGATACGCTGTTTGCCATCGCCGGCGAACTGGGCAAGACGCCGGCGCAGGTGGCACTCAACTGGGTGAAGGATCGGCCCGGCGTCACCGCGCCGATCATCGGCGCGCGCAACCTGGCGCAACTGGAGGACAATCTCGGCTGTGTGGGCTGGCAGCTCAGCGCCGACCAGGCCGAGCGACTGAATCGGGTCAGTGAGATGGAGCTGCCGATCTACCCGCATGCCACGGTGGCGAATTGGGCGCGGCGCCGATGATTTCGTGTGGGGAGAACCTGTCGCATATGAACGACCTGCGTGATTTCCTCGCGTCGCGCGGCCTGCCGCGCGGAGACGCCTATGACCTGCCGACCTCGCCCAAGCGTTTCCCCGACGGCGCGCAGTACCGCGTCGAGATCCCCAGCGTCGAAGGGCCGCGCGCTCTGGCGGCCGTGCTGGAGGAGGCCGAGCGTCAAGGGGTGCTGATCCAGCGCGTGTCGCAGGGCAGCGGCATCATGTTGCTGACCGATGCCGAGATCCGCGAGATGGCGCGGCTCGGCCGCGAGGCCGGCATCGAGGTAAGCCTGTTCGTGGGGCCGCGCGCCGGCTGGGAGCCGAGCGCGCAGGTCGCGGCCGCCGCGGGCAAGAACCTGGCCGCCCGGCATCGCGGCATGGAGCAGGTGATCTACGCGGCCGAAGATATCCGCCGGGCGTGCGGCCTGGGCATCCGCTCGGTGCTGGTGGCCGACGAGGGGCTGCTGTGGCTGGCGGCCGAACTGAAGCGGGCCGGCAAGCTGCCGGCCGATCTCGTGCTCAAGGTCTCGGTGCAGATGGCCGCGGCCAATCCGATCTCGATCCGCTGGATGGAGCAGCTCGGCGCGGGCACCTATAACGTGCCGACCGACCTCACCCTGCCGCAACTGGCCGCGATCCGCCAGGCGGTATCGCTGCCGTTGGATGTGTACGTGGAGGCGCCGGACGACTTCGGCGGCTTCGTGCGCCATTACGAGGTGCCCGAGATGGTGCGCGTGGCCGCGCCGATCTACGTCAAGCTGGGCCTGCGTAACGCGCCGAACATCTATCCGAGCGGGCTGCACGTGGAGAACACGGCCGTGGCGCTGGCGCGCGAGCGGGTGCATCGGGCCGCGATCGCCGTGGAGATGATCCGGCGCTATTATCCCGATGCGGTCACTTCGCCCCGCGGCGCGGTCGACCTGGGCATCCCGGTGGCGTGATATGAAGATCACTCGCGTCACTCCCCTGGTCCTTGGCACCGGCTGGCGCGATCTGACCTTCGTCAAAGTGGAGACCGACGAGGGGCTGGTCGGCGTGGGTGAGGCGCGCGTGCTCAACCGGACCGGGGCCGTGCTGGGGTATCTCGATGAGGCCGTGCCGCGCTACGTCCTCGGCAGCGATCCCTTCGAGATCGAGCGGCTGGTGAGCCGCATGTTTCGCGGGGACTTCGAGCGCGCTGATAGCGTGGTGATGACCGGCATCGCGCTGATCGAGATCGCGTGCTGGGACATCGTCGGCAAGGCGCTGGGGCAGCCGGTCTATCGTCTGCTGGGCGGCGCGGTGCGCGAGAAGATCAAGGCCTATGCCAACGGCTGGTACACGGTCGAGCGCACGGCCGAGGAGTTTCATGCCGCGGCGAAGGGGGTTGTCGCGAAGGGCTATCGCGCGCTCAAGCTCGACCCGTTCGGCGCGGGCTTCTACGAGCTGAGCCGCGCGGAGAAGCTGCGCTCGATCGCCCTGGTCGAGGCGGTGCGCGACGCGGTCGGCCCGGACGTGGAGATCCTGATCGAGATGCATGGCCGCTTCAGCCCGGCCGCAGCGATCGAGATGGCGCACGAGCTGGCGCCGTTCAAGCCGGGCTGGTTCGAAGAGCCGGTGCCGCCGGAGAACACGGCCGCGCTCAAGAAGGTCGCCGAGGCGCTCGCGCCGCTCGGCATCCCCATCGCCACGGGCGAACGGCTCCATACGCTTTACGATTACCGGGAGCTTTTCGAGCTCCAGGCTGCGGACATCATCCAGCCGGACATCACCCACCTGGGCGGCCTGTGGAACACCAAGAAGCTGGCCGCCTGGGCCGATGCGTACTACATGCTCGTGGCGCCGCACAACGTCGGCGGGCCGGTCTCGACGGCCGCGGCGTTGCATCTGGCCGCGTGCACGCCGAACTTCAAGATCCAGGAGCACTTCAACGACTTCGGCGAGGCCTACGTCAAGGCTGCCGCGCCCGGCGTGCCCGAGGTGGTGGACGGCTACTTCGCTCTGCCCTCTGGTCCGGGCCTGGGCGTGACCCTGGACGAAGCTGTGATCGCCGCGCATCCGCGGCAGGCCGCGCATTTCGACCTGTTTGCGGAGAACTGGCATAAGCGTGAGACCGTCAAACGCCAAACGTGAAACATGAAACGCTGAAGGCCGGAGTGGTGGTGGCCCTGCTTCTGCTGATAGGGGCCGGGCTGCGCGTGTGGAACATCAATTGGGATCGCTTTCAGCATGTCCATCCGGACGAGCGCTACATCGTCTGGGTGGCGGATAGCCTGTCGTTGCCTTCCGATCCACTTTCGCGAAATTTCGCGAAAACGGCCTTCGACCCGTTGCGTTCGCCGCTCAATCCTTTTCGGTGGCCGCCCGGCCACGGCGACGAGGCCGGCAAGCCTCGCTCTTATCCGTACGGCCATTTTCCGCTTTACCTGCTGGTGATCGTCGCGCACGCCGGCCAGGCGCTCGGCGAGTGGTTCGGCGAGACGACGCTGGCCTTTCCGCCGGCGTTTCAGCCGCTGCACACGGTAGGGCGGCATCTGGCCGAGTATAACTATCTGGCGCCGGTGGGCCGGGCCATTTCGGCGGCGTGTGATCTGGGCGTCCTGCTGCTGGTTTATGCGCTGGCGCGGGGCATCTATGGCCGCGGCGCGGGCCTCTTGGCGGCCGCGGCCTATGCGTTCGCCGTGTTGCCGATCCAGCTCAGCCACTTCTACGCTGTAGACGTCGTCTTGACCTTCTGCGTCATGGCGACGCTGGCGGCTGCGACGCGCTGGGCCGAACGGGGCGGTTGGGGAGCCGCGCTCATGGCCGCCGTGTTCCTGGGCCTGGCGGTCGGCTCGAAGTTCAGCGCGGTGCTCCTGATTCTCCCCCTGGTCGCGGCCGCAGTGGTGCGCGCCGCGCAGCCCACTTTCGCGAAATTTCGCGAAAATAGCCGTGCGCCCTCCGTCGCGCAAGCCCCCGACCGTTACAGCTACATCATTGTCCCCGTCGTGGCGGCGGCCGTCTTTGCTCTGACCAATCCTTTCGCGCTGATCGAATTCGAAGCCTATGCTTCGAACATCCTGGCGCAGAATGCCATGGTGAGCGGCCTGATGGACGCGCCCTATACGCGGCAATACATCGGCACGTGGCCCTACTGGTATTTCGTTCAGCAGCTCAGCCAATGGGGCACGGGGTGGCCGCTGGGACTGGTCGCCTGGGCCGGGCTGATCTGGGCAACGGTGCGCTTCGGCTTGCAACGGCTGGGCCGTCGCGAGATCGTGCTGCTCGCCTGGGCGTTGCCTTACTTCGCGTTGACCGGTGCATTTCATGCCAAATTTCTGCGTTACATGGCTCCCTTGCTACCCGTCTTGCTGATCTTCGGCGCCGGCGCGGGGATGGCGGCCCGGCGCCGGCTGATGGAGCGGTGGGGACGCCGGGGGCGCTTGGCGTGGGCGGCGGCCGCGACGGTCGTCCTGGCGACGACGGTTGGCTGGGCGCTGGCCTTTACCGGCGTCTATCGCCAGGAGCATCCGTGGCTCCAGGCATCCCGCTGGATCTTCACCAACATCCCGGCCGGCAGCAAGCTCTTGACCGAGCATTGGGACGATGCCCTGCCGCTGCTCATGGATGAGATCCCCGATCGGCCGGCCCCGCGCACCTACGTGCGGGTCGAGCTGCCCCTGTGGGACCCCGACACGCGCGCCAAGCTCGACCGCCTGGTCGGGGAGCTGAGCAGCGCCGACTACCTGATCCTGGCGAGCAATCGCCTCTCCGCGCCGATCGGCCGGTTGCGCGAACGCTATCCGATGACGAGCGCCTATTATCGGCTGCTCTTCGCCGGCGAACTGGGCTACACGCCGGTCGCCGAGTTCACGGCCTATCCCCGGCTCTGCGGCCTCGTGATCCGCGACGACGGCGCGGACGAAAGCTTTACGGTGTACGATCACCCGCGGACGGTGATCTTTCAGAACACGGGGCGTTTGAGCGAGGGGCTGTTGCGGGCGCGGCTGGGCCGCTATCTGCCGCAGAAAGAGGGCGGAGAGGGGAACCGCGATGGTCACGCCTCTCGGCCGCCGGGTCATGCGCGCGAGCTGCAGCAGCCGCCCGCGCCCCTTTCGCGAATTTTCGCGAAACAGGCGCCGCTCACTTTGGCGCAGCCGGTGGATACGCTTCCCGTGGTCGCCGATTTCCGGTGGAACACCGCGGCGAGCGACCATCCGCTCCTGGCGGCCTTCCTCTGGTGGCTGGTGATCGCCGGCATGGGGTGGGCGGCGTGGCCGTTGCTCTTCCCGCTGCTGCGCGGCCTTCCCGATCGCGGCTACGGGCTGGCGCGGCCGGCCGGCTGGCTGCTGATCGGCTGGGTGCACTGGATGGCGGTGAGCCTGGGCCTGTGGCAGAACCGGCTGGCGCCGATTGCGATCGTGTACGGTATTCTGATCGTGGCTGGATTGCTCGCATGGCGTGCGCAGCGCGGGGCGCCGGGCCATTTCTGGGCCGGCCAGCGTCGCGGCCTGTTGGCCGAGGAAGCCGTGTGTGGAGCCGCGTATCTGGCTTTCGTCGGCATTCGCCTCCTCAACCCCGATCTGTGGCAACCCTGGAACGGCGGCGAGAAGTTCATGGAGTCGGCGTTCTTGAACGCCATTCTGCGCAGCGCCCATTTCCCGCCTTACGATCCGTACTTTGCCGGCGGCATCCTCAACTATTACTATTTCGGCCTCTATCTGGTCTCGCTGCCGATCAAGTTGACCGGCATTGTGCCCGAGGTGGCGTTCAACCTGGCGGTGCCCATGCTCTTCGCGCTGACCGCGCTGGCGCTCTTCAGCGTGGGCCGCGCGCTGGCGGCCGATGATCGCCGATCGCCGGCCGCCGCAGCGGCCGCGCTGGCGGTCCTGGTCGCGCTGTTGATGGGCAACCTGGATCCGTTGCGCCAGCTCGTGGCCTGGCTGCGCAGCCTGCTCGCCGGCGCGTCGCCGCCCGGCTTCGATTACTGGGCGACCAGTCGGGTCATCCCCGAGACGATCAACGAATTCCCGTTTTGGACGTTCCTCTTCGCCGACCTGCATCCCCATTTGATTGCGATGCCTTTCGGAATGCTGGTCGTGGGCCTGGCGGCGAACCGGGTGCTTTCGCCCGCGCCTGCTGCTTCTCTGCTGCTGCTCATCCTGGCCCTCGGCGCGCTCGGGGCCATCAACACCTGGGACCTGCCGACCTATTTCCTGCTGGTGGCCGCCGCGCTGTTGATCGCCGGATGGCGCGCGGGTGGGTGGCGGAGGATGGTGATCGCCGCGGCGGCCGCGGCCGTGGTGGGCGGAGGGGCCGTCGCCGCGTATTGGCCTTTTTATGCCCATTATCAGTCGCAGGTGGGCCACGGGGATGGCTTTTTGCCGGCGCGCTACCTGGGTTGGGTGCGCGCGGCGAGCCCTCTGCCCGCCTGGTTCACGGTTTGGGGCATCCTGTGGCTGCTCTCCCTGTGGACGGTAAGCGGCCTGTGGCTGGCGGCGCGTCGCGCTCGGCCTTATCAGAGGGCAGAGGTCGGGGATCAGAGGGCAGAGGTCCAGGTGCGCGGGGTTGTGATGGCGGCTCTTGGCCTCGTTGCGGTCTTGCTCATCCTGGGCGCGCTGGATCGGCCGACCGCGGCGCTGATGGCGCTGGTCCTGGGCCTGGCGCTGCCGCTTGCCTTCCGCCGCCGGAGCGCGGGGACCGACAACTTCGCGGCGTTGCTGGTGGCCATCGGCGCGGCGGTGGTCATGGGCACCGAGCTGGTCTATCTGCGCGACTTTCTGGAGGGCGGCGACTGGTATCGCATGAACACCCTCTTCAAGTTTTCGGTGCCGGCGTGGCTCTTCCTGGGATTAGGCTGTGGGGCGCTATTGCCCCGGCTGTGGCAGGAAGGATTGGTCGGCCCACCGGTCGGCGGGCCGCTCTGGCGCGCGGTGCCGACGGGCCTGATCGCGGCCGGGCTGCTCTTCCTGCCGCTGGGCGTGCCGGCGCGCGTGCAGGATCGCTTCCCCGAACGCCGGCCGTCGCTCGGCACGTTGAACGGCATGGCTTATATGACGGTGGGGGTGCTGCACTGGCCCGACGCCGAACATACGTTGGATCTTTCCTATGACTATCTGGCAATCCGCTGGCTGCTCGATCACGTGACGGGCACGCCGATCGTCGCCGAGGCACCGGCCGGCCCCTATCTGGTGGCGGGCCAAGCGGTCACCGCGGATTATTACCGCGCGGGCGGGCTGCGCGTCGCCAGCTTCACCGGCTTTCCGACCCTGGTCGGCCAACATCAGTACGAGCAACGGCCGGCCGATCAGGTGGCGCTGCGCACGCGCTTGGGCCAGGAGTTGTTTCAGACGACCGATCTCGCCCGGGCGCGCGAGTTGCTGGCCGAGCTGCGGGTGGGCCTGGTATATATCGGGCCGTTGGAACGTCTGTTGTTCCAGCCCGACGCGCTGCGCAAATTCGATGTGCTGGTTGAGCTGGGCGAACTGGAGGTGATCTATCGCAACGCGCAGGTGATCATCTATCGCGTGCCGGGCTCTCCTTTCGCGAAATTTCGCGAAAGCGTGAGGGGACGGGGACCGGTTTTGGCCGACTCGTTCACCTCGTGCTAGAATGGGGTCTCAAGCCTGTGGGCGATGGCTTGCGACATCCAAGATAGCACGGTTGGGTGATCTGATGCTTGCAACGCTCTCCTGGTGGCTGGTGATTCAGGCTTGCGCGGCGGCGGCCTTGCCGTTGACCTGGCGGCTGTTCGGACGGCTGCCGGGCCGCGGCTATCCGCTGAGCAAGGCGCTGGGCCTGTTGCTGGTCTCCTACATCCTCTGGCTGGGCGCCGGCATCCGCCTGCTGCCGAACACGGTCGGTGGCGCGGCAACGGCGTTTCTCCTGATGGCCGCTATCTCGCTCTGGTTCGGCCGGGATGCGTTGCGCCGGCCTTCCGACGGCGAGGCGCGCCGGCCGTTGCTCGCCTGGCTGCGCGCGAGCGGGCCGCTGGTGTTGGCCACCGAGCTGCTTTTCCTCCTCGTGTTCGCCGGCTGGACGGCTTTCCGCGCGTACAATCCGGACATCGCCGGCACCGAGAAGCCCATGGAGTTTGCCTTCATCAACGGCATCCTGCGCAGCCGCTTCTTCCCTCCGCAAGACCCCTGGCTTTCGGGCTATGGGATCAGCTACTACTACTTCGGCTACGTCATGCTCGGCCTGTTGATCCGCCTGACGGGCGTAGATGGGGCCGTGGGCTTCAACCTGGGGGTGGCGCTCTGGTACGCGCTGACGATGGTCGGCGCGTTCGGGGTGGGGTGGGAGCTGGTGCGGCTGGCGCAGGGCGAAGCGTCCAATGTGCAACGTCCAACGTCGGTCAGGGGCGGAGCGGCGCTCGTCTTCGGGCTGATCGCCGCGCTGTTTGTGGGGTTCATCGGCAATCTGGAGGGGGTGGTCGAGGCGGCCTATCAGCGCGGGCTGGTGTCGCTGGCGTGGATCAAGTGGCTGGACATCAAGCAGTTGACCGATGCGCCGCCGACGGGCGGGTGGACGGGGGGCTTCTGGTGGTGGTGGCGCGCCTCGCGGGTGATCCACGACCGCGATCTGCTCGGCAACTCGGTGGAGGTCATAGACGAGTTCCCCTTCTTCAGCTTCCTGCTCGGCGACCTGCATCCGCATGTGTTGGCCTTGCCGTTCGTGCTCCTGGCCATTGCCGTGGGGCTGAATCTGCTGCTGGCGGCGCGCGGCCTGTTTCGCGAAATTTCGCGAAAGGAGGGCCCGGCGCACCTGGCGGCCGGCCACGAGGCCAGTGGGCGGCGCGCGGCGGGGCCGGCCGGGATCGGGCAGGCCGCATTGGCGGGCCTTCGGCGCTGGACGCAAGAGGCCGTGGCGTTGACCGATGGGAGTGCGGGGAGCTTCCTTTTATATGGGCTGATCCTGGGCGCGCTCGGCTTTTTGAACACCTGGGATTTCCCGATTTATCTGGCCCTTGTCACGGCCGCGATCGCCGCGGGCCTGGCGTGGAGCAACGGGCTGACGTGGGCCGCGGTGCGAAGGGCCGCGGCCGCGGGGCTGCTGTTGGCCGTCGTGGGCTGGCTGCTCTACCTGCCGTTTTACATTGGCTTTCAGTCGCAACTGGGCGGCGTCTTGCCCAATCTGCTCTTCCCCAGCCGCTTCAGCCAGTTCACGGTCATGTTCGGCCTCTTCCTGGTGCTGGCGGTCGCCTATCTGATCCTCCTGGCCGGCCGCGTGGCTGGCCGTGCGCTGCGTCGCGGCGCGCTGGCCGCGTTTCCGTGGCTCTTTTGCGGGCCGATCCTGCTCATTGCGGGCTTTCTCTTGATCTTCGCGGTCGCGCCGGCGGGCCGCGCCTATGTGCAGACCGTGCTGGATAACCCGGCCGTTCGCTCGGCGGTGGGCGAAGGTACGCTGGCCCAGCTCGCCGGGCTGATCGTGCGGCTGCGCATAGCCAACCCCTGGACCTATCTGATCCTGGCGCTTCTGCTGAGCTGGACGGCCGGGACGCTGTGGGCGGGGTTGGCCCGGCCTGAGGAGCGGCCCGCGGCGCCGGTGTCGGCAGATCTGTTCGCCCCGTTGTTGATCGGCCTGGCGCTCCTGCTCGCGTTCGGCGTCGAGTTCGTGTATCTGCGCGATCTGTTCGGCACGCGCATGAACACGGTCTTCAAGTTCTACTATCAGGCGTGGGTGATGTTGGCGTTGGCCTCGGCCTACGGCCTGAGCCGGCTCCTGAGTCGCGAGGTCTCGTGGCGGCTTAAAGCGCCCGTCGTGGTGTTGGCCGGGGTGCTGGGCGCGGCTTCCCTTTTCTACCCGTTGGCGGCCATTCCCAGCAAGGCCGGCGATTTTCGCGGCCCGCCTACGCTCGACGGCCTGGCCTACCTGCGCCAGAGCAATCCGGCCGACATGGCCGCCATCGAATGGCTGCGGGCCAATGTAGCTCCCGATGCCGTGGTCGTGGAGGCGAGTGGCGGCTCTTACAGTCCCGAGGGCGCGGGCCGGATCTCCATGTCTACCGGCAATCCCACCCTGCTCGGCTGGGACTTTCACGAGCGACAGTGGCGCGGCGCGGCCTACGATCGGCTGGCGGCCGGCCGACCCGAAGCGCTCGATCAGATCTATCGCACCGCCCGGCCCGAGGAGCTGCCGAAGCTGCTCGCGCAATGGAACGTGGACTATGTGTACATCGGCGCGCTCGAACGGCGCAAGTTCGGCATCGGCGACGCGGCCCTCGCGCGCTTCGACCGCGCCTTGCGCCTGGTGTATGACAAAGATGGCGTGAGGGTGTACGCGCG
>JBBIKA010000016.1:0-28528 GCA_037445695.1 Chloroflexota bacterium
GACCGCCACGCCGGCCGCGACGCGCACGCCGGCGCCCACGCCGACCCCCACCGCCACCCTCACCGGGCTCCAGAACCGCCTGCTTTTGGCGGACGTGTACCTGAAAGGGGGCGAGTTCGCCAGGGCCGAAGAGATCTACGCCGCCATCTTAGCCGAAGAGCGCGGCCATCCCGAGGCATTGGCCGGCCTGAAGAAGGCCGTGGAAGGCAAGGTGGGCGCAACGGCCACGGCGGCCGCGCCCCGACCAACGCCCGCGCCTGCGGCCACCGCCCCCGCGCCGACCTTCGGCAGTACCCTGGCCGGCAAGGCCGGCGAGATCATCGGGACGGCCGTGCCGATTTTGGTGCTCTTGCTGGTGCTCTACTTGGCCGGCCTGGTGGTGCGCGGGCTTTTGTTCGCGCTGCGCGAGCTCTTCTACCTGCAGGTGCGGCCGTTCTTCGGCCGGCCGGCGCTCGGCCGGCCGTTTCTGATCGGCGAGTTCACCGATGGTACCGGCTTGCCGAATTTCTCCGGCAACCGGCTCGTGGCCCAGACGCTCGCCGATCGGCTCCTGGAGTGGAACCGCCTGTTGCAGGCCAGGGAGAATCCGGTCGAGCCGGCGCCCGCCCTGGAGCTGGGCGGCATGGCGTGGATCAAGGTGCTCTGGAACTGGATCGTGCCGCCCCCGCGGGCCTTCAAGGTCGAGGGGGCTTTGTGGGGCAACCAGCCGGCCGCGTACCGGCTGGCCGTTCGCCGCATAGACCTGAGCACGAACAGCGTGGACGCCAGCCGCACCTTCAGCAGCGCGCAGTCTACCCCCGAAGCAGCATTCCAGGAAATGGCCGCGGAAGCCGCCAAGTGGATCGTCCATCCGGCCGACATGGAGGCCGATGCAGCCGTCACGGCCGGCATGCGGGCGACGCGCGAGGCCAAGGCCGCGGCGCCGTTGTCGGTGAGCGAGATCTACGACGAAGCGTTGCGCCTGCTGTTGCCGGTTCGCCAGCAGATCAATCAGGCCGCGATAGACTACGCGGACGCGCGCGACCGGCTGAGCCAGGCCGCGCGCCTGCTCCAGGACCTGCCGCCGGGCAGCGCGCTCCGCGCCGACCTGCAAAGCGTCATCGCCGACCTGCAACGGCACGTGCCGGGCGCCTGATCATCCGGCCGTCACCACAACAAAGCCCGACCTCGTCATGAGGTCGGGCTTTGTGATTGCGCCTCAATCACTACGGACCAAATCGGGCGCTACGGAAATGCCCGATTCGGCCCCATGCCTTTCAATACTCGATGCCGCGGCCCAGCTCCTTGGCCTGCTGCACCCAGTCCTGAACCTGTTTCAACGTCGGAGCCCGGCGCGCATCCCCCTTCTGCGCCTGTTCGACCAGTTTGGCATGCAGGTTCTCCGGCACGCGGCGGGCCAGCTCGGCCACCGTATCCACGCCGGCGTTCTCCAACAGGTTGCTGTACACTTCACCGATCCCCTTGATGCGGGCCAGGTCGGCCCGGTTGAGCAGCTCGAGCAGGGCCTTTTCGTCCACGCCCACCTGGGCCGCCAGTTCTCGCCGTGCGGCCGCTGTCTTGCCGGCCTTGAGCAGGTCATCCGCCGTCTTGATGCCCTTGGCGACCAGCTTCTCCGCCAGGGTCGCTTGCATCCCTCGTACCTCTTGCACGCGCATGTGATCCTCCTTGATTGGGTTGAACAGTGATCGTCGCATGTGGCCGGAAGTCGTGGTCACATGTGCATATTATACATCACTTTGACAAGCGCTGTTCTAACGAATCGTTAACGCAAACCTTACAGGATTCTAATGGAGTTCTGTTACAAATCGCATTACAAGGCAGTGCTTGGGGCTTGTCGCGTTGTAACGACCTGCCTCACCCTTCCCCCTGCCCCTCTTCCTTCTCCTGGCCTTCGGCCAGGAGAAGGAAGGGGGATAATGGGGTGGGGTTTGCGGCAGCGGCCAGAGGCCGCTGCCGCAAACCCTTCGGTGAGAAAAAACTATCTCGCCTCCGTGCCAGGCACTTTGGAAGTGCCCCTGGCCTAGCCGCCAGGGCAGGCTGACACGTCACGGGGCTATTTTCAGATTAGTTTTTCGTGCCGCGGGCAGCGCCACGGCGTATGAAAATGTAGGGCGAAATTAATTTCGCCCTACGCCCCGGTTTTTTCAGGGCAAGCCCCCGCCTTGCATTACGGGCCTATATTGCAATAGGAGGTTGGATATGGGAAAAGTTGTAGGCATTGATCTGGGTACGACGAACAGCGTGGTGGCGGTGGTAGAGGGAGGCGATCCGATCGTGATCCCGACTGCGGAGGGAAGCCGTCTGTGCCCTTCCGTGGTCGCATTTACTAAGAACGGCGAGCGCCTGGTGGGCCAGACCGCCAAGCGCCAGGCCGTCGTGAACCCGGAGAACACGATCTTCTCGATCAAGCGGTTCATGGGACGGCATTACGCGGAGACCGCGACCGAACGGGCGATGGTCCCGTACAAGGTGATCGAAGGTCCCGCAGGCGATGCGCGCGTGCGCATTCCGGCCACGGGCCGGGAATACACGCCGCAGGAGATCTCGGCGATGATCCTGGCCAAGCTCAAGGCCGACGCCGAAGCGTACCTGGACGAACCGGTGACCCAGGCCGTGATCACCGTGCCGGCCTACTTCAACGATAGCCAGCGCCAGGCCACCAAGGACGCGGGCAAGATCGCCGGGCTGGAAGTGTTGCGCATCATCAATGAGCCCACCGCGGCCGCGTTGGCCTACGGCCTCGACAAGAAGGCGAACGAGACGATCCTGGTGTTCGACCTGGGCGGCGGCACGTTCGACGTCTCCATCCTGGAGGTCGGCGACGGCGTGGTGGAGGTCAAAGCGACCAACGGCGACACGCATCTGGGCGGCGACGACTGGGATCAGCGGATCGTGGACTATGTGGCGAGCGAGTTCAAGAAGGAGCACGGCATTGACCTGCGCACCGATCGGCAGGCGCTGCAACGGCTGAAGGAGGCGGCCGAGAAGGCCAAGATCGAGCTCTCCAGCGTGATGGAGACGGAGATCAATCTGCCGTTCATCACGGCCGATGCCAGCGGACCCAAGCACCTGCAGATGAAGCTGACGCGGGCCAAATTCGAGCAGTTGACCGAGGATCTGCTGAATCGGTGCCGCGGGCCGTTCGAGCGGGCGCTGGCCGATGCGAAGCTCACGCCGGCGGACATAGACGAGGTGGTGCTGGTGGGCGGCTCAACCCGCATGCCGATGGTCATTGATCTGGTGCGCAAGCTAACGGGAGGCAAGGAGCCGTGCCGCGGGGTCAACCCGGACGAAGTGGTGGCGGTCGGCGCGGCGCTCCAGGCCGGCGTGCTCTCCGGTTCGGTGAAGGACGTGCTGCTGCTCGACGTAACGCCGCTGACGCTGGGCGTCGAGACGCTGGGCGGCGTGATGACGCCGATCATCGAGCGCAACACGACCATTCCGATCAAGAAGAGCCAGATCTTCAGCACGGCCGAAGACAACCAGACCGCGGTGACCATCCACGTGTTGCAGGGCGAGCGGCCGATGGCGGCCGATAACATCTCGCTCGGCCACTTCAACCTGGAAGGTCTGCCGCCGGCCCCGCGCGGGATGCCGCAGATCGAGGTCACCTTCGATATTGACGCCAACGGCATCCTGAACGTCAGCGCCAAAGACCTGGCGACGGGCAAGGCGCAGGCGATCAAGATCACGGCCTCGACGAACCTGAGCAAAGAGGAGGTCGAGCGGCTGGTGCGCCAGGCCGAGATCAACCGGGCCGCGGATCAGCGGCGCAAGGAGCTGATCGAAGCGCGCAACCAGGCCGATAGCGTGGCCTATACGGTGGAGAAGAGCCTGCGCGAGCTGCCGGCCGAGAAGATCAAGTCCGAAGACCGCCGGGCCCTGGAGCAACTGATCGCCGAGGTGCGCCAGGTGGCCAAAGGCGAGGACATCACCGCGATTCGCGAGGCGATCAACCGCCTGCAACAGGCGGCCTATCGGATGTCCGAGGGCGTTTACGGCCAAGCGGCCGGCCGCGGCGCATATGGCGGGAACGGCAACGGTCGGGGCGCGGCCGACAGCCGCTCGACCGACGGCGAAGAGGTCGTCGAGGGCGAGTTCCGGCAAGTGTAAAATTGTCGGCTACGGAACACATCGGCCGGGGCAAATCATGGTATAATAAAACTAGGCTCTGCGGCTTTTGGTGGGAAGACGGTAGGACGCGCAACTTGTGTGGCCCCATCCCCCGGCCCCTTCCCCGCTTGGCGGGGAAGGGGCGAGGCTAATAGCGGGGTATTTTGGCCGTCTTCGGCGGCCAAAATACCCCTTTCAAGGAATTCCCCGCCCCCCGCAAGCGGGGGGCGGGGTCAGGGGTGGGGGGGCCCCCACTGCATCCGGAATTGCCGAAATGCCTCTTGTCCCGCCAGAAGCTGGAGAACCTAAAACTATCGGCCATGAGACTGCCCGGCCGATGAGAGAACGTCCGCGATCGTGTGCAGACGTTTTGGGAGGACGCGATGTATTACTATGGCTTCGACCCGCTCTATTTCTTGTTGGTCATCCCGCCGTTGTTGCTGGGATTGTGGGCGCAGATGAAGGTGCGCAGCGCGTACGCGCGCTACACGCGCGTCGCCAATCTGCGCGGCTTGACCGGCCTGGACGCCGCACGCATCATCCTGGGCCCCGAGGGGCTCTATGATGTGACCATCGAGGGGATTCCCGGCGAGCTGACCGATCACTACGATCCGCGCACCAAAAAGCTGGGGCTTTCGGCCGGGGTGGCGCGGCAGCCGAGCGTGGCCGCGCTGGCGATCGTGGCGCACGAAATCGGCCACGCGTTGCAAGACCACGAGAACTACGGGCCGCTCAAGCTGCGCAGCGCGCTCGTGCCGGCGGTACAGCTCAGCGCATGGGTGGGGCCGATCCTGTTCCTGGCCGGCCTTTTCTTCCGTATTGTAGGCCTGGCGTGGCTGGGCGTGCTGGCCTTCGGCATGACGGCCGTCTTTGCGTTGATGACCTTGCCGGTGGAGTTCGACGCCAGCAAGCGCGGCCTGCGCCTGCTGCAAACCTACCGACTGACGGACGGCCGCGAGCTCCAGGGCGCCAAGGCCGTGCTCGATGCCGCCGCGTTGACCTACGTGGCCGCTGCGGTCCAAGCCATAGCGACCATGCTCTATTACGTGTCGCTGCTTTCCGATCGCCGGCGGTGACCGGGGGAGGTCATGGGAGTTTGCAAGCGGCTTCGCCATAACATCATTCAATCATGAAAGGATCTGCCAAAATGCGCCGGCCTCGTTATCTGCCCCTATTGATCGTCATCGTTGCCCTGAGCAGCACATTCTTCGGTTGCGCGGTGACCCGGCCGCTGACCGGCCTGCTGAGCAGGCCGACCCCCACCCCGCGCGTGCAGGTGATCGAAAAGGTCGTGATGGTCACGCCGACCCCCGCGGGCCGGCCGGCCGCGCCTACGGCCGCACCGGCGGCCGTAGGCGCGGCAAGCGACATCGAAAGCGCGCTGCTGCGAGCGGTCTACGAGCGGGTCAACCCCTCGGTGGTGTACATCGAGAACCTGACCTACGCCTCGCGCGCACTTTCGACCGACCAGGCCATCCCGACCAGCCAGGGTTCGGGATTCGTCTGGGACACGGAGGGCCACATCGTCACCAACGACCATGTCGTGCGCGATGCCGACGAGGTGCAGGTTACGTTCTGGGACGGCGTGGTGTTGCCGGCCGAGATCATCGGCACCGACCCCGACAGCGACCTGGCGGTGATCAAGGTGGATCCGACCCTGGTGCAGTTGACGCCCGTCGAGCGAGGCAACATCACCGAGGTGAAGGTTGGCGAGCGCGCCATTGCCATCGGCAATCCCTTCGGGTTGGCCGGCTCGATGACCGAAGGGATCGTCAGCGCGGTGGGCCGCAGCATCCCGGCCGTGACGGGCTTCAGCATTCCGATGGCGATCCAGACCGACGCGGCGATCAACCCCGGCAATTCGGGCGGCCCATTGCTCAACGACCGGGGCCAGGTGATCGGGGTCAATGCGCAAATCCGTTCGGCCACCGATCAGCCGGTCAACTCCGGCATCGGCTTCGCCATCCCGATCAACATCGTCGAGCGGGTGGTGCCGGCCCTCATCGAGAAGGGCCAGTACAAGCACGCCTACCTGGGCATCAGCGGCCGCACCTATAGCCCGGCGTGGGCCGAAGCGCTCGGCTTTGCCAAGACCGATCGCGGCGCCTATATCATGGATCTGATCCCCGGCGGGCCCTCGGAGAAGTCGGGCCTGCGCGCCGGAACGAAGGACACCAAGGTGATCCTGGGCATCGGCACTACCGGCCCCATCTACCTCAAGGCGGGCGGCGACCTGATCATCGGCATTGACGATCAGAAGGTGACCACCTTCGACGACATCCTGATCTATCTCGAAACGACCAAATCGCCCGGCGATCAGGTCAAGTTGACCGTGCTGCGCGCCGGCGAGGGACAGAAGACGTTCACGATCAAGCTCGGCGAGCGACCCAAGCGGATCCAATAGGCTTCAGGGGTACCAGGAGACACAACTATGCGGTGCAAGATCTTCTTGCCCGGCCTGGCGTTTCTGACCATGCTGTTGGCGGGATGCACGGTAGCCGATCTGGGTGCTCTCCCCATCACCACCGCCGAGCCGCCGACCCCCGTGGTGGTGGTCGTCGTGGCCACTCCCACGCCCGGACCCCTGCCCGTGGTCAGCGACCCCGTCGAAGAGCAACGCATCGCGGTCTACGAGCGCGTGGCGCCGGCCGTCGTCAATATCACGACGCAGGTACTACGCACCAGCTTCTTCTACGGCGTCATTCCCGAAGAGGGCAGCGGATCCGGCTTCTTGTGGGATGCCGAGGGGCACATCGTCACGAACCATCATGTCATCGCCGGCGCGCAGAAGGTAGAGGTCAGCTTCAGCGACGATTTCACGGTAGCGGCCACCGTCGTCGGCAGCGATCCGGTGAACGACCTGGCCGTGCTCCAGGTGGATGCGGTGCCGGCCGGCGTGACGCCGATCACTCCCGGCGAATCGGCTGCGCTGAAGGTGGGCCAGACGGCCATCGTGTTGGGCAATCCGTTCGGCCGCTTCGATCGCACCATGACGGTCGGCGTCATCAGCGCGCTCAACCGTACGATCCAGACCGATACCACGGTGTTGCGCGGGGTCATCCAGACCGACGCGGCGATCAATCGAGGCAACTCGGGCGGTCCGCTCCTCGATCTGCGGGGCCGGCTGATCGGCGTCAACACGGCCATCTACTCGCCCACCGGCACGTCGGCCGGGGTGGGATTGGCGATTCCGGTGGACAAGGTGCGCCGCGTGGTGCCCGTCTTGATCCGCGAGGGCCGCTATCCGCATCCGTGGCTGGGGATCGAAGAGCTGGGCTACGAGATCACGCCGGCCCTGGCGAAAGCGTTGCGGCTGCCCGTGGAGCGCGGCCTGCTGGTCGCGCGGCTCTATCGCAACAGCCCGGCCGATCAGGCCGGATTGCGCACGGCCCAGCGTGAGGTGGTGGTCGGCAATCGCCGCTATCTGGTCGGCGGCGACATCATCACCGAGGTAGACGGCCGGCCGATGGCCACCTGGGAAGACCTCAGCGCCTATCTGGAAGAGCACTGCACCGTCAGCCAGACGATCACCCTGACGGTCATCCGCGACGGCACAACGTTGACCCTGACGGCCACTCTGCAGGACACCCCGGAATCGCTGCGGGCCGGCTAACGGGCCGCCGACGCCAGAAACCGGGCGACCGCCGCGCGGGTGGGCAGCGCGGGGATGGCCCCGCGTCGGGTCGTGGTCAGCGCGCCGACGGCATTGGCCAGGCGCAACGCGGCGACGATGGCCTCCTGTTCCCAGGCCAAACCATGATCCAACAGACCGGCCAACAGGCCGGCCACGAAGCCGTCGCCCGCGCCGGTGGTGTCCACGGCCGTCACCGCGAAGCCGGGCACATGGCCCTGGGTTCGGGCCGTGAAATACGCACAGCCCGCCGCGCCTTGCGTCACCACCAGCAGCCGCAACCGATCGTGCCAGAGCCGCATCGCCCCGCGCGCCAGATCGTTCTCGCCGGTCAGAAAAGCCAGCTCATCTTCGCTCACCTTCACCAGGTCGGCATGCTGAAGGCCGGCCAGCATGCCGGCGCGCGCGGCCTCGGCCGAGGGCCACAGGTGGATGCGCAGGTTCGGGTCATACGAGATCAGCGCGCCGCCGTCGCGCGCATGGCCGAGCGCGGTCAACGTAGCGCTGCGGCTCGGCTCGCCGATCAGCGAGATCGAGCCGTAATGAAAGATGCGCGTCGCCGCCGCGTAGGCCGCATTGACATCTTCGGGCCGCCAGAGCATGTCGGCGCTGGGATGGCGATAGAACATGAAGCTGCGTTCGCCATCGCTGCGCAGCGAGACGAACGCCAGCGCGGTGCGCGCCGCATCCGAAAAGCGCAGGCCGGCCGTGTCCACTCCGGCGTCGGCCAGGGTGTCGGCCAGGAAATGGCCGAAATCGTCGTTGCCCACCTGGCCCATGAAGCCCGCCCGATAGCCCAGCCGCGCCACGCCCACCGCAACGTTGGCCGGTGCGCCGCCGGCCGCCTTCACGAAGGCCGGCGCCTGCGCCAGCGTCACCCCCGATTCCGTTGAGACGAAGTCAATCAGCAATTCGCCGCAGGCGATCACATCGAACATGAGTTGCGCTCCTCTCAGGTTTGCCGGCCTCGGCCCAGCCGATGCCCGATCTCGCCAACCCACAACGGCACCGATCCGACGAGCGCCAGCACGGCCAGCTCGGCCGGCGCCAGCGGTACCACGTCGAGCCACCGGTGCAACGGCGGCACAAAGAGCAGCAGCAAATGCATTACGACGACCGCGCCGACCGCCATCAGCGGCCCCGCCGATGCCCGCGCGGCCGGCACGAGCGGCGCTTCCGATCGGTGACGCATGGCCAATGCCCGAAACGCCTGGGCGAAAACCATCCCCGTCAGGATCAGGGTGCGCCAACGCAGCTCGTGGATCTCCTGGAGGCCGGCCAGCAGGCCGATCCCCAAACCGAGGCCGACGAGCAGGCCGATGGCGCCGAACAGGGGCAGATCCAGGCGGCGCAGCCAAGGTGACGCCGCGGCGGGCGGCGCCGGTGCGTCTGCGCGCAGCCCGGCTGGCTCAAGCAGCATGCCGAGGCCGAGCAGGCCATCCACAAGCAGGTTCAGGTACAATATCTGCAAAGGGCCGAACGGCAGCGGCAACCCCAACGCGGGCATGATCAGCAACAACAGCACCTTGGCGATATTGCCCGCCAACGCCAAGCGCACGAACCGGTCAAGGGAGTGCTGGGCCGCGCGGCTTTCGGCAACCGCCGCAACCAGCGCGGGGAAGGCGCCATCCAGCAAAACCAGATCGGCGGCGTCCTTAACGAGCTCTACGGCGCCCGGGCCGAGCGCAACGACGATGTCGGCGCGGCCGAAGGCCTGAAGATCGGCGATGTCGTGGCCGACTGCGGCCACGACATCGCCCCGGCCCTGCAGCGCCTGCACGACGGCCAGCTTGTGTCCGGCATCTACCTGCGCGCAGATCGCGACGTCGCCCACGGCGGCCTGCAGCTTCTCCGGTCCCATCTGCGCGATCTCGGAGCCGCTCAGGATGGGGGCATCGGCCGCGAAGCCGAGCGCTCGGCTCATTGGCCGCGCCGCCTGAGGGCGCTGCGCAGTCAACAGGATCGGCCGGATGCCCGCGGCGCGACAGGCGGCGATCGCTTCCGGCGCGCCCGCCCGCGGGGCCGCGGCCACGCCGATCAATCCGGCAAAGGTCAAGCCGCGCTCCAGCTCTGGCCCCCGAACGGGCAACACGTCGGTATCGTCTTGCCAAAGGTCCGGCTCGATGGCTTTAAAGGCGATGCCCATCGCGTACATCCCCCGCTCGGCCAGCGCGCCGGCCGCGGCGAGGATGCGCTCGCGCCAGGCCGCATCGAGCGGCTCAGCGCGCTCCGCGAGCCACACCCGTTCGGAGGCCGCCAACACAGAGCCGACCGCGCCCCGGCTGAGCGCGATCCAGAACACGGGTTCGGCCGGAAGCTGGCCGGCCAGCCAGGTGTCCAGGAACGCGGCGTCGGCCCGCGGCCGGTCGCTGCGCCGCGTCACCCGATGCGCGGTGGTGGTGCGCTGGCGGCCGGGATCGAACGAGAGCTTCTCCACGCACGGCAACGCGGCATCGAGGGCCGACTTCCATAGCCCCAGGCGCGCCGCGGCCAACAACAGGCCGGCGTCCACGGCATCGCCGACAGGCCGACAATGGCCCGGCCGGCCGGGCGCGGGGCGCAACGTGGCATCGTTGCACAGCGCCGCGGCCGCCATCAGGAAGAGCAGCGAAGGCGGTTCGTCGCCGGCTCTGGCCGCCGGCTCGGCGGGCAGGACGACGGACGCCTGCCGGGGGTCGGCGACGGCCAGCTCGATCTGGCGGCCGGCCAGGTCCTGCACGAGAACGATCAGGCGATCTTCGGTCAGGATGCCGGCCTGATCCACGCAAACGGCCGTCGTCGAGCCGAGGGTCGTCACGGCCAGGGGCCTGCGGATCTGGGCGCGGCGTTGCCGCAGGCGCCGCGCGCCGAGCACCGCGGCCGCCGTCGCCAGCACCGGCAACGCCTCGGGGAAGAGGGCCACGACCAGGCTGACGGCATGGCGCAGAAAGGCGTCCGGCGCTGCGCCTTGCAGCGCGGCAGAGCCAACGATCACCGCCACCAGTACCACACTGACGAACGTCAGGCGCCGGCTCAAGCCGACCAGACGACGCCGCAAAGGCGTCTCGGGCGGTTCGCTGTCCTGCACGGCGGCCAGGGCGCGGCCCACCTGGGTGCTCATGCCGGTTTCGGTCACGACCATCAACCCCCGGCCGGCAACCACCGTTGTGCCCATGAACGCCATGTTGCGTTGATCGGCCAGGGCCAGGTCGAAGCCGGGGATGGCAATCACGCATTTCTCGGCCGGTTCCGATTCGCCGGTCAAAAGCGCCTCCTGGATGCGCAGGTCGGTCGCGTCGAGGAGGCGGCCGTCGGCCGGCACCAGGTCGCCGGCCTCCAGGAAGACGATATCGCCCGGCACCAGATCTGTGGCGGCGACGCTCTGTTCCTGCTCTTCCCGGCGTACGCGGGCGCGCGCGGCCGCCAGCCGACGCCATACGGCCGGCGCAGCCCGCGCGCGGCGCCGATGGATGATGTCCGTCAGGCCGATGAGGAGCAGGCAGACGAGGAGCGCCACGGCAACCTTCAGATCGCCGAGCGCGGCGGAGACCAGCGCGGCCGCGAACAGCAGCAGGCCACCCCCCTGGCCGATCTGCCGCCGGAGGAGCGCGGCCGCGCTCAATGCCGCGGCCGGACTGATGCGATTCGGTCCATACCGCGCACGCCGCACCTGGCATTCGGCCAGCGTAAGGCCCTGGGCCACGGTAACATGCAATCGCGCCAGCACGTCCGGCTGGCTCAGGGCGGCCCAGGGAACGGGCAGGTGTGCGAAGGGCTGCTTCATGGTGAGATGTGGCTCCTGGACGGCTCGACCAACGATCAAGTCAGATCATAACGGCGTCTGGACAAACCGTCAACTTGCGTGCTCTCGAATGTAACTGCGCCATCTTTTCGCGCAGGCGTTTTTGTGGTAGTGTAGAATCTGTGTGATAAAATGATCTAAAGTCTGTTTCGCCATATGCGGGGGTATCTATGCCAAAGATCGCCATTACCGGAAAGGGCGGGGTGGGCAAGACCACTCTGACCGCCCTGCTTGCTTACATCTATGCCCAACGTGGTCAAGACGTCATTGCCATTGATGCGGATCCGGCGGGCAACCTGGGGTTGGCGTTCGGCCTGCCGGCCAACCTGGACGCCGCGCTCAAGCCGATCGCCGAGATGGAGGATCTGATCTATGAGCGCACGGGCGCCCAGAAGGGCACGATCGGCGGCGTCTTTCGTCTGAACCCCAAGGTGGACGATATCCCCGAGAGCTTCAGCATTACCCATCGCGGGGTGCGGCTGTTGCGCCTGGGCACCGTGCGCGCGGGCGGCGCGGGGTGTCTGTGCCCGGAGAATGCGCTGCTGAAGGCGCTGGTCACCCATTTGTTGTTGCGGCGCAATCAGACGTTGATCCTCGACATGGAGGCCGGGGTCGAACATCTCGGCCGCGGCACAGCCGGCGCGGTGGACGCCTTCATCATCGTGGTGGAGCCGGGCCTGCGCAGCCTGGGCACGGCTGCGCAGATCCGCCACCTGGCGTCCGAGATCGGCATCAAGCGCTTCTACCTGGTGGCGAACAAGACGCGCGGGCCGCAGGATGAGGCGTTCGTGCGCGATCACGCGGCCGACGTGCCTCTCCTGGGGTGTCTGCCCTTTTCGCTTGCGGCCATGAGCGCCGATCAAGCGGGCCGCGCGGTATTCGATCAGGCGCCCGAACTGGTGGAGGCCGCCGCGCAGATTGCCGACCGGCTGGCCGCCTGAAGGCAGGAGTTGCCATGTCCGGCTCGGACCGCTTCGGCGATTACGACGATACACCCATCTACACCATCAAGACGGTGGTGCAGCAGACGGGCATCACGCCGGCCACCCTGCGCGCCTGGGAACGCCGTTACAACGTGTTGTCGCCGGGACGCAGCGAAGGCGGCTACCGTCTCTACTCGGAGCGCGATATCGCCATCTTGAAGTGGCTGAAACAACAGACCGATGGCGGGGTGGCGATCAGCAGCGCGGTGGCGCTGTTGGAGCGGCAGCGCGCGGCCCGTGAACCGGCGGCCGCGCCGGCCGGGCCGCGGTCGGCGGCCGCGCTGGCGCAGGATCTGCTGGCCGCGCTGCTGGCGTTCCAGGAGGCGCGCGGCGCCGCGCTCCTGGCGGAAGCGTTTGCCCTCTACAGCATCGAGGATGTGGCGGAAGGAATCATCGTACCGGTGCTGGTCGAAATCGGCGAACGATGGCACCGGGGAGAAGCGACGGTCGTGCAGGAACACTTTGCCACCGCGTTTCTGCGCCATCGGCTGGCGGCGCTGTTCCAGGCCTATGAGCCATCTGCGGCCGCGCCGCTCGCGTTGACCGGCTCGACGGCCGGCGAATGGCACGATGTGGGAATCTTGCTGCTATCGTTGGTGTTGCGCCAGGCCGGCTGGCGCGTGATCTACCTTGGCCAGAACGTGCCGATCGGCCATTTGATCGCGGAGACCGGTCGGCTGCGGCCCCGGCTGGTATGTCTTTCGGCCACCATCCCCGAATGCGCCGCCAGCCTGGCCGAGGCATATGAAGCCATCACCCATTTGCCCGAACCTCGCCCACGGCTGTTGTTCGGCGGCCGCCTCTTGAACACGCGCGACGACCTGCGCGCGCGTTTTCCGGATGCCTATGTCGGGAGCAGCATCCAAGAGGTGCTCGCCGCCATCGGCCGACCTTGACCTCCCGGCGCCCACGTGCCAGGCACTTCGGAAGTGCCCGGCACGTCTGACGAGGCTATTTTCAGGTTAGCTCTTCGGCTTGTGGCACAACTGGCACTGCTCGATGGTGCGGCCGGCATGATCCTTGGGCGCGGGCTTGACGCCCGTGTCGGGGTTGTGACAGAGCAGGCAGTCCTCGCGGCCGGCCAAATCGTGGGGGATCGCCTTCGGCGCGCCGGCCGGCTGGGCTTCGGCCGCCGGTGCGGCGACCGTCGCGGTGGGCGTGGCTGTTGCCGCGGCGGTCGGGCCGGCTGCTTCGGTCGCCGGCTTGTGGCAACCCTGGCAGCTCTCGTTCGTCCGGCCCGCGTGGTCCTTGGGCGCGGGCTTGATGCCGCCATCGGGATTGTGGCACAGCACGCAGTTCTCGCGGCCGGCCAGTTCGTGCGGGATCGCCTTCGGCGCGCCGGCTGCGGCCGGCGTGGGCGTGGCCTGCGGCGCCGACGTGGGTGTGGCTTGCGGCGCCGGGGTGCTCGTCGGCAGCGGGGTCGGCGTCGGCACGGCCGTCTCTTGCAGCGTCGGCTTGTGGCACTGCGTGCACGTGTCGGTCTTGAAGCTGGCGTGGTTCTCCGGATAGGGCCTCACCTTCCCCGCGGCATGACAGATCAGGCAATCGGTGCGCTGGCCGATGGGGTGCGGGATGGCGTTCGGCACGCCTTTGCCGGGTACCTTGGGCGGCGCGCTGAGTTCGCGTACCCTGGGCGCATCCAGCCCGGCGAAGACCCACTTCGTGTCGTGACACGCGCTGTTGCTGCAAAAGCTGCTGTTGTCTTTGCCGCCGGGGTTATCCACCGTATGGCACCGGACGCAGGTGGCGTCGAACTGATAGCGATGCTGGGCGAGCCAGGTGGTGCTCTTGTGTGAGTCCGGCTCGTTGGCCTTGGAGATCTCGACGGCCGGCAACGGCTTGCCCGGCAATGCGACCTGCGGAATGCCGTGACAGATGTTGCACTCCAGCCGGATGGCCTGGTTGTCCTGGCTCAGATGCTTGCCGTCGTGGCAGCGGAAACAGCCCGGGAAGTCCTTGTGGCCGATGTTGTTGGTGTGGGTCTGCCAGTCTACACCCATGAACGGGAATTGCGTCTGGTTGAAGATGGTCTGGAGGCCCGCCACGGCCTTCTGGATGTCGGCCTGGCGGCTTTCGTACAACTGCGCGTAGTTGGTCTTGTAGAAGTCCTCCACTGCCGCAATGGCCGCCGCGGCTTCCGCCTCGGTCGCGTATTTCTTTTCCAGGACCTTGATGCCTTCGCGCTTGATGTAGGGCAGGTCGGCCGGGATCTGGCCGAGTGCCAGGGCCTGATCGAGCGCGTCGTCGGGCCGGCGGAAGTTGTGGCTGGCGCGGTTGTGGCAATCCAGGCAATCCATCTTGCGCTTCTCGGCCCTGGCGATCGCCTCGGCGGTCAGGTTCGCGTCGGTCGAGATGTACTCGGTCGTTACGCCGCCGAAGGTCGCCTGGACCCAGGGGATGTTCTGCCGCTTCTCGTCGGTGGCGATGTAATAGACAGGATTCTCGATATGCCAGTGGATGCCGCGGCCCAGGCCGGCGTCCGTCGGCCCGCCGCCGGTGTTGATCACCAGCGTGGTCTGGGTCAGGCTGTTCTTCTCATCCTGGGCATAGTCGGGGATCGTTACCAGGCGATCCTCGTAGAACTTCTGCGGCCAGTGACACTGTTCGCAGACCACCTCGACCGGCCGCAGGCTGGTGATCGGCGATTTGATCGGCCGCTCATACAGGTTGAGCGGATACACCCACAGGTAGTGGGCGCTGCGCACTTTCGCCTCGAACGCCGGATAGGCGCCCGGGCCGATGTGGCAGGTGCCGCAGTTCGTCCTGGCATGGGGCGAGCTCTGGTAGGCCGTGTGTTCGGGGGTCATGACGTGACACAGCGAACAGAACTCGGTGGACTCCGCATACTCCATCAGCGAGACGGAGCCCATGAAGAAGAGCCAGGCGACAAAGAGCGCGATCACGGCAAACAACAGCGCGCGCCATTTGCTCTTCTCGAGCCAATGGTAGAAGCGTTTCAACGTAATTCCTCCCGTACGATGATGAGCCGCGCCCGATCTCCTCTGCCGGCCGTGCGCGGCCATTTGAGCGATGGCCGGGCCTCGTCACGCAGAGCTTCAAGGCCCGAACTTTGTAACCAAGCTCACATTATGTCCCTTTTCGGAAGGATGTCAACTTTCGGAGAGGTGTAATATAGAACGGCGCTTCCGGCGCATGACCCGCAGGCTGTCGGTGAAGTGAGACGGCCCGTTCGGCGATCTTGCGGATCATGCCGGCGAAGATCACTTTGTGGATGGGGTAGAGGAGATACCAGTAGAGCAGGCCGCCCAGCCCCTTGGGCGCGAAATACGCGGTCTGCGAGAGGATGGCGCGGTTTTCCCCTTGCGGGTGGACGTGGAATTGCAGCCAGGCCCGGCCCGGCACCTTCATCTCGGCACGCAGGCGGATGAGATGGTCCGGCTCTACGGCCTCGACGCGCCAGAAGTCCAGCGCCTCGCCCACGCGCAGGTGATCGGGGTCGCGGCGGCCGCGGCGCATGCCGACCCCGCCGACCAGGCGATCTATTAATCCGCGCAGGTGCCACACCCAGTTCATGTAGAGCCAGCCGCGCTGGCCGCCCAGGCCGGCAAAAGCGCGATAGACCGTTGCGGCCGGCGCGGCCACCTGAAGCTGACGATGTTCCAGGATCAGCCCTTCCAGGGTACCCAACACCACCGCGGGCACATCGCCCTGGGTGGTCATCAGGGCATCGCTCCACATCGTTTCTACTTCGCCGGACTCCAGCCGGGCCAGCGCCAATTCGACGGCATGACAATAGCTGCCCGGTTCGATCTGCGGGAAAAGGCGGCGGGCCTTGTCATCGCGCACCACCACTTCGTTGCGCAAGCCCTCGATCAAGGGTTGGGCAATCGTGGCCGGGATCGGCGTCACGAGATGGACCCAGTAGGCAGAGAGGCGAGGCGTCATCAAAGGGATGGGGATCAGCCAGCGTTTCAAGCCGCGCGCTGCCGCGTAGCCCAGCAGCATGTCCCGATAGGTCAACACGTCGGCGCCGCCGATCTCGATGATCTCGCCGGCGCTTTGCGGGGTTTCCAGCGCAGCGACCAGGTATTCGAGCACGTTGCGAATGCCGATCGGCTGGATACAGGTATAAACCCAACGCGGGCAGGGGATGATCGGCATGCGTTCGACCAAGTAGCGGATCATTTCGAAGGAGAGGCTGCCGGAGCCGACGATCACGCCGGCGCGGAATTCGGTCACGGGCACGCCGGCCTCGCGCAGCGCGGCGCCGGTCTCTTGCCGCGAGCGGAGGTGACGCGAGAGCTCCGCGTGCGGATCGCCCAGGCCGCCGAGGTAAATGATGCGTTGCACGCCGGCCTCCGCGGCCGCTCGACTGAACTGCCGGGCAGCAAGCAGATCGCGTGCGCGGAAATCGCGGCCCGCGGCCATGCTGTGGATCAAATAATACGCGGCCGTGACACCGGCCATCGCCGACGCCAACGTGGCGGGCTGTAACACATCGCCGCGGGCCAGCTCCACCTGCTCCAGCCAGGGCCGGCCTTGCAGTCGGGCCGGATCGCGCACCAGGCACCGGACGCGATAGCCGGCCTGCAACAGGCGCGAGGCCAGGCGGCCGCCGATGTAGCCGGTGGCGCCGGTGACCAGGATCAGGGGCCGAGGAGATGTCTCAGACATAGTACACAAGTATAAAATATAGAGAGAATGAAGATGGCACATATAATACACCGATGCGCTATAAAGTCAAACGATCACCAGCAATTCCAAACATACCTTTCGGTGGCTGGGGCCATCCCCGAATCCGACCACGAATGCACGAATCACGCAACGGGCCATTCGTGCATTCGTGCCCCATTCGGGGATGGCTCCCGCAGCACTTCGTCTTCACCTGCAAGCCGCAGTCCCACGTTACGTTTTTGGAATTGCTGTCAGAATGGGCCGGCATTTGCTATGCCTGCCGTTTTTTGCCCCTCACCCCCTTTGTCCCCCTCTCCCCTTGGCCTGCGGCCAAGGGGAGAGGGGGCAGTCTCGGCCGAGCCGTCCGGCGATTTGCGATTTGGCATCAAACAGGCTTATACTATCTCTCGATCAGAAAAGCAGATTCGAGTCCAAGCGCTATTCCATTCCCCGCGAGTCGCACAATGATCGCCTACGAAACCATCATCGGCCTGGAAGTGCACGCGCAAATCCTCACGCGCTCCAAGATGTTTTGCGGGTGCAGCGCGGACTATGCAGCGGCGCCGCCCAACACGCACGTCTGTCCGGTGTGCATGGCGTTGCCCGGCGTTCTGCCGGTCATCAATCGGGCGGCCGTGGAGAAGACGATCCTGGCCGGCCTGGCGCTCAATTGCACCATCGGCCCCGAGGCGGTCTTCGCCCGCAAGAACTATCACTATGCCGACCTGCCCAAGGGCTATCAGATCAGCCAGTATGAGCTGCCCCTCTGTCGCAACGGCTGGATCGAGATCGAAGTCGCTTCGGCCACGGGAACGCAGCGCAAGCGGATCGGCATTACGCGGGCGCATCTGGAAGAGGACACGGGCAAGCTCATCCACACCGGCAGCGCCAGCCTGGTGGATCTGAATCGGGCGGGCGTGCCGTTGCTCGAGATCGTCACCGAGCCCGACATGCGCTCGCCGGCCGAGGCATATGCCTATCTGACCAAACTGCAGCGCATCCTCCGCTATCTGGGCGTGAGCACGGCCGACATGGAGAAGGGCGCCATGCGCTGCGAGGCCAACGTCAGCGTGCGGCCCCTCGGCCAGACGCACTTCGGCACCAAGGTCGAGATCAAGAATCTGAACTCGTTTCGCGCCGTGGTCCAGGCACTGGAGTACGAGGTGGCGCGGCAGATCGCGGTGTTGGAGGCGGGCGACCGGGTGGTTCAGGTGACGATGGGCTGGGACGAGGCGCACGGCCGGACGGTGGTGCAGCGCACCAAGGAATCGGCCGACGATTATCGTTATTTCCCCGAGCCCGACCTGCCGCCGCTGGTCATCGAGCCGTCCTGGGTGGCCGAGCTGGCCGGCCGGCTGCCCGAGCTGCCCGACGCCAAGGCGGCGCGCTATGTTGCGGCGTTCGGCCTGCAGCCGCGCGACGCCGCCGTGTTGGTGGAGGAGCGGGGCATTGCCGAGTACTTCGAGGCGGTGGTGGCCACGGCCGGCGATGCCAGGACGGTAGCCCACTGGATCACGGGCGAGCTGTTTCGGCTGATGAACGCGGCCGGGATCGGGATCGAGGCGGTCAGGATCACGCCGGCCGCCTTCGCCGGGCTATTGCGCCTGGTGGCCACGGGACAGATCAATCTGAACAGCGCTAAGCGCGTCTTCGAGGTCATGTTCGAGACGGGACGGCCGGCCGACGAGATCGTCCAGGAGCTGGGCCTGCGGCAGGTGAGCGACGCCGACGTCCTGGCCGCCGCCGTCGCGCAGGTGGTGGCCAGGCACCCCGATGAGGTAGCGAAGTATCGCGGGGGCAAAGAGACCCTCTTCAACTGGTTCCTGGGCCAGGTGATGCGCGAGACGCGCGGCAAGGGCAATCCGGCCGTTGTGCGGGAGCTGCTCGCCGCGGCACTCAAGGAGTAGGCGCCATGCCCTTCGACGCGCTGGTCGAGGAGAAGATCCAGGAGGCCATGGCCCGCGGCGACTTCGACGATCTCCCCGGCGCGGGCCGGCCGCTCGACCTGGACGGCTATTTTGCCGCGCCCGAAGATCTGCGGATGGCCTGGTCGGTGTTGCGCAACGCCGGCTACCGGCCGGCGGAGGTTGAGCTGCTCAACGAGATCGCCGGCTTGAAAGCCCGGTTGGCCGCGGCGATGAGCGACGCCGAGCGCACCAGGCTCAGGAAGCAGCTCGACGACAAAACCCTGAGCCTGAATCTCTTGCTGGAACAGCGCCGGCGGGCCAGGCGGCCACGGCGGCGCCGATCATCATCGTAGGGGCGTGGCATGCCACGCCCCTACTCATCACAATACGCGGCCGGGATCGGCTCGCCGAACGCCTCCCGCACCGGCAGCACGCCAGCCCACACAGGCCAGGTCCGATCCTGTGCGGCGTCGGCCGGCGGGCCGCTGCGCACCTTGGCCGACGCGTTTTCGATGCGCACCGCCACGACCGCCGTCCCCCGCAGCTCGGCCGCGTTCGGCGGCCGCGCGGCTTCCCAGCGGCCCGGCGCCAGATGCTCGGTGAGCCTCCGCAGCGCCGCCAGCTTCTCCTCCAGGTCTTCGATCAAGCGGCCACGACCGAAAAGGACGACCGATCGGTAGTTGACCGAGTGATGGAAGGCCGATTTTGCCAAGACCAGCCCGTCCAGGATGGCGACGCTGATGCAGATGGGCCGGCCCGCCGCAATATGGCCGATCAGCCGGCTGGCCGGCGCGCCGTGCAACAGGATCTCGTCGCCGGCGCGCGCGTAGAGCATCGGGAGCACAAACGGTTGGTCCCCTTCGGCAAGGCCGACGTGACACACTCGCGCGGCGTCGAGGATGGCATAGATCGTCTCCCGGTCGTAATGCCCGCGTTGGGGCAGGCGTTGTATCTTGTGGATCTCTGGGCTCATGCGTATGCTCCGGCACATTCCAACATGTAGACGGCGAAGGTCGCCAGCCAGTGTTCGCCCATGTAGTCGCCGCTGGTCACGCCGACCAGCCCGGCATCGGCGTGGCGGCCGGCCGCAGCGACCAGGATCTGCCTCCGCGGGTCGGCCGGCGGCAACGCGGCCGCGATGTTCCACATGCACCACGCCCGGCTCAGGTTGAGGCCGTCCAGGTGCACGAGCTGGCCATCGCTCCGGTCGGCCACGATCGCCGGTTGCAGCAGGTTGGCCGGTTCGGCCGAGCGCAGCCCGGGCAGGAAAGCGTCCAGCCACGCGGCGAACTCCGCGCGCGGCAGGATGCGACGCATCAGGTCGGCCTCCACCAGACAGGGCGAAAGGAAGTCGTTGCCGCCCGGCTCCCAGGCGGCCGGATAGTCGCGATCGGCCGCGTAATACTCCAGGCTGCGGCGGACGATCAGATCGCGCAGGGCCGTGTGGCCGACGGCGTGGGCGTAGTCGAACGCGAACGCCAGGCCGAACGCGGTGTTGGCATGCACGCCGGTGCGGATCGGATAGGTCTGTTTGGGCAGAAACTCCTGGTAGCGGGCCGCGATCAGGTCGGCCAGGGGAGCGAGGCCGGCCGACCAGCGCCGACCATCGGGATCGTCCCAGGCGGCCAGTTCCTCGGCCAATTTGAGGAGCCAGGCCCAGCCGTAGGGGCGTTCGAAGCCCCGATGGCCGGCCGCCGCAAAGTAGTCGGCTTCGCCGCGCAGGTTGGCCTCCGTCAGGTTTTCGGCCAGAGCGGCGCGCATGACGGCCGCCGCGGGCAGATCGGGGAAGCGGCGCAAGACATGGACCAACAACCAGTGGCCATGCACGGCCGAATGCCAGTCGAAGCAGCCGTAGAACGCCGGGTGCAGCTCGCGCGGCCGCCGCAGGTCGTTCGCGTCGGCGATCACATGGCCGGGGTTACAGGGAAACTCGCGGCGGATGCAACGCAAGGCCAGTGCCGCCCAGCGCCCGGCCTGTTCGGGCATGAGACGATATGGATGTTGAGACATGGAGAAAGTATATATCATTCATCCCCCAATCCCCAATCCCTCATCCCCCCCTCTACAGAGCCAGCCCCATTTTTGACAACCGACCGACTTGTGCTATCATATCGTCTGCCGTACGATATTGTCGCATCGTTTTTTCGTTTGCCTCTCCAGGAAAGGTGCCCGTGCGACGATGCAGCCTCCCAAACTGATCGGTTCGGTTGAGCGCGCGCTGGATATCCTGAACCTGTTCGACCTGCGCACGGCCGAACTGGGCACGACCGAGATCGCCGAAGCCGTAGGCCTGCACAAGAGCACGGCCGCGGGGCTGATCCATACGCTGGCCGCCAAGGGCTATCTGGCCCAGAACCCCAAAACCCGCAAATACAGCCTGGGGCTGAAGCTGGTCGAACGGTCGTCGGTCGTGCTCCATCACCTGGAGATCCGACGGGTGGCTTATCCCCACCTGGAGGCGTTGCGCGATCGCTCCGGCGAGACGGTCAACCTGGCCGTGCTGGATGGCGCCGACATCGTGTACATCGAGCGCCTGCTGTGCACCCGTGCGTTGGGGATGCGCTCCGAGATCGGCAAGCGCGCCCTGGCGCACAGCACCGCGCTGGGCAAGGCGATCATGGCCCACTGGAGCGAAGCCGAAGTGCGCGCCTTTGTCCGGCGTTTCGGGTTGCCGCGCGTGACCGCCAAAACGATCACGGATGAAAAGGTGTGGTTGCGCCAGTTGGTGGAAGCGCGCGAGTTGGGGTATGCTATAGACGACGAGGAAAACGAAGAGGGCGGCCGGTGCGTGGCGGCCCCCATCTTCGACTACACGGGCAGGCCGATCGCCAGCATCAGCCTGTCCGCGCCGGTATCGCGCCTCTCCCTGGCCGACGCTCCGCAGATTGCCGTGCTGGTCAAGGAGACCGCCCATGCCATTTCGATCGGCCTGGGCGCGGCGATGGCCCCAGGTGGGACGCCGTCGCGCTCTCCGCAGCGTCTTTCAGATGCCTGAACCGCGTATCATTTCGTATCCACTAAGGAGGCAGAGATGTCCAAGCGCAAGCATTTGACCCGCCGGGAATTTCTCACGCTCACCGGCGCCGCTGTCGGCACGGCCACCCTGGCCGCGTGTGCGCAACCCACGCCCGCGCCGGCACCGGCCGCTCCCACGGCTGCGCCGGCTGCACCTACCGCCGCGCCGGCCGCGGCCACCGCGGCCCCCACCGCCACCAAAGCGCCCGCGCCCACGGCCGCGCCGACCGCCGCGAAAGCGGCCGCGCCCAAGCTGGGCGAATCGCTGGTCGGCAAGCTGGAAGGCCCGGAGATCATCCGGGATGTCGCCAAATTCCCGAAGAAGTTCAACGAAGCGCCCATGCTCGCCGAGCTGGTCAAGGCCGGCAAACTGCCGCCGGTCGAACAGCGCCTGCCCGAGCCCACTGACGTCATGGTCATCAAGCCGCTGCACGAGATCGGCAAGTACGGCGGCAACTGGCGGCGCGGCTTCACCGGCCCGGCCGACCATGAAAACGGCAACCGCATCGTCTCCACCGACAAGATCCTCTTCTGGGACTATACCGGCAACAACATCGCGCCGGCCCTCTGCAAGGACTGGAAGCTCAGCGAAGACGGCAAGACGACCACCGTGATGCTCCGCAAGGGCGCCAAGTGGTCGGACGGCACGCCTCTCACCGCCGACGACTTCATCTTCTGGTTCGAGGACGTCTATTCCAACAAGGACCTGGTGCCCACCCCCTTCCCCGAAATGATGGTCAACGGCAAGCCGGGCGTCATGAAGAAGATAGACGATTTCACCGTGGCCTTCGAGTTCCCCGAGCCGAACTACCTCTTCCCCTACATCCTGGCCGGCAGCACGGCCGTCGGCGCCGGCTTTGCCACCCGCGGCGCGTTCGGCACCTTCGGCGGCGGCTACGCGCCGAAGCACTACCTGAAGCAGTTCCTGCCCAAGTACTCCTCGCTCGAAGAGGTCAACAAGAAGGCCAAGGATGCCGGCTTCGACGACTGGAAGGCGTACTTCAAGAACCGCTATAGCTGGGTGCTCAACGTGGACGTGCCGGTCATGACCCCCTGGCGTACCGTCAGCCCGATCAACACGCCGACGTGGGTGATGGAGCGCAATCCCTACTACTGGGCCGTGGACACCGAAGGCAACCAGCTCCCGTACATTGACAAGATCACCATGACGCTGGCCGAGAACCTGCAGGTGCTCAACCTGCGCGCGGTGGCGGGCGAATACGACCTCCAGGAACGCCACGTGAGCCTGGCCAACCTGCCGGTCTTGCTGGAGAACCAGCAGAAGGGGAACTACACGGTCCACCTCGACCCGGCCTTGAACGGCTCGGACATCACCCTGCACATCGGCAACGCCTACAAGGGCGATCCGGAGATCGCCAAGTGGCTGAAGAACAAGGACTTCCGCCATGCGTTGTCGCTGGGCATTGATCGCGATCAGCTCAACGAGACGTTCTGGCTCGGCGTAGGCACCCCCGGCTCCACCGCGCCGGCCGAGAGCACGATCTACAGCCCGGGCCCGGAGTATCGCAAGAAGTGGTGCACCTACGATCCGAAGCAGGCCAACGAGATCCTGGATCGGATCGGCCTGGACAAGAAAGATGCCGAGGGCTTCCGCCTGCGCACCGACAACGGCCAGCGCCTGCGCCTGGAGATGATCACCGTGGGCGGGCAGTTCGTGCCCTACACGGCCGCGGGCGAAATGATCAAGCAGCAGTGGAAGAAGATCGGCATTGACGTGGACGTGAAAGAGATGGAGCGCAACCTGGCGTTCGGCAAGACGGCCAACAACGAACACCAGATCATCACCTGGGCCAACGACGGTTCCGAGATGCTCTTCCTCTTCCCGCGGCACGCGTTGCCCGTGGATCCGGTGGAATGCCACATGGGCATGGCCTATGCCAAGTGGTACGCCTCGGGCGGCACGCAGGGCGAAAAGCCCGACGACCCGGAGATGTTGCGGGCCTTCGAGCTGATGGCCAAGGTGCCGACGATGAAGGAGGAGGATCAGATCAAGACCGGCAAAGAGCTGTGGAAGATCATCGTCGAGCAACAGTGGAGCATCGGCACGGTCGGCCAGTCGCCGGCGTTCATGGGGGTGCGCGTGGTGAAGAACAACATGGGCAACATCCCCGAACGGCAGATCAACGCGCAACATTGCCGCACGCCCGGCAGCTCCCTCCCGCCCACATTCTTCTTTAAGAGCTAACTTCTCTCTCCCCCTTCCTCCCCTGGTCGGGGAGGAAGGGGACGAAGTGAGGAGAGGTCAGGAGGCTTGATGCTCGGCTATCTTGTGCGTCGTCTGGCCCTTGCCGTCGTCACCATCATCGCCATCAGCATCCTGTCGTTCATCATCATCCAGCTTCCGCCGGGCGACTTCGTCACGACCTACATCGCGACCATGTCGGCCGGCGGCGCCACCGTCTCCGAAGCCGAAGTGGAGGCGCTGCGCGAGCAGTACGGCCTGAACCAGCCGATGATCGTCCAGTACCTGAAATGGGCGAGTCAGATGCTGCGCGGCAACTTCGGCATGGCCATGGAGTGGAACCGGCCGGTCAAAGATGTGATCGGCGATCGCCTGGCGCTGACGGTGGTGGTCTCGCTGGCGGCCGTGATCTTCACCTGGGCCGTGGCGCTGCCCATCGGCATCTATTCGGCCGTCAAGCGCTACTCCATCGGCGACTACATCTTCACGTTCATCGGCTTCATCGGCCTGGCGATTCCCGGCTTCATGCTCGCCCTGATCGTGATGTACGTCGGGTTCCGCTATTTCAACGCGAACATCGGCGGCCTCTTCTCGCCCGATCTGGCCGACGCGCCCTGGAGCTGGGCCAAGTTCAAGGACATGCTGGCGCACCTGCCGATCCCGGCCGTGGTGCTGGGCCTTTCCGGCACCGCGCAGTTGATCCGCATCATGCGCTCGAACCTATTGGACGAGCTGCGCAAGCCCTATGTGATGACCGCCCGCGCGCGCGGCTTGCCGGAAACCCGCGTCATCCTCAAATATCCGGTGCGCGTGGCCTTGAATCCGTTCATCAGCACCATCGGCTACCTGTTGCCCTACATCGTCTCGGGCAGCATCATCGTCTCCCTGGTGCTCAGCCTGCCGACCGTCGGCCCGCTGCTGCTGAAGGCGCTGATCGCCCAGGACATGTTCCTGGCCGGCACGATCATCCTGCTCCTCGGCGTGATGACGGTGATCGGCACGTTCATCTCCGATCTGTTGCTGATGTGGGTGGATCCGCGCATCCGCCTGGAGAGGCGCTGATGGTCGAACAGGAAATCATCGAGGAAACCACCACCGAAGCCGAAGAAAAGATCTCGCTGGCCACGGCCGGCCAGTTGATGTGGTGGCGCTTTCGCAAGCACAAGCTGGCCATGGCCAGCGCGGTCGTCTTGATCCTCTTCTACCTGGTGGTTATCTTCGCGCCGTTCCTGGCCTACGTGGACCCGGAACTCTCCGAGGCGCAGCGGAGCCTGATGCCGCCGCAACCCATCCACTGGTTCCGCGATGGCCGGTTCGAGCCGCATGTGTACGCGGTCAAGGGCGCGCGCGACCCGAAAACCTTCAAGCGCGTCTACGTGACCGACCCGGAGACGATCATCCCGCTCCGCTTCTTCGTCCACGGCTTCCCCTACAAGCTGTTCGGCGTGATCCCCACCGATCGCCACCTGCTGGGCGTGGAAGGCGCGGCGATCGAGGAATCGCTCTTCATCATGGGCACCGACCTGAACGGCCGCGACCTTTTCTCGCGGCTGATGTTTGCCACCCGCACCTCGCTCACCATCGGCCTGCTGGCGGTGGCGATCAGCCTGTTCCTGGGGGTGCTGTTGGGCGGCATCTCCGGCTATTTCAGCGGCACGGCCGACATCATCATCCAGCGCGTGATCGAGATCCTGCGCTCGCTGCCCACCATCCCGCTGTGGATGGGGCTGGCGGCCGCGCTGCCCGGGAGCTGGTCGGTGCAGCAGGTCTATCTGGCGATCACGGTGATCATCTCGCTGTTGGGATGGACCGAGCTGGCGCGGGTGGTGCGCGGCCGCTTTCTGACCCTGCGCGAAGAGGATTTCATCACGGCTGCCGAGCTGGTGGGCTGTAGCCGCAGCCGGATCATCTTCCGCCACATGGTGCCGTCTTTCCTGAGCCACATCATCGCAGCCACGACGCTGGCCATCCCGGCGATGATCATCAGCGAGACATCGCTCAGCTTCCTGGGCCTGGGCCTGCGACCGCCGGCCATCTCCTGGGGGGTGTTGCTCGAACAGGCGCAAAACATCCAGGCGCTGGCCATCTCGCCTTGGCTCCTCACGCCGGTGGTGCCGGTCATCCTGGCCGTGCTGGCGTTCAACTTCGTCGGCGACGGCCTGCGCGACGCGGCCGACCCGTATGGATGAGTTGACCTTTGTATGAATAGCCACAACATGCCGTTGTTATCGGTGCGCAATCTCCGCACCTATTTCTTCCAGGACGAAGGCACGGTCAAGGCGGTGGACGGCGCGTCGTTCGACATCCAGGAAGGCCAAACCCTGGGCGTGGTCGGCGAGTCGGGCTGCGGCAAGAGCGTGACGGCCCGCTCGATCCTGCGCATCGTCGAGCCGCCCGGCCGTATCGTGGCGGGCGAGATCCTCTGGCACGGCGCCGATGGCGAAGTGCGCGACCTGGTGAAGCTGGATGCCGATGGCCGGATCATGCGCTCGATCCGGGGCCGCGAGATCGGCCTGGTGTTTCAGGAGCCGATGACCTCGTTCAGCCCCGTGCACACGGTGGGCAACCAGATCATCGAGGCGATCCGGCTGCACATGCGGGTCTCCACGGCCGAGGCGCGGCGACGGGCCATCGAGGCCCTGCGCCAGGTGGGCATCCCGCAGCCGGAACGCCGCATTGACGACTACGCGTTTCAGCTCTCCGGCGGCCTGCGCCAACGCGCCATGATCGCGGTGGCGCTCGCGTGCGATCCCCGGCTGCTCATCGCCGACGAGCCGACCACCGCGCTGGACGTGACCACCCAGGCGCAGATCCTCGACCTGTTGCGCAACCTTCAAGCCCAGCGCGGCATGGCCATCATGCTGATCACCCATAACCTGGGCGTGGTCGCCGAGATGTGCGACCACGTGGTGGTGATGTATCTGGGCCAGGTGGTGGAAAGCGGGCCGGTGGATGCCATCTTTCACAATGCGCAGCATCCGTACACGCGCGCGCTCTTGCGCTCGATCCCCAGCATCGAGGCGCCCTCGCGCGTCAAGCTGCACACCATCACCGGCTCTATCCCGCATCCCTACAACCGGCCGGCCGGCTGTCCGTTTCATCCACGTTGCCCCGATCGCATCCGCGGGCTCTGCGATGTGCGCGAACCGGCTCTGCGCGCCCTGGACGGGGAACAGAGCGTGAGCTGTTTTTTGTACGGCGCGTAAAGCAGCCGCGGCCGACGCGAATTTTGAGGCAGGGAAACCTTGAACGAACTTCAGGATTCGGTTTTGCTGGAAGTCAAGAACCTCAAGAAGTATTTTCCGATCCGCAAGGGATTGTTGCAGCGCGTGGTCGGCCAGGTGCGCGCGGTGGACGATGTGTCGTTTTTCATCCGCCAGGGGGAGACGTTCGCGCTGGTGGGGGAGAGCGGCTGCGGCAAGACGACCGTCTCGCGCTGTATCTTACGCGCGGTGGATCCGACCGCGGGACAGATCCTGTTTCGCACCGAAGAAGGCCGCGTGGTAGATGTGGCCACCCTGCCGCGCAGCGAGCTGAAGCCGTTGCGCCGCCAGATGCAGATGATCTTCCAGGATCCCTATTCTTCGCTGAACCCGCGCATGACGCTGCTGGAGATCGTGGGCGAGCCGCTGCTGGTGAACGGCGTGACCGATGCCGATGAGCGCACCGCACGCGTGGCCGAGCTGCTCCGCCTGGTGGGCTTGCGGCCCGAGTACATGCGTCGTTTCCCGCACGCGTTCAGCGGCGGCCAGCGCCAGCGCATCGGCATCGCGCGCGCCCTGGCGCTTCACCCGCGGCTCGTCGTGGCCGATGAACCGGTCTCCGCGCTCGATGTGTCGGTCCAGGCGCAGATCTTGAACCTGCTGCTCGACCTTCAGCAGGAGCTGGGGCTGACCTATCTCTTCGTGGCGCACGATCTGAGCGTGGTGAAGCACATCAGCGAGCGGGTGACGGTCATGTATGTGGGCCGCATCGCCGAGGTCGCGCCGACGCAAGCCCTCTTCTATGCCCCGAAGCATCCCTACACCGAGGCGCTCCTCTCCGCGGTGCCCAAGCCCGACCCGCGGCTGCGCTCGCAGCGCATCGTCCTGGAGGGCAGCGTGGCCGATCCCGCGAACCCGCCCTCCGGCTGCTATTTTCACCCGCGCTGCCGCTACGCGACCGACCTCTGCCGGACCAAGCCGCCGGTGCTGGAGGAGATCGAGGCCGATCACTTCGTGAGCTGCCATCGGGCGCGCGAGCTGAAGCTGCGGGGGGTGG
>JBBIKA010000016.1:28628-33785 GCA_037445695.1 Chloroflexota bacterium
GCCGCCGTGGCGCTCGACGATCTTCTTGCAGATCGCCAGGCCGATGCCGGTGCCCGGATATTCCCGCGTGGTGTGCAGCCGCTGGAAGATGACGAAGATGCGGTCGAAAAAGGCCGGATCAATGCCGATGCCGTTATCGCGCACCGAGAAGACCCACTCCCCGTCGCGGCGCTCGGCCGCGATGTGCACCCGCGGGGGCTCTGCACCGCGAAACTTGAGCGCATTGCCGATCAGGTTCTGAAAGACCATCCCGAGCTGTGTGGCATCGGCCTTCACCACCGGCAACGGATCCCACGTCACCTCGCCGTGCGAGTCCGCGATCGCCATCTTGAGATTCTCCACCGTCCATCGGCACACCGCATCGGCGTCCACCGGCTCCAGCGGTTGGCCGCGCGTCTCCACGCGCGCATATTCCAGCAGGTCGAGGATCAACTGCTGCATGCGCTTCGCGCCTTCGACCGCATACCCGATGAACTCGTCCGCGTCCGCGTCGAGCCGGCCCCGATAGCGCATGGCCAATAGCTGCACGTAGCTGGCCACCATGCGCAGCGGCTCTTGCAGATCATGCGACGCGACGTACGCGAACTGCTGCAAATCCGCGTTCGAGCGGGCCAGATCGGCCATCGTTTGGCGGAGCTGCGCTTCGGCCTGCTTGCGCTCGGTGATGTCGTTGAGCACACCGACATAAACCGTTTCCCCGTCCTCGCGGCGGTGAGGCGCAACGTGCACCTGCACCCAAATGACCGCGCCGTCCGGCCGATGCAGCCGCGTCTCGATCTGGATGAGGGACGACGCGGCCGCCTGACGCGTCCACTCCTCGATCACTCGCGAGCGCTCATCGTCCGGCAAGAGCTGCACCCAATCGGTCTGCAACGCCTGGTCTAGCGGCAATCCCAGGATCTGGGCCCCGCGCGGATTCAGATAGAGTTGCCGTCCCGCGGCATCGGTCATGAAGATCCCCATCGGCGAGATATCGGCCAACAGGCGGTAGCGGGCCTCGCTCTCGCGCAGCGCCGTATAGAGCCGGGCGTTCTGAATGGCGACGGCCGCCTGGGTGGCCAACGAGATGGCGACCTCTCGGGCCACGGAATCGAACACATACAACCGCGGGGATTCGATAACCAGCGCACCGATCACCTCGTCCGCCACGATCAACGGCGCGGCGATGCCGCTCCGGCTATCGGGAAAAAGCGGTGCGACCGGGCCGGGCTCGGTCTGAAAATCGCCGACCACGAACGTCTGGCGCGTCACCATCGCGCGGCGGGCCAGGGCAGTTTCGGGACACGACAACGACTCAGGGGCGTTGCACCCTCTACAAGCCGCTACGCGCCAGCAATCCTCTTCGCTCAGCACGATCGCGGCCCGCGGCGCGGCCATCAACAGATCGGTGCTCTCGACGACCCGTTGCAAGCACTGGGGCAGGTCGAGCGCCAGGATCGTGCGGTCTATCTCGTGCAACGTGCGATGCAGGGCCACCTGTCGGCGCAGTTCGTCCTCGCGCGCCACCCGATCGGTGACATCCTCGATGACGGTGATGACCCCCACGATCTGGCCTTCGCTCACCAGCGGCCCGATGCGGACGCTCTGCTGCATCTGTCCGAAGCCCGCATAATGGCTTTGCACCGGCAGCGCGATCAGGTACTTGTGGAACCGTTGCGAGAGCATGCTCGAATGCCCCTGCAGCGCCTGGGCGTAATACCGATCCGAGCCCCGCGCAACGATCTCCGGGAACACCTCATAAAGAGGGCGGCCGACGACATCGGCGGCCGCGTGCCCCGAAGCCAGCTCAAGCCAGCGATTCCAGGCGCGGATGCGCAGCTCTGCATCGCACACGAAGATTCCCTGTCCGGCCTGTTCATCGAACCATTGCCGGATCAACACATTCCAGTCGGTGGCTTCAACATTCATTTCGATTGGGCCTCAGAGAGACCTGTCAGGCCGCGACGCCCAGGCTGGCGAGCAGCCGTCGAATATCTTGCTCAGACAGCGAAATGATCAAATAGCACATGATGCTCACGTCGCCGATCGTCAGGCGATTGAGCAAGATGATCACGTGATCTGCGTTGGCCGGCCCGATGCTCAGGTCCTCTATGAGCATTTGAGCCGACAGGTTGATCTTGACCGTCGGCTGTCCGATGGCCAGCCGTTCGTTGAGCTGATCGCCCAGCCGGGCGATGGCCGCGTTCAGCACCACGTTGCCGATCTCGGCCAGGGCGCTGAGTTCGATGCCCGTCAGGCCGCCCATGGGCAGCTCAATGTTGTTCATGGCCGCGCGCACCAGCAGGTCGGCATGGCCGACCGGCAAGAGCAGGGCCGCGTCGCCGGTGAGCCGGCCCTGAAAATGCTGCCGGATGTACGCGGCGATGGTCGGGATGTGACGCTCCAGAAAGAGATGCAGCGCGGTCAGGCGCATGATCTCGACTCGGGGCGCGGTCAAGAGCACGCGACGTTCGAGCAGCGACGAGAGAGCGTTGGCCGCCTGGCCCATGGCCAGGTTCATCATCTCGGTGAACGCGTCCTGCTCAAGCAAGCTCAAGACGAACGAGGGTTGCTCCACGTTGGGCAAGCCTTTCAAGATCTCCAGCAGCGGCACGAGCGGGCCCGACTTGGACACGAACGCCACTGCGCCTGCGGCTTGCACTTCGCGACGGGTCGCCTCCTGGATGTCGGCCGAGACGACGATCAGCGGCAGATTCGGGTAGGCCTCCCGCAACCGACGGATCACCTCGATCCCGTCCATATCGGGCATCAGGAGGTCTATCGTTGCCGCATCGGGCAGTATCGCGGCGGCCAGTTGCAGCGCCTGCGCACCGCTAGCGGCCTGGATTGCCTCGTGTCCGGCTGCGGTGACCAATCGCGCGATGCGCTCGCGGGCAAAAGCCGAATCGTCCACGATCAGCACGCGCATCCTATCCTCCGGTGTTGTTAGGCGGCCATCCGTTCCACCTCGGCCAGCAGACGATCGAGCGAGGCCACCCCCAGGACGATGACCAGGTAGCCGGTGACGGCGCTGTCGCGCACCCGAAAGCCGGTGTAGATGATCAACGCATACCGCAGTCCGTCCTGCTCGATGATCAGGGAATCGAGCAAGGCATGAAGGGCCGTCAGGTGGAGCTGCGGCACCGAGAAGGCCACCTGCACCTTCAGCAGGTTGCCGAACATGCCCAGGCAGGCGTTCAACAGGATGTTGCCGACCTCGGTCAGCACCTCGCGGTCGGTCGCGTCCATCTGCGGCAACGGCGTCCGGCCGCCGACCAACAGGTCGGAGAGGGCCAGTGCACCCTCGTAATTCAACATCAGCAGCGCGTCTCCCGCCACCGGCCCGGTGAAGATCTGGTGCACCGTGGCGACCTCGCCCACCCCCAGGTCGTTCAGGTGGGCAACCAACTCGCCGATCGGGCAGAGCGCCACCCGCGGCGGGTCCAGGAGCACGCGATGGCCGGTCATCTCGGACAGAGCGGCGGCCGTGCGCGAGAAAGCGATGTTGATCAGCTCGGTAAGGGCATCTTGTTGTTGCGCGGTCAGGTTCATCGCGTTCTTCCTGGGGGAGAGGCCAGCGCCGCTTCGAGGGCCGCCAGCACCGGCGCGGCCGAGAACGGCTTCGTGACGAAGTTCAGTGCGCCGCGTTCCAGGGCCAGCTCGCGCGTGAAGGTCTGAATATCGGCCGAAGCCACGATCACGCGCGCGGTCGGATCGAGCTTGCGCAACTGCTCGACCACATCCAGGCCGTGTATCCCGGGCATAGTCAGATCCAAGAACACCAGATCGGGGCGCTCCAGGAAGTAGCTTTCCAGCGCGGCCACGCCATCGGCGGCCTCGCTGACCTGATGGCCGGCCGATTCCACGATGCGCCGCAACAGGCGGCGCGAAAGCGCCGAGTCATCTACGATAAAACTACGGGCCATCGTGCGCTCCGATTTCAGACGACTTCCATGATCGCCTGGGCCATGCGCTCCAGCGGCACGACCCGATCGCTCAATCCGGCCTCGGCTACCGAGCGCGGCATGCCGTAAACCACACACGATTCCTCGGCCTCGGTGAAGACGATTCCGCCCTGCGCCTTGATCCAGGCCGCGCCCTGCAGGCCGTCGTTGCCCATGCCGGTCATCACCACGCCTAGCAGGCGGTTGCGATAGATTTCGGCGGCCGAACGAAAGAGCACATCCACCGACGGTCGGTGCGGCGTGTCGAACGGCCGTGCGTCCAGGTGCGCGACGACCTGGCCGTTTTCCCCGCGCATCAGGCTGAGATGGCGGCCGGCCTGGGCCAACAGCACCACGCCCGGCTCCATGCGATCCCCTTCGTGCGCCTCGATCACCCGCAGCCGCGCGAGTTCGTTCAGCTTGGCGGCAAACATCTCGGTATAGCCCACCGGCATATGCAACACGATGGCCATGGGCGCCGGGAAATCGGCGGGGAACTGCGGGAGAAGGTAGCGCAGCGCCTGCGGCCCGCCGGTCGAAATGCCGATGACCACGGCGTCTACAGCGGCTCGCGATGGTTTAGCCGCCGTAGCTACAGGCGGTGTTGCCTGTGGTTCGAGATCCAGGATCTTGCGCGAGGATACCTCGGCCGCGGCCTTGACCTTCTGGATCAGATCGTCGCTGATCTCGAAGATGCGCTCGGTGGCCAGCGCGGTCGGCTTCTGGACGAAGTCCACCGCGCCCAGCTCCAGCGCCTTCAACGCCATCTCGCCGCTTTCGCTGGCGATGCTGCACACCAGCACCGGCAGCGGCCGCCGCGCCATCTGCTCCTTGAGGAAGGCGATGCCGTCCATGCGCGGCATGATCAGGTCGAGGGTCACGACATCCGGTTGAAGCTGTTCGACCATCTCCAGGGCTTCCAACCCGTCGCGCGCCGTGCCGACCACCTCGATGAAGGGGCTGCGCGCGAGCATCTGTCGCACGACCTTGCGCACGTAGGCCGAATCATCTACCACCAATACCCGAATGACGCGATCCATCGGCACCTCACCCATCGGCACCTCATGCGGAAAAAGCCTTTTGGAATAACTACTGTCGCGTTAGGTTAGATTGTATGTTTTTATCTCATTCACCCCCACCCCCTTCCCCGCCCCCTAGCAGGGGGCGGGGAGAAGTCGAAATGGGGTTTGCGGGCGGCTGCGCCGCCCGCAAACCCCCTCCTCAGCACCCCCGC
>JBBIKA010000017.1:0-11376 GCA_037445695.1 Chloroflexota bacterium
GACGCACAGCGCGCGGGCGCAGACAATTACCGGTTTAATTTTTCAACATTCATAATCGCCGGGCTGATCTATGACCGAATTGCTGCAAATCGAGATCGTTCCGGCCGCCTCCCGGCCGCCGGCGTTGTATCAGGAGATCGTCGCGCTGTGCACACGCGCCTACGAGGAGGACTTTGCCGAGATCCTCGCCCTGTTCGCCGACCCGACCCACGTGGTCGGCTATCTCGGCGATAAGCTGGTCAGCCACGCGTTGTGGATTCCCCGCACGCTGATCTGCGACGGCGCGGCGCTGCGCAGCGCTTACGTCGAGGCGGTCGCGACGGAGCCGCGCCATCAGGGCCGCGGCTATGCCTCGGCCGTCCTCCGCAGCCTGGCGGCCGCGATCGCGGCCTGCGGCTACGACATCGGCGCGCTGTCGCCGTCCGACCCGGCCTTCTACGCCCGCCTCGGCTGGGAGCTGTGGCGCGGGCCGCTGGCCGTCATGACCGCCGACGGGCTCGTGCCGACGCCGGACGAACAGGTGATGGTCCTGCGCCTGCCCAAGACGCCGCCGCTCGACCTGCACGGCACGCTGGTCGCGCCGTGGCGGCCCGGAGAAGTCTGGTAGCGGATATCCTTACATTATCACATCAGGAGCCGATCTCATGTCCAAACCGATCGCACTTCAACTCTACTCCCTCCGCGAGGCCGCGGCCAGGGACTATGCGGCGGTCGTCCGCCAGGTGGCCGCCATGGGCTACGACGGCGTGGAGCCGGCCGGCTTCCCCGGCACCACCGCCCAGGCCGCGGGCAAACTGTTCAAGGAGCTGGGGCTAGCAGTCCCGGCCGCACACATCTTCCCGCCCCCAACCGGCGCGAAGGCCGCCGAAGCCGCCGACATCTGTGCGGCCATCGGCTGCAACCGCATCGTCACCGGCTTCGGCCGCGACAACTTCAAGACGGTGGACGAGACAAAACGCAGTTGCGCCGTCTTCAACCAGGCCTATGCCGAGGCCAAAGCGCGCGGCCTGCGCCTGGCAATCCACAATCACTGGTGGGAATACCAGCCGGTCGAAGGGCAATATCCGTATCAGATCATGCTGAAGGAGCTCGATCCCGGCATCGAGCTAGAGATTGACACCTACTGGGTGAAGACCGGCGGGGTGGACCCGGTGCAGGCGATCCGCGAGGCCGGGCCGCGCGCCACCCTGCTGCACATCAAGGACGGCCCGGCGAACACCACCGACCCGATGACGGCCGTGGGCGAAGGGGTAATGGACTTCCCGGCCATCCTGCAGGCGGCCGTTTACGCCGAGTGGCTGATCGTGGAGCTGGACCGCTGCGCGACCGATATGGCCGAGGCGGTGGCGAAGAGCGTGAAGTATCTGCGGCAGATCGGCTGAACTCGCCCTCATGTGGCTCCGGCTTGCGCGATGAACCCGGCCGCAAGCCGGAGCCGTCCACTACGATTCGACCTGCAGGGTGCGCAGGACCGGGCCGACCGCCAGGATCAGGAGCAGAGCCATCAGCACGGCCGAGGTGAGGCACCAGATGCAGACGGCCAGGATCACGGCCAGCTCGATGTAGGTTAGATACAGGGAGAAAAGCACGCCGAACATGGCCATGGCCAGCAGGGCCATCGGCGCGTAGAAGGCGACTGCGCCATCGCTCCAGCGCGCCATCGCCCAGGCGATGAAGATCGCGCAGTAACCCGCCAGGCCCAGCACGCCCACGGGCAAGATGCCGAACAGCCGGGCATACGGGCTGGCCTGCACGCTGTTGCAATCCCCCACCGGCCCGCAGACCGCCCGGACGTTTTGCGTCTCCACAAAGGTCAGGTAGCCGGCCACCCCCAGCCCCAGGAGACACAGGAGCGGAATGGCGATCTCCGTCGAGGCGGGGAGGGCAGGGACATGGTGCCCCAGGCCCGCCAGCACGGTGGCGATCAACGCATAGAGAAAAACCACAACCAGCAATATCGCCACAGCGGTGGCCAGCTCAAAGCCCTGCGAGAGCGGCTGCGTCTCGTCTTGCACGGCCGACGCGCTGCCGGGCGCGAGACGAGATGAGACCTCTTGGCCCGCGAATGCCTTGACAGAGGCCGAGGCCAGCGTTGAAGCAGGAGCGGTCGGCTCCGGGCAGGGCGTGGCCGGTCGCTCCAGGCCCGAGCCACACGCAATCTGGGGCAGGTGGGCGGCCAAGTTGGGCAACGGCGGATAATCTACGCCGCCGGCCGCCAGGTACTGCTGGATCACGCCGGGCAGCTCGCGCGGGATCTCCTCGCTGCCGACGAGAATGCGATCGCCGATGAAGAGGGCCGGCACGCCCCGGCGCTCGGCCGGAAGCTGCGCGGCGTCTTCGATCTGGCGAAAGTAGGCGTAGTTCTCGCCCGAGACCTCGATCATGGCAATCTGGAGCTGATCGCCGTATTTGAGCTGGAGCGGCGGCAAGACCTTGTCAATCACCACATGGCAGTGCGAGCAGCCTTCGGCCCAGAAGAGCACCGCGCGCACGACCGGCTTCTCGGCCATGCCGGGCCGCGGCCCGCTCCACGCCGGGCCCAAGAGCGCAACCACCAGCAACAACACCAACGGGATTTTGCGCCACATCGGTCTTTCTCACCTCGTCTGAATGCGCCAGCGGCCCACCGCCGGGACCTGGCGAGGAGGTGCGGGCCGACCGAGCCACTGCGCCAGGCCAAGGCCGGCCACCAGGCCGAACCCCGCGGCATAGATCGCCAGGAAGGGGATCGCCCCGTAGCTGCCGCGCTGCCATGCCACGGCCATCCCGGCCACGGCATACGCCGCCAAAGCTATCTCGCCGATCAGCGTCCAATCGGGCCGCAGGCGATAGGCGCTGTCGGCCCAGCGGCCCTGTCGGCCTTCCAGGCGGAACTTGGGCGTGCGCGCGAACGTGCCGCCCCAGCGGATCAGCCCCTGCCACACGGCCCGGGTGGTGCTCCAGGCGATGCCGGTGCCCACCAGGATGATCACCGGCAGATACACCATGCGCCGGAGCCAGCGGTCGTGCAGCGCGCTTTGGGCCACCGCGTAGAGCAGGGGCGGCGCGGCACTCACCAGGATCAGGGCCGCCAGCGGCAGATGCAACGAGCGGCCGCTCCAGATCAGCGGCAAGGAGAGCAGCAATACGCCGAGCATGAGCGGATGGGTGAAGTAGGCCGCGATATGCATGAGCGCGGCCAGCTTCTGGGCCGGGCTCAGGTCGCTGCGCAAGATGGCCGGGCCGAGCTTGCGCAGGCATTGCGTGGAGCCCTGGGCCCAGCGCGCCTGCTGGCGCTTGAAGGCATCCACCTGAGGCGGCAACTCGGCAGGCACGGCGACATCGGGGAGGTAGAGGGCACGCCAGCCGGCCAGTTGGGCCCGATAGCTGAGGTCCATATCCTCGGTCATGGTGTCGGCCTGCCAGCCGCCGGCCTCGACCACGCACGCCCGACGCCAGACGCCGCCGGAGCCGTTGAAGTTGATGAGCAAGCCGCCGCGGTTGCGGCCGGTCTGCTCGACCACGAAATGTGCATCGAGCGCCAGCGATTGGCCGCGCGTGAACGCCGAATACTGTTCGTTCAAGTGCGCCCAGCGCGTCTGGATCATTCCCACATCGGGCCGGGCCACGAAGTGCGGGATCACGCGGCGCAGGAAATCGGCCGGCGGCACGAAATCGGCATCGAAGATGGCCAGGAATTCGGCGTCGGTGTGCCGCAGGCCTTCGGCCAGGGCGCCGGCCTTGAAGTCGGCGCGGTCGGTGCGGTGAATTACCTGCACGTTGACGCCGCGGCCGCGGTGATAGGCGGCACGCGCCTCGGCCAATGCGGTCGTGTCATCGGTCGAGTCGTCCAGCACCTGGATCTCCAGCCGATCGGCCGGATAATCCAGGCCGGCCGCCGCATCAATCAGCCGCTCGACGACGTGGCGCTCGTTGAAGATGGGCAGTTGAACGGCCACCGTCGGCCAGGTCTGCCCCGCCATGTCGGCGGGGCAGGGCGCGTCGCGTCGGTGACGCAGATAGAGCAAAGTCAAGATGAACGCCTGAAGGCCATAGGCAGCCAGGGCCAGGGCCATAAGCGCGTTCATCGCCTGCAACAACGTCAAATGACCTCCACAGGTGTACGGTTAGCCCCGCAACAGCCGGCCGAGGGCGCCGAGCAGCGCGACCACGTTCTCGGTCCGGGCCGAATGGCCCATCAAGCCGATGCGCCATAGCTTGCCCTTCAACGGCCCCAGGCCGCCCGCGATCTCGATGTTGTACTCCTCCAGGAGCCGGCGCCGGATCGTCAGATCATCTACGCCGTCGGGCACGAGGACGGTGGTGAGGGTCGCCAGGCGGTGTTCGGCCGGCACGAACAGGCGCAGGCCGAGGTCGGTCAGGCCGTCCCACAGGAGCCGGGCCACGGCCGCGTGCCGCGCAAAGCGGGCCGGCAGGCCCTCTTCGACGACCATGCGCAAGCCTTCAAGCATGGCATATTGCAGGCTGACCGGTCCGGTGTGGTGGTAAACGCGTTCCGGGGACCAGTACTTCTGGATGAGAGAGAGGTCGAGATACCAGCTCTGGACTTTCGTCTTGCGCGCCTTCAAGGCCTCTTCGGCGGCCGGGCCGACGGTGATCGGCGCGAGGCCGGGCGGCACGCCGAGACACTTCTGCGAGCCGGTGTAGCAGATGTCAATGCCGAGCTCGTCCACGGGCAGGTTGACGCCGGCCAGCGAGGCCACGGCATCTACCAGCAGGAGGCCGCCGTAACGATGGACGATCTGCGCGATCTCGGCCAGCGGTTGACAGACGCCGGTAGAAGTCTCGCCGTGGACGATGGCGACGACTTTGGCCGGCCGGCTGCGCAGAGCTTCTTCCACCTGTGCGGGGCGAATCGGCTGGCCCCACGCCGCGTCGACGCGGCGCACGTCGGAGGTGGCGCGCGAGGCGATCTCGACCATGCGCTCGGCGAAGAAGCCGGCCACGCAGACCAGGATCGAGTCGCCAGGCTCGATGAAGTTGAAGAGAGCGGTCTCCATGCCGGCCGTGCCGGTGCCGGGGAGGGTCAGTGTCAGGCGGTTTTGGGTTTGAAAGACCTGGCGCAAGAGGGCCTGGGTCTCGTCCATGATGGCCAGAAACTGGGGATCCATATGGCCCACCACAGGCGTGGCCATGGCGCGCAGGATGCGCGGATGGATGGTGCTCGGCCCGGGCCCCAACAGCAGGCGAGGTGCCGGAATGAGATCGGCGCTATGCGATGTCGGCATAGTTGCTCCTTCCTGAGTGAATCTGTCGCAAACAGGATCATTTTAGCCGCGCGCGGGGAAGTTGTCAAAGAGAGGGCCCAGGGATCAAGCAGGCTGCGGCGGCCCGCCGGCAGCAAGCCACGCCGTGATCTCGGCCAGGAGGGCGGCCAGGGGGGTATGCCCGGGATGGAGCCAACGAATCTGCGGGTCGTCGGGGCGGAACCAGGTGTTCTGCTGATGCACGAAGCGTCGCGTCTGGCGCTTGATGCGCGCCACCGCCTCGTCCAACGAGATCTCGCCCCGCAGATACGCGCCGATTTGCCGATAGCCGATTCCGCTCATGGCCGGCAGGTCCCAGGCGTAGCCGGCCGCGGCCAACCGCGCCACCTCCTCCACCAGGCCGTCGGCGATCATGCGATCGACGCGGGCATCTATGCGGGCAAAGAGCTCCGCGCGCGGCCGCGTGACGCCGATCTGCCAGATGCGGTAAGGCGGCGGCGCTTTGCGCTGCAGCTCGGAGATCGGCCGGCCGGTCGTCAGGCACACTTCCAGCGCGCGAATCACGCGGCGCACGTTGCGCGGGTCGATGCGCGCTGCGGCGGCCGGATCGAGGCCGGCCAGGCGGCCATGCAAGGCCTCGGCCCCTTCCGTGGCGGCCTGGGCCTCAAGCGCCGCGCGCAGCGCGGGCCGCGGGGCCACCGAGGGAACCGTCCACCCTTCGATCACCGCGCGAATGTATTGGCCCGTGCCACCGACCAGGAAGGGCAAGCGGCTGCGGCGCCAGATATCCTCTATGGCCGCGTAGGCCAGCCGCTGATACTCGGCCACCGAGAGGACCTGATCGGGCTCGACGATGTCGAGCAGGTGATGCGGCACGCGCGCCCGCTCGGCCGGGGTGGCCTTGGCCGTGCCGATGTCCATGCCGCGATAGATCTGCCGCGAATCGGCCGACACGATCTCGCCGCCCAACGCGGCGGCCAGCTCGATGGCCAGCGCCGTCTTGCCGGCGGCGGTAGGGCCGACAATGACGATCAGCGACGGCCCAGGCGCCGCGGAAGACGCAGGAGCGCCCGCGGCGACCGCCTGAGGACCTGGCCGCCCTGTCTCCATCATGCCATGCCCCCCACGGCATCCCGATAGTGCCTCAGACGCCCCACGGAGCCATCGGCCGCCAGCTCGACGGCAATGACATCTATCCGCTGCGGTCCGTCCCAGGGCATCTGAAACAGGTACTCGGCGGCCATGGCGGCCAACTGAAGCTGCTTGCGGGGGCTCACCGACTCTTCGGGCGCGCCGAAGGTGGGCCCGGCCGCCTCCCGGCCCACTCGCCGCGTGCGCACTTCGACGAAGACCAGACATGCGCCATCGCGCGCGACGATGTCCAGCTCGCCGCGGCGCGTGCGCCAGTTGCGCGCCAGGATCGTGTAGCCAAGCTGCTCCAGATAGGACGCGGCCCGCTCTTCCCCCTGTTTGCCGAGCGCCCGACGCCGATCAACAGCCGCAACGCCTCCTCGCCCAACGGCGCCTTGTGCAGCCTCCGCCATATGTCGTCCTCGCCTACATGGCCTGCGCCACCGGCGCGTAGCTCCGGCGATGCAGCGAGCACGGGCCCAAGCGCGCCAATGCGGCCCTGTGCATAGTCGTACCATAGCCCTTATGTCGAGCAAAGCCGTAGCCGGGATGGGCCCGATCCTCGATTATCATAAGCCGATCTCTTGTTACCTTAGCAATAATCGAAGCAGAAGCAATAGAAAGAGAAATCGCATCGCCGTGCGGGACCCCGCGCTGCGGCAGAGACAGATCGGGCAAGGTCAGATAATCGAGCAGCAGATAATCGGGCGAGACCGCCAGCGCCTCGACGGCCCGGCGCAGAGCCAGGCAGTTGGCATGGACGATGCCGAACGCATCAATCTCCTCGACCGATGCGCTCCCCACGCCCACGGCGACCGCGCAGGCATGGATGGCCGCGAAGAGGTGTTCGCGTTGGCCGGGGGTCAGCTTTTTCGAGTCGTCCACCGCGCCCAGGAGCCCCGCCAGGGCCGAACGGTCGGCCGGCAAGATCACGGCCGCGGCCACGAGCGGCCCGGCCCACGCCCCGCGGCCCGCCTCGTCCGCGCCGGCCGCCAGGCGATAGCCCGCTTCCCAGAGCCCGGCCTCCAGCGTCAAGTCGGCGCCGGGCCTGCGGCCCCGCGCCGGAGCCCGACCAGGATGGCCGCCGGCCGAAAGCGTTTGACACATCGGATCCGCCTGCGTCAGGAAGAACATAACGAACGTGCCTGGCGCCTCTGCAAGAGAGGGCCAGGCACGCGACAAAGGACCCTATGCGCCGGACCGGCGGATGGCTCAGTCGGCCTGGACCACCTGCCGCTCGCGCATGCGCGCGGCCTTGCCCGTGCGGCCGCGCAGGTAATACAGCCGTGCCCGCCGCACCTTCGCATGGCGTAACACCTCCACCTTCTCGACCCGGGGCGAAACAAACAGGAAGGTGCGCTCGACGCCGATGCCGTGCGAGGCAATGCGCCGTACTGTGAAGCTGCCGTTGACGCCGCCATGGCGGACGCGGATCACCACCCCCTGAAACACCTGCACCCGCTCCTTATCACCTTCCACGATCAATGTGTGCACGCGAACGGTATCGCCGGGTTCGAGCACGGGGATGTTCGGATTCTGTTCTGCATTGTGAAGCGAAAGCATTAGGTTGTGCATGTCTCACCTTCGATCTACTGATGTCCTGCTCGCGGCTGCTGCCGCAGGTAGCAAGCTGGCCACCGACTTCTCCTGCGCCACCCCATGTGGCACGGCCTGCAGGCCGCCAACCGCAGGCTGAAGCCTGCACCACCAATGGCCATGCGTCGGCCGACAACAACTGGCTTGCATGAGTCACGAAAAACAATCTTAGCACAAAATCCCCGGATCGCCAAATTACGACGCTACCTGTTTACGAAGCATCGGCGGCCCGACGTTCCTGCTCCAGCTGCGCCAAAAAGGCCCGATCGGCATCGCTCAGCGGGGCCGAGCGCAACAGGTCGGGCCGGCGCTCCCAGGTGCGGCGCAGCGCCTGTTCGCGGCGCCAACGGGCCACGCGGGCATGGTCGCCCGAGGTGAGGATCTCCGGGATGCCCTGGCCACGGAACACGGCCGGCCGCGTATACTGCGGATATTCGAGCAGGCCGGTGGCAAACGAGTCCTCGTACGCGGCCATCTCGTAGCCCAGCGCGCCCGGCAAGAGCCGCGTGACGGCATCCACGATGATCGCCGCGGCCAGCTCGCCACCCGAGATCACAAAGTCGCCGATGGAGATCTCGTCGCTCGCCAGGCCGGTCCGCACGCGCTCGTCCACCCCTTCATAGCGGCCGCAGATCAGCGCGATGCGCCGATAGCCGGCCAGCTCCTGCGCCACCGCCTGCGTGAACGTGCGACCCTGCGGCGAAAGCAAGATGATCGGCACATCGCCGGGGAGGGCGATGCCGGGCTCGTCGGCCGGCCCTTCCTCCTCCGGGCCTTCGGCTTCGCCGTCTTCCTCGGCCGCAGGCCGCGCGGCCAAACGCCAGCCGGGCTCGTGGCTCAGCACCGTCTCGACCGCCCGGAAGATCGGCTCGGGCTTCATGACCATGCCGCCGCCGCCGCCGTAGGGCGCGTCGTCGGTCACCCGGTGCCGGCCCAATGCATAGTCCCGGATGTTGTGCAAGGCCACGCTGAGGAGGCCCGCCTCGCGTGCCCGCTTGAGGATGCTGTCGTCGAAGATGCCGGCGAACATGCCGGGAAACAGAGTAAAGATATCGAAATGCAACGTGGCCATGACACCTCTCAAGGTTGCGACTTCTCTCCGGCCACTCAAGGCGCTTCGGCGGTCAACCAGCGTGCCTTGAGCCCGGCCAGGGAGCCGTCCGCGCGCAGGGCGGCCAATGCCGCATTCACCTGGCGCAACAAGTCGGGAGCATCGGCCGGCACGACGATGGCATACGGGTCGCTGCGCAGCGGCGGACCGACGATGGTCAGTCGCTTTCCGGCCCGATTGAAGAGCGCCAGGCTGATGGCATCCACGATGGCCGCGTCGGCCTCGGCCGACGCCACGGCCGCAAGCGCGGCCTCGGCCGAATCGCGCAAGACCAGTTGCACAGGGCTTTCGGCCTGCGCCTGTGCCGCGCGCGCCAGCGCGTCCCCTTCGCTGCCCCATTCGACGGCCAGACGCCGGCCGGCCAGAACCTCGCCCAGCCACGCGCCACCCTCGGCGCGGTGCGACGCCGCCGCGAGCTCGGCAGCCTTTGCGCTGGGCGCCGCCAACACCAGCCCGGCCTCGATGTACGGCTCGGAAAAGCGCACCTCGCGCGTGCGATGGGGCATGATCGGCAGGGCCGAGAGCGCGCTATCTATGCGATGGGCGGCCACCGCATCGAGGAGCTGATCGAACCCGACGCCGATGAACTCCACCCGCACGCCCCAATGCCCGGCGATGGCCTGGGCCAGATCCACATCGAACCCGACCGGCCGGCCCGTCGTCACATCCAGGTTCTCGAACGGTGGAAAGCTGGGATCCATGCCCACCCGCCAAACGCCCGTCTCCTGGATGCGCGTCCAGGTGCGATCCCGGCCCAGGATGCCGGAACGCGCGAGCAGCACGCCCAGGACGACGACGGCCGCCGCGAGAAAGATCCCGGCCGCCAGGCGAGACGCCCGGCGACCGGAAGAGGCCAGGCCCGCGCGGCCCAGTACACGCGCCAGCCGAGCACGCCAGACAGCCCATCTGCGCATCACGGCAAGCCCGTCCTGTCGCCGGCCGCGTAGCGCCGCACCGCTTCATAGATCGGTTTCGGCTGAAAATCCACGCCGACGAACGTGTAGTAGTCCTGATAGGTGGCGGCCGGCCGCGGGTAGCGAAAAGCCCACAGACACAGCGCATCTACCCAGGGCCATTCGCGCAAGGCGATCTCGTAGGCCCGGATGGTATACGCCGCGCGCTGCGCCGGCCGCACCGCTTTGGTCCAGCGCGGGTGGTCGTTCCAGCCACCTTCCGTGATGATCACCCGCTTGGCCGCGTCGCCGTTGCGCACCATGATCTCGCGTTGCAGCTCGACCCGGCGGAAATTGACCGCGTCGGGGCTGGCCCCCGCGTCGGGGGGAAAGGTCCAGCCGTAGGCATGAACGGCCAGGATGTCGAAATAGGGCCCCGCGCCGGCATCGTACATGCGCTGAAGATAGACCAGATCATCCATGCCCCATTCGCTGCCCGGCGGCGCCAGGGTAGGCGCCAGCGCGCCGGCCAGGATCTGCGCATCGGGATTGGCGGCCTTGACCGCGGGATAGACCGCCTGCAACATGGCCGCGTAGCCGGCCGGATCAACCGGCCGAAAGCCCCATTCCTGGCTCAGGTTCGGCTCGTTCCAGATGATCAGGTAACGCACGCGGCCCCGAAAATGATCGGCAAAGGCCGCCGCGAAACGGGCGAAATCGTCGTAGCCGGCCTCGTCCAGGTACAGGTGGTTCGAACGGGGCGGCCGGGCCCATTCCGGCACGTAGCCCAGCCGGGCGATCACGGTCAAGCCCTGATTGACGGCGTGATCCACCACCAGGTCCGCGTGGCTCCAATCGAACACCCCGCGCGCCGGCTCGTGCGCGGCCCACAGGAAGTACTCCACGATCCAGGGCGCGCCCATCTCGCGCACCATGACCAACGTGCGCTGGATCTTCCACGGCTCCACCTCGTCGGTCAGGCGGGTGTGGACCCCCATCTTGGGGTTGCCGGTCACGACCTGTTGAGGCGGCCCGAACACGACCCAATGCCGCTGGGAGCTGCCGACCAGCAGTCCGACAAGCAGGAGCACCACCAGGGCCCAACCCTGCCTCCACCGGCCCCGACCGCTTTGCAGGCGCGAAGATTTTCTGCTAAAATAAGTTTGTTCGCTCATCGCAACGTCGGAGGCTCATCGTGAATCTTGCTGCCTGGAGAGATGTCGCACTCGTCCTGCTCGCGCTCCAGACCCTCGTCCTGGTCATCGCAGTCGGGGCCGTGCTCTACCTGCTGAACCGCGGCATGGCGAGCCTGCGCGGAGCCGTCACACGCTATGCGCCCGTCGTCCAGGCGCGACTACGCCAGATCACCGACATCAGCGAGCAGATCAGCCAGCGGGCCGTCGCGCCGGTGATCTACGTCGCGGCCACCGGCGCCCAG
>JBBIKA010000017.1:11476-33043 GCA_037445695.1 Chloroflexota bacterium
GATCAGCCAGCGGGCCGTCGCGCCGGTGATCTACGTCGCGGCCACCGGCGCCCAGGTACGCTCCTGGCTGGTCACCTTGCGTTCAACCATCCGCCACTGAATCAACAAGGAGAAGCCGCCCGTGTCTCAACGATTTCGCCTGGTCTTGATCAGCAGCCTCGTCGGCGCAGTCGTCGCCGGCACGGCCGCCTGGGCCTTCTCGCAGGCGCGCCAGAGCCAACGCGAGCTGAAAGCCGCCCAAGCCTCTCTGCCGGCCAACCACCTGCGCTTCGAGCCATCGCCTTCCGATTACGTCCAGATCGCCGTATCGCTGGTGACGCTCGTCCGCCAGGTGGCCAATCTCTTCCGGCCCGACAAAGGTTGATTTTACCACAGCGTTGGGCCGATCCCAACTCGCCCGGCGGGGATGATCAGGAGGCCTCTTGAGCTACGAGGGAGCTGCTGTCGGCGGATCGCGCATGACGGAACGCGCTCTGCGCCGTGAGATCGTTCGCATCGGTCGGCTCATGCACGCGCGGGGCTATGTGACCGCGACGGATGGCAACATCTCGGTCCGGCTCGACGCCGAGCGCTTCCTCGTCACCCCCAGCGGGCTAAGCAAGGGCTACATGACGCCGGAACAGATGGTGATCATTGACTGGGAGGCGCGGCCGGTAGGCCGGGCCGATGACGCGGCCGGCGCCGGCCCGATGCCCAGCTCGGAGATCTGGCTGCATCTGGAAGCCTACCGGCAGCGGCCGGACATCGCGGCGGTCGTCCATGCACATCCCGTGCATGCCGTCGTGCTCTCCAGCGCGGGGGTCCCTCTGACGCATTGTCCGATTCCCGAAGTCGTCGTCAACCTGGGGATGATTCCGACGACCGACTATGCCATGCCGGCCAGCCCGGAAGGCGCGGTCGTCATTCGCGATTGGATCCGGCGGTACGATGCTCTGATCCTCCAACGCCATGGGTCGGTCACGGTCGGCAAGACCTTATGGGAAGCTTATCTCCACCTGGAAAAGCTCGAAAATGCAGCCGAGATCACCTACAAGCTCCTGGTTCTCGGCCGTCAGGCGCCTTTTCCGCCGGCCGAGATCGAGAAGCTGTTGGCCAAGCGCGCACAGGCCGGGCTGATGCGGCCTGGCCAGGCCACGGAGCTTGCCCAGGCGTACGGCCTCCGCTGATCTTACGTCGGCCGGTGCTGCCGGCCGGAAAACCTTAAAATTGCCGGCCAGACTCTCTGCATTTGACTTGCGTTTTTCCTCATCGTGTGCTATGATATAAATAGCTGTCGGCATCGTTTACAAAATATATCCATTCCTCAAAGGAGAGCCCCCATGAAGCAACTTCGATGGCACCTTTGCTTGGCGGTACTGATGTTGGTGTTCCTGGCATTGGCGTTGCCTGGGACTGCTGCCGCGGCTCCGGACGGCAGTGTTGCGCTTCGTCCTGCGAGTGGCTCGATCCTGGTGGACCAGCCGACTCAACCCACGTTTGCTATTCCCGGTATTTTCGTCTTGAAGTTCGGCGAGAAAGCAGGTAATGCGGAGCTCGATTTGCCTTCCCTAAATACGATCGGAACGGTGACCGGCCTGACGATCAGCCCGAGCGTGAACTGGGAGACGCTGACCGTGAGCCAGAAGCAGCCGGCGCTCCTGGCCGGAGCAGCGACCGTCACCGAGGGCAAGCTCACCGTGCAGGGGGCAAACAAGGGATATAACTCCGAGGGCTCGATCCTGATTAAAGCCGACAGCCCGTCCTTCAAGGCGTCCGGGAAGCTGGGCTTTCGCTATGAGGCCGTGTCGCAGCGGGGCGGGTTCACGTTGCAGAACGTCTCTGTGGCCATCGCGACCGACCCGGTGAAGCTGGCGCTGACCGGCATCAACAGCACCGATGGCGGCCTCACGATTGATGCCGTGAAGCTGGATGTGCCGGCGGCCAACGCCAACGTCACCCTGAACAACTATAAGATGCAAAACGGCCGGGCCGAGTGGAAGGGGATCAGCGTGGCGAACGCGGCCAACACGGCCGTTCAATTCGGGAATGTAGCCAGCATCTCGGAGATGCAGCTCAGCGTGGCTGGCCCCGCCAATAACTACGCGACCGTCGGCTCGGCCCGACTGAAGGTCAACGGCGGGCAGGCCGCTCAGCTGGATGCCCAGCTCTACTTCGTGAACGACCCGACCAAGCGACAGACCGGCGTCGCCATGGGCAAGGGCAACATGGCCTTCCAGATCCCCGGCTGGAAGGTGAAGGTGGATGGAATCAATTCCGTTGAGGGTGGCGTCAAGGTGGATACGATCAGCCTGGCCTCGCAGCCGCTCGACCTGACGGCAGAGGTGACGGGCGTCGTGGCCAGCACCACGGCCGGCCTCAGCTTCGAGCAGGCCAAGCTCACCTACGGGGCCTCCAGCGGCTCCGGTGGCTTCCAGGCCACGCTTACGCACACCGACGCCGGCTACGTCCTGACGACAACTACCGTCTTGTCGGCGGTGGCGTCCAAGTAAAAGGGGCATCTTCTCTGCTCCATGCGCATTCTGGAGGAGTGTCTTCTCGGTTAGGGACAGCGGAGAGAGAAGGGGTTTGGGGGCGGCGAAGCCGCCCCCAAACCCCTTCTTCTTTTCCTCTTGCTCCCCGGCAAGGGGGAGAGCGGGGGCCGGGGGGGTGAGAGAGGTAAGGCGGCCGAAAAAGTAGATTCTTGGCTAACAAAGCCACTAGGCACCAGGATTTGACTGTCTCGGCCATCCCTGCTAGAATGTAAATCGTTGTGCGTGCGTTATTCGCCTCCATCGTCTAGAGGACCAGGACACAGGCCTTTCAAGCCTGGTACAGGGGTTCGAATCCCCTTGGAGGCACACTTCATGCGTCCTCTGCAATCATGACCGCCACGCGTTCTGGCCGTGCCAGCAAAACGAGCCTGCTCATGCCCACCGTTCCGATCTCGCTTGCGCCGGAGGGATCCCGGCTTCAGATGGCCGATGGCCGGCCGTTCTTTGCCGCCATCGTGAACTATGTCGGCCACAGCGATCGCGCCTGGGCGCAATTCATGCCGGGCCGGTTCGACCTCGCGTTGATCGAAAACGACTTCCGTCTGGCACGCCAGACCGGTGCCAACACGATCCGCACCTTCGTTGCCGCGCCCCTGCAAAACGAATTCACGCGCGGAGACTGGAGCAAGCTCGACGCTCTGGTCGAGGCCGGCCGTCGCGCCGATGTATACCTGCTCTTGACCCTGGCCGATTACGGGCCGACCTACCTGCAATCCATGGCCGCCCACGCCCGGCTGATCGCCGAACACTTCAAGGGCGACCCCGCGATCCTCGGCTATGATCTCTATAACGAGCCGCGTTTCTACAACCTGGCGCTGCTGCACTATCCCCAGCCGGTGCCGCTGCTGACGACAGATCTGACCGCCATCTATCCGCCGAAGCAAGGCCCGGCCGAGGCGCTGGCCTGGGCGCGCGGCGAGGGCCGGGTGCCCGCCTGGGTGCCCGACGCGGACGCGGTTCGCTATGCCCATGCCTACACGATCTACAAAGACTTCCTGGCTGCGGCATCGGCCTGGGCCAACGGCCGCAACCTCACGGCGACCGTAGTGGATTTCATGCGCGCACCCGAAGCGCAACCCTGGCAACCCTTCCTGGACGTGCTCGATGCCACGCTTGCGGCCTGGCTCGCGCCGCAGGTCGCCGCCATCCGCGCGGCCGATCCCGGCCGCCTGATCACGGTCGGCTGGAGCGATCCGCTCCTGGCCGGCCTGCCGGCCAACGCGCAGCTCGACTTCCTGAGCCTGCATCGCTATCCGCCGGCCGCGCTGCGCTGGCTGGACTATCATCTGCGCATGGCGGCCGCGCTGAGCGGGGCCTTTCCCGGCAAGCCCGTCCTGTTGACCGAGTTCGGCTACCCGACCAGCGACCTGGAACCTGCTCTGGCTGCCCTCTACGAAAGCATCGGCTGGCTGCGCGCCTACGAAATGGGCCTGGCCGGGGTGGGCAAATGGATGCTGTGGGATCTGCCGCCCGGCCCCAACCCACGCGAGCGCAGCTTCGGCCTCTACACTGCGGCCGGCACGCCCAAGCCGGCTGCGCTGGCCTTTTCGGCGCTGAGCGAGGCGCTGACGGCCGATCCGACAAGGCGCGGCACCCTCAGCGTGGCCCCCGGCAATGTGCCTGCCTACAGCTTCAGCACGGCCCAGGCGCGCCTCTGCGGCGGCAACGATACGGCCGGCGACGATGTGGTGCGTTGGGAGGGCAACGGCCCGGGCCAGATCTTCGCCGTTTGGCCTTCCTTTGGGCTCGTGCGCGTGCGGGCCACCGCGGCCGGCCAGGTTACGCTTAACCCGGGACGCCTGTACGGCGAAGCGGATCTGGAGGAGTACGACCTGACGGCCGGCGGCGCTCCTCATCCCCATGTGCGCATCGGCCCCGCGCTGCAGTTCAAGATCGTGCCCCCGCAGACCATCGAGTGCCGCTATCGCCTGGCCGTGTACGATCCCGCCCTCCGGCCCGATGAAGGGCCGGTTACGTAAACCTCATCCATCATCGCAAAGGAGAGTGAACTCATGACCCGCATCGTCACCGATACCCTCTGCGGCCTATCCTTCGACACGGCTCGCGCGCTGGGCATCCCGATGATCTCGCAGATCATCATCTTCGGCGAGGAGTCGTTTCGGGAGGGCATTGACATGGACCATGCCGCCTTCATGGCCCGGCTGCTCGCCGGCAAAGAGCTGCCCAAGACCGCCGCGCCCTACCCCGGCGACTTCATCACGGTCTTCGCGGAGCTCGTCAAGACGGGCGAGAGCATCGTGTGCATCCACCCCTCGACCGATGTGAGCGGCACCGTGCGTTCGGCCCTCACCGCCCGCGAGGCGTTCCCCGAGGCCGACATCCGCGTCATTGACACGCGCACCATCGCCGGGCCGCTGGCCAGCATCGTCCTGGCCGCCGATCGGGCGGCCAAGGCCGGTGCCACGGCCGATGAAGTTGAAGCGCTCGTGCGCGCGCTGATGCCGCGCGCCCGCATCTATTTCCTGGTGGACACGCTGGAATACCTGCGCCGCGGGGGACGCATCGGCGGCGCGGCGGCCCTGGTGGGGGGCATCCTCCAGGTCAAGCCGATCCTCACCTTTACCGGCGGCAAGGTCGAACCGTTCGAGAAGGAGCGCACCAAAAAGCGCGCGCTCGGCCGCCTGCTCGAGCTGGTGCGCACGGAAGCCGCGCCCGGCCCAGAAGCGCACGTCACCATCATGCACACCGCCGCGGCCGAAGACGCCGCGCACCTGGCCGCGGAACTGCAAGCCGATTTCGGCGCCGACATTCCGATCATGGATCTGGTGCCGGCCATCGTCACGCATGCCGGGCCGGGCGCCCTGGCGGTCGGCTTCTTCGCTCCGGCCGGACAAGCGACCACTCACACGGAGCAACCCCGACCATGACCCTCACCATCACAACCGTCAACACCGAAGCACGCCGCGACGTCAACCGCTTTGTGATGCTGCCGTTTCGCCTGTACGAGGGGTGTCGGCCCTGGGTGCCGCCCCTGATAGACGATGTCAAGCTGATGCTTGATCGCCGGCGCTATCCGTTCTATCAACATTCCGACGCGGCCTTCTTCCTGGCCGAACGCGATGGCCGCGACGTGGGCCGGATCGCGGTGCTGGATAACCGGCATTACAACGAACACTGGCGGAGCCAGACCGCCTTCTTCTACCTCTTCGATGCAGAAGACGACCTCGAAGCCGCGCGCGGGCTCTTCGCGGCCGCCGAAGCGTGGGCCCGCGGCCGGGGCTTGACCAAGATGGTCGGCGCGAAGGGCTTCTTGCAAGGAGACGGCCTGGGGGTGCTGGTGGATGGCTTCGAGCATCATCCGGCCGTCGGCATTCCCTACAATCATCCTTACTACGCCGCGCTCATCGAGGGATGCGGCTATCGCCGGCAACGCGACTTCTACTCGGCGTATCTGCCCGGCAACACGCAACTGCCGGAGCGCGTGCGCCGCATCGCCGAGAAGATGATGGCGCAACGGGGCTTTACCATTAAAACGTTCACCAGCAAGCGCGAGCTGCGGCGTTGGATTCCGCGCATCGTCCGGCTCTACAACGACACCTTCGTGGAGAACTGGGAGTTCAACCCGGTGACCGAAGCCGAGGCAAAAGTGATCGGCGAGCGGCTGTTGATGATCGCGGATCCAAAGCTGATCAAGCTGGTGATGAAGGGGGACGAGATCGCCGGCTTCCTGTTCGGCTTTCCCGACATCTCCGAGGGAATCCGCCGGGCGCGGGGTCGCCTCTGGCCGTTCGGCTGGTTCTGGCTGCTGCGCGAGTTCCGCCGCACGCGCTGGATCAACTTGAACGGCGCCGGCATCCTGGCGCCCTACCGTGGCCTGGGCGTCAACGCCATTCTCTACACCGAGATGGAGAAGACGATCCGCTCAGGCCATTTCGAGCACGCCGACATCGTACAGATCGAGGAGCACGTGTTGACGCTGGCCGACACCCGTACGATGGGCGGTCAGATCTACAAGACGCACCGCATCTACGAAAAAGACCTGTCCTGAGTTATGCGTGCATTCGTGCCTCATTCGTGGACGGCAGCGGCGGCGTCCACTCGGCCTGCCGCGCCAGCGCGTCGGCCGCGGCGCGCTGAGCGGCTACCTGTTTGCCGTGGCCTTCCCCTACGCCGCAGAGGAGATCGCCCAGATACACCTCCACGGTGAAGATCCGGGCATGGTCGGGGCCCTCGGCTTTCACCGTCCGGTAGCGGGGCGTCACACCGAGCAGTCCTTGTGCAAGCTCCTGCAGACGGCTCTTGGGGTCCTTATCGGCCACCTCGGCGCGGGCGCTCTCCAATTCCTGCTCCATCAGCGGCATCACGAAAGCGGCCACGGCCTCCAGTCCCCGGTCCAGATAGAGCGCGCCGACCAGCGCCTCGAAGGCCGCGCACAGGGTGGCCGGCCGCGTGCGGCCGCCCGTCTCCACCTCGCCGTGGCCCATCAGCAGCGCCTCGCCGATGCCCAGTTGCCCGGCCAGCCGCGCCAGGGTCTCGCGGCGCACCAGGGCCGCGCGCAGGCCGGTCAACTCGCCCTCGCGTGCGGCCGGAAAACGACGAAACAGCGCGTCGGCCAACAAGAAATCCAGGACCGCGTCGCCCAGGTACTCCAGGCGTTCGTTGTCGTCCCACTCCACTTCGGGATGCTCGTTCAAGTAGGAGCGATGGGTCAAAGCTGTGCGCAACAGCTCCGGATCGTTGAACATCAGCCCGTTCCGCTCGGCAAACGCCTGAACAACAGCCATTTCGTCCACTGCTCGGACAACTCCTGAAAGTAAAAAATCGAGGCCAGTATAGCATAGCAGCGGTGCTTTGTCATTCTGACTCTCTGATGTATAATGAATCTCGACAGCCGGCGCGCGGACGCGGCAAAAGGTGTTCGGCGTCGTCAGCACGATCTTCAGCCCCAGACGAAGGCGGTCTGGGGTTTTTAGCGCATGTAGGGTCGAGTCGTTCCGGCCCTGCACCATGTTATGGTAAGGAGCCGGGCTCATCCGGCCCGCCAACGAGGGATAAGACGTGTTCGGGCTATTTCGCAAGTCACCGGAACAACAGGCGCAGGAACAAGCCAAAATCGAAGCAAGCCTGTCCAAAACGCGGCAGGGCTTCCTGGGCCGCATCGGCGCACTGTTTCAGGCCAACGAAATCACCGACGACACCTGGACCGAGCTGGAAGAGCTGCTCGTCCAGGCCGATGTGGGGGTCAACACGGCGCTCCAGGTCGTGGAGCGCCTGCGCGCGCGCGTCAAAAAGGAAAACTTGAAACGGGTGGACGATGTGCGCGCCGCGCTGAAACAAGAGCTGGTGCGCTTGCTGGAACATCCACCCTTCACCAACCTGGACGAACCGCGCATGCTCTCGGTCGTGCTGGTGGTCGGCGTAAACGGCTCGGGCAAGACGACCAGCATCGCCAAGCTGGCCCGCTATTACAAGAATCGAGGGCGCAAGGTCGTGCTGGCGGCCGCCGACACGTTTCGGGCCGCGGCCATTGACCAGCTCAAGATCTGGGGCGAGCGCGCCGGCGTCGAGGTCATCGCGCAGGCGCCCGGCGCGGATCCGGGCGCGGTCGTCTACGACGCGATCCGGGCGTGCCAGGAGAGCCGCAAGGCCGATCTGTTGATCGTAGACACGGCGGGCCGGCTCCACACCAAGTACAACCTGATGAAAGAATTGGAGAAGGTGCGCGCGGTTTGTGCGCGGCAGGTGCACAGCGCGCCCCACGAGACTTTGCTGGTGCTGGACGCGACTACCGGCCAGAACGCCATCAGCCAGGCGAAACACTTCAAGGACTCCGTCCAGGTCAGCGGCATCATCCTGACCAAGCTGGACGGCACGGCCAAGGGCGGCATCATCTTCGCCATCGAACAGGAGCTGGGCCTCCCTGTGCGCTTCGTCGGCACCGGCGAAAAACTGGACGACCTCGCCGAATTCGACCCGATCGCCTTCGTCAACGGCATTTTCTAATATCCAATCCCTAATACCTAATACCCATCCCTAAGGAACAGGAACCCAACCATGAGCGTTCAAGAACAACTCCAAGCCCTCGCCGACCAAATCGAAACGATGCGGAGGCGTCTTTGACATCGCCGGCAAAAAAGCTGAAATTGCCCGGCTGGAAGAAGAATCGGCCCGATCCGAGATCTGGGCCGACCCGAACATGGCCAAAACCATCATGCGCAAGCTGGCCGGCCTGCGCGAGCAGGTGAGCACCTGGGACAAGTTGGCCGCCGAAGTGGCCGACGCCCAGACGTTGCTGGAGATGGCGGTGGAGGCCGACGACCAGCAGATCATGGAGGAGGTGGCGGCCGAAGCCGAAAAGCTGGCTCAGCGCTACACCGACCTGGAGTTCCAGCTCGCACTCAGCGGGCCGTATGACAACAACCCCGCCATCCTGTCGGTGCACGCCGGCGTCGGCGGCACCGAGGCGCAAGACTGGGCCCAGATGCTGCTGCGCATGTACCTGCGCTGGGCCGAACGTCACGGTTACGAAACGGAGATCACCAACCTGCTCGACGGCGAAGAAGCCGGCATCAAGACGGCCACGGTGGAGGTCACCGGGCCGTGGGCCTACGGCTACCTGAAGGCCGAGCGCGGGGTGCACCGCTTGGTGCGTATCAGCCCGTTCGACGCCTCGGCCCGGCGCCACACATCGTTCGCGCTGGTGGAAGTGTTGCCCATGCTGGAAGACGACATCAACATCGAGATCCGGCCGGAAGACATCAAGATGGACGTGTACCGCTCGGGCGGCGCGGGCGGCCAGCACATGCAGAAGAACTCCACCGCGGTGCGCCTCACGCACATCCCGACGGGCATCGTCGTCACCTGCCAGAACGAGCGCAGCCAGCTCCAAAACCGCGAGTCGGCCATGAAGGTGCTGCGCGGCAAACTCTATGACATCGAACTGCAGAAGCGGGAAGAGGAAGAGGCCCGGCTGAAAGGCAAACACGTCGAGGCCGGCTGGGGCAACCAGATTCGCTCCTACGTCCTGCAGCCGTATCAGATGGTGAAGGATCTGCGCACCAACGTAGAGACCGGCAACACGACCGCCGTCCTGGACGGCGATATTGACCTGTTCATCCAGGCCTGGCTGAAACAGCAGGTCGGTTCCAACGGCCAGGCCTGATGAGACGCTGATACCGATGCGGTTTCTTAAGACCCTGCAACTGCACGGCTACAAGACCTTCGCGTCGAAGACCGAGTTCGTGTTCGACGCCGGAGTCACGGCCATCGTCGGCCCGAACGGCAGCGGCAAGTCGAACATTGCTGACGGCCTGCGTTGGGTATTGGGCGAACAGAGCTATAACACCTTGCGCGGCAAGCGCACCGAGGACATGATCTTCTCGGGCAGCGAACAGCGCGCCCGGCTGGGCATGGCTTACGTCGCGTTGACCCTGGACAACAGCACCGGCTGGCTGCCGATTGACTTCAGCGAAGTCGAGATTGCGCGTCGCGCCTACCGTTCGGGCGAAAACGAATACTTCATCAACGGCAACCGCGTCCGGCTGCGCGACATCACCGAACTGCTCGGCAAATCGGGTTTGAGCGAGCGCACCTACAGCATCATCGGCCAGGGGCTGATAGATCAGGCCCTGTCGCAGCGGCCGGAAGAGCGGCGCAAGCTTTTCGAGGAAGCCGCCGGCATCACCGTCCATCAGAGCAAGCGCGATCAGGCCCGGCAGAAGCTGGAAGAAGCGCGCGCCAACCTGACCCGCGCGCGCGACATCATCAACGAGCTCACCCCGCGGCTGCGCTACCTCAAGGGCCAGGCGCGCCGCGCCACGGAATACCAGCAACTCAAGGCCGACCTGGCCGCCCAGCTTCGCGTCTGGTATGGCTACAAGTGGCGCCAGGCCAACCAGGCGCTCGCCGCGGCCCGCGAGCGCCTGGACACCCATGTTGGCCTCGTCGAGGAACTGAGCGCCGCCCTGAACGCATCCCAACAACAGGCCGCCGGCCGCCAGGCCGAACGAGCCGACCTGCGCGATCGGCTCAGCGACTGGCATCTCGCCAGCAGCCAGCTTCACCGCCAGGCCGAGACGCTCCAACGCGAGCTGGCCGTCCGCGCCGAACAGCTCCGCCTGTGGGGGCAACAGCAGGCCGAGCTGGAGGAAGAGCTGGTCCGCCTCCGCGCCGGCCTGGAAGATGGCGCCGAACGCCTGCGCAGCGCCGAGGCCGCCCTGGCCGAAGCCGGCGCCGACCACGAGGCGCACGCCGGCCGGGTGGTCGAGGCCCAGAAACAACTGGACGCGCTGGAAGCGCAACGCCGGACGCAGGCGGCCCAACTGGCGCAGGCCGAAGATGCGTTGCTGGCGCTGCGGACGCAACTGGCCGAACGGCGCTCGCGGCTGGACCAACTCGGCGACCGCCGCCGCGAACTGACATCGGAACAGGACGAACAGGTGCGCGCGCTTCAAGCCGCCCAGGCCGAGCTGGCGCGGCTGACAGCCCAGAGCGCGGCGCTGGAGGAGAAGCTGGCCGCGACCGAGGCCGCCCTGGCCGAAATCGAACAGGCCCGTCAGGCCCAGGGCCAGGCCCTGGCGCAAGCCCAGGAAGCCGAGCGTCAGGCCGCCAGCATGCTCGGTGCCGCGCAACGCGCTTTGGCCCGGCTGCAAGATCAACAAGAGCTGCTCACGCGTCTGCGCGACGAAGGGGCCGGGCTCAACGCCGGCAGTCGGGCCATCCTGGCGGCCGCGCGCGGACGCAAAGAAGCCGGCGGCCAGAAAGGGTCGGTGGCCGCCGCGGCGGCCCTCACCGGCATCATCGGTGCGCTCGGCGAGCTGATCGAAGTGCCGGCCGAGCTCGACCGGGCGCTGGAAGCCGCGCTGGGCAGCCGCCTGCAAGACATCGTCGTGCGCACCTGGGAAGACGCCGAAGCCGCCGTCGCCTTCCTCAAGCAGACCCAGGCCGGCCGCGCCACCTTCCTGCCCCTCGACACCTTGCGGCCCGGCCGGCCGTTGGAGGCGCCTAAAGCCTCCGGCGTCCTGGGCCTGGCCAGCGAACTGGTCGGCTTCGATCCGGCCATCCGGCCGGCCGTGGAACTGGCCCTCAACCACGTCATCGTCGTGCGCGACTTGGCGACCGCCCGGCGGCTGCTGAAGACGGAGAGCCGCGCGACTTTCGTCACCATCGAGGGCGAGATCGTGCGGCCGGGCGGCAGCATCACCGGCGGCAGCGAAGCCCGCGCCCGCGACAGCGGCCTCCTCTCCCGGGCGCGCGCCTTGCGCGAACTGCCCGACCAGATCGCGGCCGCGGCTCGCCAGGTGGCTCGGCACGAAGCAGAGGTGGCCGCCGCCCGGCAGACACAAGAAGCCGGCCGCCAGGCGCTGGATCGGCTGCTCGGCCGCCGCGACGCGTTGGTCGGCGAAAAACAAAAGCTGACGGCCGAACGCGATCGCCTCTGGCTGGCCGCCGACCGCAGCCGGCAGACCATCGCCTGGCACCAGGAGCGCATCCGCCAGATCCACCAGGAGCTGGCCGGCTTGGACCAGAACGAAGCATCCCTGACGCAGGCCATCGGCGAGCTAACCGCCAGACTGGCCACGCAGGAAGCGACCCTCGAAACCGCGCGACGAGAGCTGGCCGCGCTGACGACCGATGATCTGCTGAAAGAGCTGGCCCGGCTGCGCGCCGAGGCAGCCGTCAGCGCGGGGCAACTACGCAGCCATCAGGCGCGCGTAGACGAGCTGCGGGCGCTCCAGCGCCAGCGCCGCGAGGATCTGGACGCGAAAGAGGCCCGGCTGCAGGCCCTGATCGCAGCGCAGGCGCAAACCGGCCGGGAGATCGCCGCCTACGAAGACCAGGCGACCGCGCTCGCGACCGAGATCGGCGCCTTCGCGGCCCTCATTGACCCGGCCGAAGCGCGCCTGGCCCACCTGGAACAGGAACAGCGCGAGGCGGAAGGCCGGGAGCGCAACCTGCGCGAACAACTGCGCCAGGCGCAGATGCGCCAGAGCCAGGCCGAGCTGGCCTATCAGCGCAGCCAGGACGAGCTGGCCCATCTGCGCTCCGAGATCGAGAAGGAGCTGGGCCCGGTCGTCTTCGACGGCGAGGAACCGGCCGGCGATCAGCCGCCGTTGCCGCTCAACGGCGTGGTGACCCACCTGCCCGCCGTGTTGGAACTGCCGGCCGATCTCGAGGAAAACATCCGCCAATTGCGCGGCCAGCTCGGCCGGCTGGGGCCGGTGAACCTGGAGGCCCTTTCCGAGTACAACGAGGTCGAGGCCCGCTATAACTTCCTCACCACGCAGGCCGCCGACCTGGAGAAGGCCGTGGCCGATCTGGAACAGGTGATCGCCGACCTGGACACGGTGATGCAGCGCGAGTTCCTGAGCACGTTCAAGGCGGTGGCGGCGCAGTTCAAGGAGGAGTTCACGAACCTCTTCGGCGGCGGCTCGGCCAGGCTGGTGTTGACCGATCCCGACGATCCGGCCACGACCGGGGTGGAGATCATCGCCCGGCCGCCGGGCAAGCGCGAACAAGGGCTGGCATTGCTTTCGGGCGGCGAGCGCGCCTTGACCGCGGCTGCGCTCATCTTCAGCATCCTCAAGGCGCGGCCCACCCCCTTCTGCGTGCTCGACGAAGTGGATGCCGCCCTCGATGAGGCCAACGTCGGCCGCTTCCGCGAGGCGCTGAAGGCGCTCAGCCAACAGACACAGTTCATCCTGATCACGCACAACCGGGGGACCATCGAGGTGGCCGATACGATCTACGGCGTCTCGATGGGCGCCGACAACACTTCGCAGGTGCTCTCGCTCAAGTTGAACGGCCGCGAAGCCGTGCCGGCCGGGCCGGCCGAGATCGGTTGACCGATGAGCCGCCGCGCTGCGCTTTACCTGATGGCATTTGCCACGGTCACGCTGTGGGGCGCCAGCTTTCCCTTGACCAAGGCGGCCCTGGAGTGGCTGGGCCCGACGGCCATTGCATTCCTGCGCTGGAGCATCTCGGCCGGCGTGCTGCTGGCGTGGCTGGCGCGGCAGGGCCGGTTGCCCGAGGCGTGGACTTTGTTGCGCTCGCAGGCCGGTTCGGTGCTGTGGATTGCGCTCACGGGCATCACCCTGTTCTATTTCCTGGAGAACACCGCGCTCCGCTTCACCACCGCCACCAACGCCGGCGTGCTGTCGAACCTCACATCGGTCTTCATGGTGTTCATCGCCGCGCTGTGGCTGCGCGAACGGCCGAAGGCGATCGAATGGGGCGCGATGGCGACCGCGTTCGCCGGCGCGGCGCTGGTGAGCCAGGGCGCCGGCCATCTGGCGATTGCCAGCACGGGATGGGTGGGGGATGGCATGATGATCATCGCCACCTTCTTCGCGGCGCTCTACAGCATCGGCGGCAAGAAACTGGTGGAGTCGCACGCAGCCGAGGTCATCCTGGCCGATGTAGCCCTGGTCGGCGCGGGGCTGCTCTTGCCGCTGGCGGCATGGGAAGGGGCCGGCCCGGCCGGCTTACAGGCCCTGCTGCACCTGCCGGCCAACGCGTGGATCGCGTTGCTGTTGCTGGGCCTGGGCGCGGGCGCGTTGGCCAACATCTGGTGGCTGCGCATCCTGGCCGCCACGACGGCCGCCCGCGCCAGCATGACGCTGTTCCTGATACCGGTGATCTCGACCGCGGTCTCGGTGCTCGCCCTGGGCGAACCGCTGACGCTGCTGATCGTCATCGGCGCCGCGCTGGTGCTGATCGGCGTGGCCCTGGTTGAACGAGATCGCGCTCGTTCCGGGAGCAACCATGACCAAAATCACAGATCCCATTGAGCTGTACCGCGCGGCGCTGGACGCCGCGCCAACCCCTACCGAGGAGCATCCACCCGTCATCGAGCGCGCCGAGGTGTGGCCCTATCCCGACCTGCGGCGCCTCTGGGTGCGCGTGCAAACCAGCCCCTTCGCAACCTACCCCAATCTGACCTTCACCGTGAGCGATGAGGATGGCCAGGTCGTGTGCACCATGTTTATGGTGGAGATCCGCGAGCCATATCAATCGGTGACGCTCCACCTGCGCCAGGAGCCGCGGCCGGGCAACATCTATCGGCTGGAGATCGAGCTCGAACGCGAAGAGACCGTCCTCGATCAGCGGATACTCGATTTTCCGCTGGAGTTTCGTGAACCGGAGACAAAAAACCAATCGTAGAGGAGATGAAATTTGCATAAATTTTAAAAAGGAGGTATCCTTCATAGTGCTTTGTAAGCTTAGATTTTGCATTTTGCCGCATTGACCCCCACCCCCGACCCCGCCCCCGTTTCGCGAAATTTCGCGAAACGGGGGCGGGGAGAAGGCTGAATGGGGTTTGCGAGCGGCTTCGCCGCCCGCAAACCCCCTCCTCAGCGCCCCCGCTCTCCCCTTTCAGGGGAGAGCGGGGGCCGGGGGTGAGAGAGGTAAGGCGGCCGAAAAAGTAAATTCTCGGCTAACAAAGCAATAGCAGAGGCCGCACACGGATCGAGTTACCATCTACATATTCAGGGAGGGTCATATGAGAGCGTTCCGTCGGCTTGTTCTCGTCCTCTCGGTCGTTGTCCTGCTTCTCCTGGCCTTGCCGATGGCCACGTCGGCAGAGCCGGAGACGGTTCCGAGCGCCAGTTGGTGCTCGGCCTGGTACCTCATCAAGCCGGGCGATACCCTCAACAAGATCGCGGCCCGCTACGGTACGACGGCTTCATACCTGGCCCGCCTGAACAGCATTCCCAACCCGAACTTAATTCGATCTGGCCGAACCATCTGCGTCAAGGCGACACCGCCTCCGGCCTGTGGCTTCTGGTACACGATCAAGTGGGGCGACACGTTGTGGAAGATCGCGCGCTCGACCGGATGGAGCGTGTGGTACTTGGCGCGGGTGAACGGCATTCCCAACCCGGACAGAATCTGGGCCGGTCAGAAGCTCTGGATCCCCTGCCATTAACGTCAAAAGAGGGGTTTGCGGCCGGCTGCGCCGGCCGCAAAAAGCCAACTCAGCTTCTCGTTCTCCCCCATTTCGGGGAAGAACAAGAAGAAAAGAAGGGGTTGGGGGCGGCAGCTTCGCCGTCGCCCCCAACCCCTTCCCATTATCTCCCCTCTCCACCCCCTGACCCCCTTCCCTGCCAGGGAAACCTAACCCCCCGGCCCCCTTCCCTGCCAGGGAAGGGGGAGAATTACTCCCCTCCCCGTGTAGGGGAGGGGGAGGGGGGTCTTCTCACGGGGGCGGGGAGAAGGCTGAACGGGATTTGCGGCCGGCTGCGCCGGCCGCAAATCCCCTCTTCAGCGCCCCCGCTTTCCCCTGAAAGGGGAGAGCGGGGGCCGGGGGGTGAGAGAGGTAAGGCGGCCGAAAAAGCAAATTCTTGGCCAACAAAGCAGTAGTTACTGCCAAAGCATCTGAAAGAGGAGAGAAAGCCTTATGGCCAAACCGATCACCATCCAGGACGTTCGTGTCATCGCTACCCAGCCGGCCGGGCAGCGGCTAGTCATCGTCAAGGTCATCACCTCGGAGCCGGGGCTTTACGGCCTGGGATGCGCCACCTTCACCCAGCGTTTCCATGCCGTCATCGCGGCCATTGAGAAGCATCTCAAACCGTTCGCGCTCGGCCGGGACGTCTCGCGCAGCGAAGAGTTCTGGCAGATGGCAATGGTCAACGGCTATTGGCGCAACGGCCCGGTGTTGAACAACGCCATCTCGGGCATTGACCAGGCGCTATGGGATATCAAGGGGAAATTGGCCGGGATGCCGGTATACGACCTGCTGGGCGGCAAATGTCGGGAGGCCGCGGCCGTCTACGTCCACGCAGACGGCCGCGATCCGGTCGAGGTGGAAGAGAATGTGCGCAAATTTATGGCGCAGGGCTATCGCTACATCCGCGTCCAGATGGGAGGCTACGGTGGCAAGGGAGCGATCATCCACAAGCCGGAAGGCGCGGCCGAGGGCGCTTACTACGACCCGCGCGCCTACATGCGCAACATGCTGCGGATGATCGAACACGTGCGGTCGGCGGTCGGCCCGGAGGTGGAGCTGCTGCACGATGTCCACGAGCGGCTCAGCCCGATTGATGCGGTGCAGTTCGCCAAAGATGTGGAGCCGTTCCGGCTCTTCTTCCTGGAAGATGCCCTGGCGCCGGAGGATATCGAGTACTTCCGCATGATGCGCATGCAATGCGCCACGCCGCTGGCCATGGGAGAGCTGTTCAATAGCCCCCATGAGTGGACGCCCCTCATTCGTGATCGGCTGATCGACTTCATCCGCATGCACGTCAGCCAGATGGGCGGGATCACGCCGGCGCGGCACGTGGCCTCGTTCGCCAATCTGTTCGGCGTGCGCACGGCGTGGCATGGCCCAGGCGACACGTCGCCGGTGGGACACGCGGCCAACCTGCACCTGGACCTGTGGGCACCCAACTTCGGCATCCAGGAGTGGTGCCGGTTCAACGACCTGGTCTACGAGATGTTCCCCGGCCTGCCGGTCGTGCGAGACGGCTACATGTACCCGAACGACAAGCCCGGCCTGGGGATTGACATCAACGAGGCGCTGGCGGCGAAGTATCCGTGCGAGGATTGGGTGGAGGGTTGGACGCAAACCCGGCTGCCCGACGGCAGCCCGGCGCGGCCGTAAATGGGGGGGACGGCCGCTGAGCGCCGGCCGAACCTGCATCAGCCACAGGGGCGCGCAATTGTGCGCCCCTGTAGCTGTGCGGCATTTTGTGTTTTTACGCCGCGTAATCGTCCAGCACTGCTACCGCAGGTTTGACAACCCGGCCGGTCCAAGTGAGGCTGGCCGGTCGAAGACGCACGGTGACGGTATCGCCGTCAACAACAAAGAGCCAAGTGCCTGGCACGTCTATTTTTAGGTTAGCACCAAGCAGAGCGTTCGGATATTCTCTTGGGTTGATTGCTCCTTACCATACTCGCATCGGGTGGAAGGCCTCGGCGTATTCCAGGCCGCAGCATTTGCCGGTCTCGCGGTTCCACTCGGCCAGCCACTGGAGCGCCTCCTCCCGCTGGCCGAACTGGCTGACGTGACAGCGGGTCGCGGCCAGCTTCTTTTCCCAGGCCGGCGAGATGTCTATGGTGATCTCCCCTTCGCGATTGCTGCCGCCGAAGAAGAAGAACCGCTTGACATCGGCCACCCGGATGCCATCCACAAGCTGTTCGGGATGATAGAGCTCCATTTTCGACGGCATGTACGCGTCTACGGCCGACCGGCCGGCGGCCGTATGATCGGGATGCGCCTGGCCGGCCCAGAACGGGTCGAAGGTGAAGACGGTATCCGGCTGCCAGCGGCGATAAATGTGCGCGATCTCGGCCCGCAGCGTCAGATCGGCCACCAGTTCGCCGTCCGGGTGGCCCAGGAAGAAGACCGTTTGCAGGCCCAAGACGCGGGCGCCGGCCAGAGCCTCTTCCCGGCGCACCGCCGCCAGAGTCTGGCGCGTGAAGCTGAGATCGTGGGTACCGATGTCGCCGTCGGTGCACAGCAATAGGGCCACCTCGACTCCCCGTTCGACCAGCAGCGCCACCGTGCCGCCACACGCGGTCTCCAGGTCGTCGGGATGCGCGGCGACGACCAGGATGCGTTTCACTTCGCCGAATTGACTGACATCGAAAGGTTGCGTATCGGACATGGATGCACCTCAAAGCCGGCCGGCCCGCATGGCCTCCATCCTGCCGCGGGGCGCGGCCTTCAGTTCAGATGCTCCGTTTGCCGGAAGCGCCGGCCAGGAGCACCGGCGCCCATTGTAGCACAACTATCGTTACGCCAGGAAGCCGGGCCCGTGTCAGGGTCAGGCGGGTTGCGCAAGCGGAGGGAATCAAAACATCATGACGATCCTGGTCCCGAACCCGTGGCCGTCAGGGGCCGGGAAGGCCGGGCTCTCGGCCCACACCCGGCCGCCATGCGCCTCCACGAGCTGTTTGACAATCGCCAATCCCAAGCCAGAGCCGCCACTGGCACGCGCCCGCGATTTGTCCCCACGATAGAAACGATCGAAGATGTACGGCAGGTCTTCGGCCGCGATTCCCGGACCGGTATCGGTCACGCTCACGATAGGCTGCCGGCCCGGGCCCGGCCCGGTGGCCCACCCCACGGCCAAGACGATCCGGCCACCGGCCGGCGTGTGGCGCAGGGCGTTGTCCATCAGATTACCGATCACCTGCGCCAGCCGGTCGGCGTCGGCCTGGATGCGCGGGGCATCGGGCACGATCTCCACCGCCAGTGCGATCCTCCGCGCCTCTGCAGCCGGTCGCAGCCGCTCGGCCGCCCGACGCACCAGCTCGCCCAGGTCGGTCTCGACCCGATCCAGCTTGAGCTGTCCGGCCTCGGCCAACGCAAGCAGACGCAGGTCGGCCACCAGGCGGCTCAGCAACACCGTCTCTTCGTGCAACGAGGCGAGTTGCTCATCGTTGACCGGCAGGATGCCATCTTGCATCGCTTCCAGGTTGGCCTGCAATACGCTGAGCGGCGTACGCAGCTCGTGGGCGATGTCAGCCACCATCTGGCGGCGCTGCGCCTCCGCGGCAGCCAGGCTAGCCGTCATGGCGTTAAAGGCGGCAGCCAGCTCGCCCAGCTCATCGGTCGAGCGCACGGCCACCCGGCGGCTCAGGTCGCCGGTCGAAACGGCATGGGCCGCGGCCGTCAACTGACGGATCGGCGCGGTCAGGTGAAAGAAAAGCCCCGCGCCGAAGGCCAAGGCGATGAGGCCGGCCGCCGCGACCGCCAGCAGGAGCGAACGGTTGACGTCGCGCAGGAACGCGGCCGCAGGCGATTCGGCCGCCAAGGCCGGCTGTGCGGCGACGAGCACCGTGCCGACGAGCCGGCCATCCACCCAAATGCCCGCGCCGGCGGCCAATTGATCGGCGGCCAACGTTTGCCCGACCAGCGCGGCCGCCGAATCGCTGAGCACCCGGCCGGCCGGATCGGCCAGGAGGACGCGCAGGCCCATCATGCGCCACATATCGCGGCCGGCAACGCTCTGGCGCATCATGCCGCCGTTCATCATCATTCCCATGCCCGGGCCCATCATACCGCCGGTCCCTTGCAGCACCGCCTCGACCCCTTGCCAGCTCCCCTGCCGCGCGTAGTAATCGGCCAGTTGGGACGCCAGTTGGCCGGCCCAAAGCTGGCCGTTACGATCCGTGTAGAGCCGAAACTGACCCGCCGTGGCGCGGTTGACCAGCGCCGATACGATGACGGCCATGATCAGGATGACCAGGGCAAAGCCGCCGAGCAGCTTGAAGAAAAGGCTACGCGGCATGGGCGGGCTCCACGAGCTTGTAGCCGACGCCGTAGACCGTCAGAATGTAGTGCGGGTTGCGGGGGTCCGGCTCGATCTTGGCGCGCAGATTGCGGACGTGCACGTCCACAGTGCGTTCGAAGCCTTCAAGGGGGCTATCCTGGATCTGCTGCAGCAATTGGGCACGCGTGAAGGTGCGACCCGGTGCACGCGCCAGGGCCGCGAGCAGGGCGAACTCGGTGGGCGTGAGTTCTACCGGCCGGCCGGCCACCGTGACCTGATGCCCGGCCAGATCAAGGACGATGTCGCCCACCTGCAGGAGGCCGGAGGGGGCCACTTCGCCCGCCACGCGGCGGAGCACCGCGCGCACGCGCGCTACGACTTCGCGCGGGCTGAACGGCTTGACCACGTAGTCGTCGGCGCCCAGCTCCAGGCCGATCAGCCGATCGGCCTCCTCGGCGCGGGCGGTGAGCATGATAATAGGCACGGCGGACTCGCGACGCAGGATACGACACACGTCCAGGCCGTCTATGCCGGGCAACATCAGGTCGAGGATCACCAGGTCGGGCTTCTCATGGCGGAAGGTCGTCAACGCCGCCTGGCCATCACCGGCCGTAACCACCCGGAAGCCGGCCTGCTCCAGATAACCCTTGAGCGCGACCACGATCTTGCGTTCGTCATCTACCACCAGAATGGTCCTGGGCATGGTGTGACCTCACCCCACAGTATACCACAAAAACGGCAGGCCGGCGATGTCGGATATCGCCGGCCTGCGCTGTCCGGGCGGTAGCCCCGTGTTAGAACTCTTTTTCGCTGATGAAGGCGCCGTGCCAGGTGTGATACCAGACCTGACCGGTGTAGCCGTTGACGCTCAACATGCCGGCGGTCTTGCCATCCTTCAGAAAATCGAGCGTGTAGTAGCCGTAGAACTGCATCTGATCATCGGCCAGTTGGGCACCCGGCAGGTTGGCGTCCAGCCATTGTTGCGCCGCGGCCCGCGCCTGCTCCACGCTGACCGTCAAGGGGCCGGCCGGCGGATTCCAGCGCCCGCCCATCATGCCCATGCCGCCGAAGCCGGCCATGTGGCCGTATTTAGTGTTCCACATCATGTTAGGGCCCGGCTCGGGGGTGACGTAACCGGTGTAGCGATTGGCCAGGAGCTCGAAGGCGCCCGTGCCGGTGCTCTTTTCTTTGACCACGGCGTAGAAGTTATTCTCAAACTCCATCACCTCGGCCAACGTCAAATCGGCGTTGTTATAGTTGTTCAGATACTGGCGGAAGGCCTCGACAGCCTTGTCGAAGCTGATCGGCTGAGCATTCGCCGGATTCGCCACGCCACCCGCCATCGGGCAAGCCGTCGGCAACGTGCCGCTGATGGGGTTGCCCCCGCCCATCATGCCGCCGAAACCGCCCATCATGCTGCCCATGCCGAAAGGCACCGTGCCGGTGATCCCGCCGGTCGCCTGGCCCAACCAGCCCTGCATCATGCTGCCGAAACCGCCCATCATGCCGCCGAAGCCACCCTGGCCGCCCATCATGCTGCCGAAGCCACCCTGGCCGCCCATCATGCCGCGACCGAAGCCGCCGACCGGTCCCTGGGCGAAGGCCGCCGTGGCGAAAATGGCCGTCAACAGCAGCACGGCCAGGCCGATCCCGATGGTAATCTTGATTCGCTTGTTCATCGAAAGAATCTCCTGTTTGAGGTAGTTTCGTTGGCCCCTCGCCAACTGACAGCCTCAGTATAGCGGTGAATTGTTAGGAAGTTGTTTAGATCTGACCAAGAAGCAGCCAACGAAAGATGCTCACGCCTCGACGATCAGCTTGCCGCGCAGCATCCCCATCTGGCACTGGAAGCC
>JBBIKA010000018.1:0-21540 GCA_037445695.1 Chloroflexota bacterium
GCGGTCCCCCCCCACTGCCCCCCCACCCCCCTTTGCCCCCCCGCCCCCCTGCCCCCCCGGCGGGGGGTGGGGGGTTAGGGGGGGGGGGGGGTGGGGGGGGGGGGCGCCCCCCCCCGCCGCAAAACCCCTTTTTCCCGCCCCCTTCCCTCGCAGGGAAGGGGGCCGGGGGGTTAGGTCTTCCCTCGCAGGGAAGGGGGCCGGGGGGTTAGATGCCCTCTCCCGCCGGCGGGAGAGGGCCAGCGGCCATCGGTTACGCCAGGACGATCCGCGCGTCCACGGCCACGACCCCCTGGCCTTCGGCCAACACCATCAGCGGATTGACATCCAGCTCGGCGATCTGAGGGTGGTCGGCGGCGAGCCGGCCGACCCGCACGATGGCGTCCACCAGCGCGGCCCGATCGGCCGGGGCCGCGCCGCGCACGCCCGCCAGCAAGCGCGCCGCGCGCACCTCGGCGAGCATCTCCCAGGCGTCGGCCTCGGTGAGCGGCGCCAGCCGGAAGCTCACATCGGCCAACACCTCCACGTAGATGCCGCCCAGGCCGAACATCACCAGCGGCCCGAAGGTGGGATCGCGCTTGACTCCGACGATCACTTCCTGGCCGCCGACGATCATCTTCTGGATTTGCACCCCGCGCATGCGCGCGGCCGGCTGCACGGCCCCGCCGCGCGCGATCAGGTCCGTGAACGCGGCGGCCGCCTCCTGCGCCGATCGGATGTTCAGCATGACTCCGCCGGCTTCCGTCTTGTGCAGGATGTCGGGGCTGCTGAGCTTCATGACGACCGGAAAGCCGATCTGTTCGGCCAGCGCAGCCGCTTCGGCAGGAGTGGTCGCCAGGGCCTCGGCGGCCGTGGCGATGCCGTAGGCCGCCAGCAACGGCCGCGCTTCGACCGCGTCCAACTGCCGGCGCCCGGCGGCCAGCGCGGCCGCGATGGCCCGGCGCACTTCCGCGCGCGGCCCGCTCTCCGCGGCAAACTGCGGCAGCGGGGCTTGGTCGGGCGGCTGCTCGGCCGCTTTTTGGGCCTTCGCCACCCACTGCGCCCGACGCCACAAAATGCTGAACGCCTCGACCGCCTCCTCGGGGAAAGCATAGGGCGGAATCTCGGCGGCGTGGGCAGCCGCGCGCGCCGGCCGGACGCTCGCCTCGCCCATCAGGCAAAACAGCACCGGCCGGGCCGGCTGCGCCTGCGTCTGTATGGCCTGGCGCAACGCCTCGACCACCGCCGGCGGCTTGATGAGCGATTGGGGCACCAGGATCACCAGGACGCCGTCTACGGCCGGGTCGGCCAGGAGCGCCTCCAGGCTGCGACGATAATGCGTCTCGTCCGCGCCGCCAAGCATGTCTACCGGCCCGGCGACCTGGGCATCGGGGTGGAGGAACGAACGCAAGAGGGCCTGCGTTGCGGGGCCGGGCTGCGCCATTTGCAGGCCGGCGGCCTCGAACGCATCGGCGGCCACTGCGGCCGGGCCGCCGGCATTGGTCAGGATGGCGATCCGATTGCCGCGCGGCAACGGCTGATAGGCCAGCGCGATGGCCGCGTTGAAGAGGGTTTGCACGCGCTCCACCTCGAGCGCGCCGGCCTGTTTGCAGCCGGCGCGAAAAGCCTCGTGGGCGCCGGCCAGCGCGCCGGTGTGCGAGGCGGTGGCGGCCTGGCCGCTGGCCGTCCGCCCCATCTTGAGCACGAGGACCGGCTTGGCGACCGCCGCAGCGCGCAGCGCCGGCACGAAGCGCGGCCCGCCCTTGACGTCCTCCAGGTACAGGAGGATGACGCGGCTGTGCGGATCGGCCGCCAGCACCGGCAACAGATCGGTCTCGTTGACGTCCGCCTCGTTGCCCACGCTGAGCAACCGGCTGAAACCGATGCCGTGGCCGATGGTCCAATCTATGATGCTGCCGCACAGCGCGCCCGACTGAGACACGAAAGCAATGTGGCCGGCCGGCGGCATGCCCGGCACAAAGGTGGTGTTGAGCGGCGTGTGGGTGTCAATCACACCGATGCCGTTCGGCCCCATGATCCGCATGCCGTAGCGGCGGCCCGCGGCCACCATCGCCTCTTCGAGCGCCGCGCCCCGCGGGCCGACCTCGCGAAAGCCGCCGGAGATTACGATCGCAGCCTTGATCCCGCGGCGGCCGCACGCATCAATCGTGTCGGGCACCAGGCCGGCCGGGAGGACCAGCACGGCCAGTTCGACCGGATCGGGCACGGCGGCGATGTCGGGATAGCAACGCAACCCCAGGATCTCATCGGCCTTCGGATTGACGGGATAGATCGGGCCGCGATAGCCGTGGGCGGGGTCCAACAGGTTGCGCATGATGCCGTAGCTGAGCTTGGTGGGATCGCGCGAGGCGCCGATCACAGCCACGCCGTTCGGCGCAAAGAAGGAAACGAGCGAAGCCGGAAGAACAGATGTTTCGGTCACTGCCACAACTCCATTGTTGGATCAGTTTGCGATATGATTTTCGGGTTACATCGGCGCATCGCGCAGCCGAAGCGCCACATCGGGCAGATCGGTGATGAGCGCGTCCACGCCGAGCGCAATCAGCCGGCGCATCTCGGCCTCTTCGTTGACCGTCCAGGGACGCACGGCCATGCCACGGCCCCGCGCCCAGGCCATGTACGCGGCGTCCACCATCGGATGTTCGGGGTGGATGCTGTCCGCGCGGCTGAACCAGAGGGTCGCTCGGCTGCGCATCCAGCCGGGCAGATCGGCCGCGGTCAACAACGCACATTCGATCTCCGGCCCGGCGCTCTTGGCCCGGCGCAGCGCCAGCGGGTTGAAGGAGCTGATCACCACCTGATCGGCCATGCCGTGCGCGCGGACGCAATGCACCACATCTACGCCGATGCCGGCGGTCACAGTGTCGAGCGCCTTCAACTCGATGTTGACCAAAAGCCGGCCGGCCACCAGCTCGAGCACCTCGTCCAGGGTGGGGATCGGCGTGCCGGCGAAGCGGGACGCGAAATGCGCGCCGGCGTCCAGCCGGCGCAGCTCCTCGAAGGTGTGCGCGGTGACCCGTCCCGCGCCGTCGGTCGTGGCCTCCAGGGTCGGGTTGTGGATCACCATCAGCTTGCCGTCCGAGCTGTATTGCACGTCGAGCTCGATGCCATCCGCGCCCAGGTCAATGGCCGCCTGAAAGGCCGGCAGCGTGTTCTCGGGCGCTACCCGACACGCCCCGCGATGGGCAAAGATCAAGGGCCGACGATCAGATGATGGCTGCATTGCGCTGGCCTCCTCGTCCGTTGCGCATCTGCTTCGAAAATTCCACCAGCCGCAAGCCGTCCCACAGGTCAATCGGCTTGCCGGCCGCCCAATCCCGCGCCTGGCGCGAGATGCCGCCGGTGGTGACCAGCCAGGCGTGGTCGCCGTTTTCGTGGATCAGAGTGCCGTACAGGTCGCGAATGGTCGGCTCGCCCACCGTGCCGCGATAGCGCTTGCACTGCACCAGGCCGTAGCGCACCTCGGGGTTGGTCACGATCAGATCAATGCCGTGATCGGCCACGTACTGGGTGTTCTTGACCTGAAAGCCCAAGAGCTCGAACAACATGCCGACCCACACCTCGAACTCGGCGGGTTCCAGGGCCAGCATCTGCGGGATGGTCTGGATCTTGGTGAAGCGCCGGCGCAAATCCTCCTGCCCGCCCAGGCGTTCCGTATAGAAGACCGGAGCCGCCAAGAGGGCCAGGTTGATCAGCGCCAGGATGAACGGCAGCCACCAGGGCAGCCACGCCGGTTCGCCCATGAGCAGCCGATAGGCGATCAGGGCGGGCCAGATCAGGATCCACACGGCCGCGGCGAGGAGCCAGAGCCACGGCGTTTCGCCGGGGGGCACGAGCTGGGGGTGAAGGCCGCGCGAAAGGGCGCGCACCACGCCGGCGCGCTCCAGTTGCGCGCGGGCGCGGGCCACCTCGGCCAGGCTCGGCATCCATTCCGGTTCGCCGGTGCCCCGGATGGAAGGATCAACCGGCAACGAAGCCTCGAACTCGGTCATAATGCTACTCGTCCCTCAGCGCAACTAACCTAAGATAGCCTCAAACGTGCCAGGCACTTTTGAAGTGCCTGGCACGTGAGCGATCATGATTCTCCGCGTCCCTTAACGTAACTGATAGCGTGTCACGGTCACGCGCGCGAACTCGGCCCGCTGCGTGATCGTGCCATGCGCGTTCAACCAGGCCTCGGTGAGGCCGCGCTCGTCCCACATCGGCACCTCTGAGGCGATCAGCCACACCGCAGGGAGCTGGGCGGTGGCCCGCGTCAGCAGCGCGTCCAATTCGGCCGCGCTCATGCCGTGATTGGTATAAGGCCCGTCGAGCCATTCGTCGAGCTCGCCGCTGTAATATGCAAACGTGTAACGATTGTACGGAATCTGAAACAGCAACCGGTCGCCGGGCTGTTTTTGCGCCATGACGTAGGCCGCGGCCGCCCGAAAGTCGGACTTGATCGGCTGGACCATCTGGCCGGCCGCGGCCGCCAGGTTGAGCGCTACCAGCGCGGCGAACAGCGCGGCCCCCAGGCCGCGCCGGACCCGCTGCAACGCGGCCAGCCCCAGGCCCACCAGGCCGAGGAAGGCCGGCATCGTCCAGATCAGGTAGCGATCGGCAAAGAGCGGCCGCCGCAACGAGATGATGTAGATGCCGACGGCCGGCAGGAGCCACCAGACGAGCAGCAATCCGACGAGCAACCAGCGGCGGCCGGCCGATCTCTCTCCGGCGGCCGGGCGGGCGCGTGCGCCGCCCGCGTCGGGTGATAGCGCGGCTTCCGCCTTGCGCCTCTCCAGCCACAGGCCCACGCCGGCCAGCAACGCTACGGCTGTCGGCAGCAACACAACCGGCGCGGTCACGGGCAAGATGCCCCGGCCGAACGCGACCAGCATCACCAGCAGGATCGTCGGCAGGGGCACGAACGGATAGCCCGTCTGCGCCTGGCCCGCCAGCCACATCGGCGCCTGCCAGCGCGCCAGCGGCAGATAGGGCACGATGAGCAGCGCCAGGTAGAGCAGGCCCGCCAGCCGACGCCGCCGGGCCCAGCCGGCCGGTCGGCCGGGCGCCAGGCCCGGCAACGCCATCAGCCAGATGGCCTGCACCGGCACGGCGAGGGCCGCCAACAGATGCAGATAGAACCCCACGCCGGTGGCGCCATAGAGCAAGGCCCAACGCCAGAGGCCGCCCTGCCGGCTCGCGGCCACCGTCAGATACATCACCGCGCAGATCCACAGCAGGAGCGCGGCGTACATCTTGGCCTCCTGGCCATACCACACCGCGTAAGGGGCCGTGGCAAAGAGCAACGTCGCCGCCATGCTGACCAGACGCTCGCGCATCAGCCGGCGCATCAGCGCGTAGAACACGGCCACGGCCAGCGTACCCAGGGCCGCCGACGGGAAGCGCAAGGCGAATTCGCCGGCGCCCGCCAGGGAGATCCACGGCCGCAAGCCCAGAAAGAAGAGCGGCCCGTTTTCGCCGGGCCGGCGAAACATCTCCAGGAGCGCCGGCAAAGCCTGTGCGGCAAAGCGCAGCGCGTCCACTTCGTCGCGCCACAAGCTTTGCGCGGTGAGCCCCACCACACGCAGGGCAAACGCCAACCAGATCAGCGCCAGGAGCAGCCAGGTCGCTCGCGCGCTGCGGACGCCGGCCACGGCCATGGCCTCTTCCCCCTTACCCGCCGCGACGCGGCCCGCGCGCCGCCCATACCAGGATCAGCGCCGCCGCGATCAGCGCCACGACGCCGCACCCCAACCACAGGTAGCTTAGCGCCAAGACCCCCAAATCAATCAGGCGCGCCAGGGAAAGCGCCGGGACCGGCGTCGCGACGAGTGCAGCTCGCGGGGACGGCGTGGCGGTGGCCAACGCCGGCGCGTTTTGGCGCCCGCCTACGGCCAAGGGCGGCGGATCGCCCGCGCTCAACGTGGGCGGCGGCAAGAAGCCGGGGCTCCGGTTGGGAGCCGACGGCGGCGCCGCGGCCGGCGAATCCATCTGTGGCAGGGGCGTCGCGGTCGCGCCGACGCTGACGGTCGGCGACAGCGGAACGGTCGCGGTCACGGTCGCGGTGGCCGGCGGGGTCGGCGTGCGCGTGGCCGGGGTGAGCGGCGACTGAAAGGCCGGCCACGCCAGCGCATCGGCGGGCAACATCCATATTAAGACGCCGGCGAGTCCAAACAGGACGGCCAACGTGATCAGCGGGCGAATCGAAGCAACGGACATACGCCGATTATAACATCAACCGACGGCGATGCCCAAGGTCGGGAGGGCGCACATCACCGGACGGCGTGCACATCGCCGGCCCAGACGATCTCTTCCCGGCCGGCGGCCGTGCGCACGATCAGCGCCCCTTCCGGCGTGACGCGCACCGCCACGCCCTGCAATTCGGCCGCGGGCAGGGATACCCGCACGACGCGGCCCAGGGTGTCCAGCCGGCCGGCCCACGCCTCGTGCAGCGATTCGCCGGCCAGCAGCCGCTCGTACCATGCCTCGCACCGGCTCAAGATGGCCGCCAGCAAAGCCACGCGCGATACCGGCCGGCCTGTCGCCATCTGAAGGCTGGTGGCGGTCGCAACGAGCCCGGCCGGCGCGCCTGCGGCCGCGGTGAAGCGCACGTTGACGTTGATCCCCAGGCCGAGCACCGCATACTCGATGCGTTCTCCGCTCAGGCGCAGCTCGCTCAACATGCCGCCCAGCTTGCGGCCTTCCCACACCAGGTCGTTGGGCCACTTCAGGCCGGGCTGCAAGCCGGTCACGTCGGCAATCCCTTCGACCGCGGCCAGTCCCAGGCACATGGTCAGTTGCGCCGCCAGGCGGGCCGGCAAGGGGGGCCGCAACAACAGCGACATGAGCAGGCCGGCGCCGGCCGGCGCCCACCAGGTGCGCTCCAGCCGGCCGCGGCCGGCCGTCTGCTCATCGGCCACCACCAGGAGACCCTCGGCCGCGGTCGCCGCGTGCGCGTGCGCCACGTCGTTCGTCGAGCCGACGCGCGCATAATAAAGGGCCGGCCGGCCCAGACGCCGCGTCGTCAACGCGGCCTCGATGGCTTCGCGCGAAAGATCGCTCATGGCGCGCGATTATAGCATCGCCGGCGGCGAACCGGAAATCGGTTAGAAAGGAACGGTTGTTTGACAAATGGGCCATGCCGTGCTAGACTTCGTCCTACAAAGGCGATGATGGAAACGAGTAGGCCGATTCGCGAGCGCACAGCGAATCTGGGACGGTGAGAGCCGGAAGCGCTGCATCGGCCGAAAATCCTTCCGGAGCTGCGACCCGAACCGCCCGTGGCGGGCGAAGTAGACGTCGCCGGGGTTGCGTCCCGTTAGCCGACGCAGAGACGTGATGGCGTCTCACAGAGTGGGCCGATGTGATCTGCGCTGTGCCGATGACCGACCGGGAATTTTCAGGCGTCAGTCGGTCGCATCTCGCAAGGGGCATCGGCCAGGCGGGGTGGTACCGCGGGAGCTACGCTCTCGTCCCCAGGGGATGAGGGCGTTTTTTGTTTGGGAATTAGGGATTGAGGATTGGCTATGACCGAATTGCTCTATCAGACCGATAGTTATTTGCGGGAGTTTGATGCTACGGTGGTGGCCGTGGATGTGGCGGCCGGCCGCGTGGCGCTGGACCGCACGGCGTTCTACCCCGGCGGAGGCGGCCAGCCGTGCGACCTCGGCACGTTGACCTTCGCCGGCCAGACGGTGCAGGTGACGCAGGTAAAGAAGGAAGGGGATACGGTGTGGCACTATCTGGCCGCCATGCCCTCTTCCCTGGACCTAACCCCCCAGCCCCCTGCCCACCTAACCCCCCTGCCCCCTGCCCTAAAAGGGAAGGGGGAGCAATCCTCCCCTCCCCCAAAATTGGGGGAGGGGCCGGGGGAGAGGTCAGGAGAGGGGCCGGGGGAGAGATGGCGGGTGCATGGTGCGATTGACTGGCCCCGGCGCTACGCCCTGATGCGGACCCACACCGCGCTCCACATCCTATGCGGCGTTGTCTGGCGTGATTACGGCGCGCAGGTGACGGGCGGCAACATGGATCCCCTGCAAGGCCGCATGGATTTCGAGTTCGCCACCCTGCGCGGGGAGCTGGTGGGCGAGATCGAGGCCAAATGCAACGCCGAGATCGCCGCGGCGCGCGACGTGCGCGTGAGGATCCTGCCGCGCGCCGAGGCGTTCCAGATCCCCGACCTGATCCGCACCAAGATCAACCTGTTGCCTCCCGACATCCAGGAGGTTCGCACCGTGGAGATCGTGGGCCTCGACCTGCAGGCCGACGGCGGCACCCACGTCGCCAATACGCGCGAAGTCGGCCGGATCCGGGTGACCGACTACAAGTCGAAAGGCGCGATCAACAAACGTATCTATATCGAAATCGGAGACATGTAACGCCGCGTCAAGATAAGGCGAATGACCCGATTTTTCGGGGCAGAAAACAGCGAGGTGACAAGTGACTCGAGCGAGGTTCCATCCCGTTTCTCCCCAGGTTGACCTGCCCGCGTTGGAGCAGGAGATATTGCGCTTCTGGCAGGAGGCCGATGTGTTCGGCCGCTCGCAACAGCAAACCGCCAACGGTCCGCGCTATGTGTTCTTCGAAGGGCCGCCCACGGCCAACGGCCGGCCCGGCATCCACCATGTGCTGGCGCGCGCCTTCAAAGACATCTTCCCTCGCTACAAGACGATGCGCGGCTATTTCGTCTCGCGCAAGGGCGGCTGGGACACCCACGGCCTGCCGGTCGAGCTGGAGGTCGAGCGGAAGCTGGGCTTTTCGGGCAAGAAGGCCATCGAAGAATACGGCGTCGCGCCCTTCATCCAGAAGTGCCGCCAGAGCGTCTACGAGTATGTGGACGAATGGGAAAAGCTTACGGCCCGAATGGGCTTCTGGGTGGATCTGCCCAACGCCTACTGGACGCTCACCAACGATTACATCGAATCGCTCTGGTGGATCTTGAAACAATACTGGGAGCGCGGCCTGATCTATCGCGGCTACAAGGTGGTGCCCTATTGCCCGCGCTGCGGCACGCCGCTCAGCAGCCACGAGCTGGCCCAGGGCTATCAGGAAGGCACCAAAGACCCCAGCATCTACGTCAAGTTCCCGCTGCGCGATCAGCCCGGCGTCTACCTGCTCGTCTGGACGACCACCCCCTGGACCTTGCCCGGCAACGTGGGGGTGGCGGTGGGCGAAGAGGTGGACTACGTTCTGGTCCAGCACGGCGAGGATCGGCTATGGCTGGCCGAGCAGCTGCTCGGCCAGGTCTTCGCCGAGCACGCGGACCATGTCACGATCCTGCGCCGCGCGAAGGGCCGCGAGCTGGTGGGCCTCCATTACCGGCCCCTCTATACCTTCCTGCCGGTCACTCAAGATTACTGCTACGTGATCCCCGGCGACTTCGTCAGCACCGAAGAAGGCACGGGCCTGGTGCACATCGCGCCGGCATTCGGCGCCGACGACCTGGCCGTGGGCCAAAAGTTCAACCTACCGACCCTGATGACCGTGGATCCGCAGGGCCGCTTTATCGACGCGGTGACGCCGTGGCGCGGGCTCTTCGTCAAGGAGGCCGATCCGCTCATCCAGAAGGAGCTGACCGACCGCGGCCTGATGTTCAAACAGGGGATCTACGAGCACACCTACCCGTTCTGCTGGCGCTGCGATACGCCCCTGCTCTACTATGCGCGCACGACCTGGTACATCAAGACGACCGCTTTCAAGGAACAACTGATCGCCAACAATCGGCTGATCAACTGGGTGCCCGAACACATCCGCGAAGGGCGCTTCGGCGAATGGCTGGAGAACAACATTGACTGGGGCCTGGCGCGCGAACGTTACTGGGGCACGCCGTTGCCGTTCTGGGTGTGCGACAATCCCGCCTGCGGCCATCAGGAATGCATCGGTTCGGTCGCCGAGCTGAACGCCAAAACCGGCCGGCGCTTCATGTTGCCGAAGTACCTGGCCCAACAGCGCGGCCAATGGCCCGATCCCGCCCAAGAGGGCGCGGAGCCGCTCGACCTGCACCGGCCGGCCGTGGACGAGATCACGTGGCCCTGCGCCCAGTGCGGCACAGGCACGATGCGCCGCGTGCGCGAAGTGGCCGATTGCTGGTTCGACTCCGGCTCGATGCCGGTGGCCCAATGGCACTATCCGTTCGAGAATCGCAATATCTTCCAGGAGCAGTTCCCGGCCGACTTCATCTGCGAGGCCGTGGATCAGACGCGCGGCTGGTTCTACACCCTCCACGCGGTGAGCACGTTGCTCTTCGACCAGCCCTGCTTCAAGAACGTCATCTGCCTGGGCCATATCGTCGCGGAGGACGGCAGCAAGATGTCGAAGAGCCGCGGGAATGTGGTGGATCCGTGGTCGGTGTTCGACGCCCACGGCGCCGACGCCACGCGCTGGTACATGTACACCGCCAGCCCGCCCGGCAACACCCGGCGCTTCAGCGCCAACTTGGTGCGCGAGGCCGCCGGCAAGTTCTTGTTGACCCTGTGGAACAGCTACAGTTTCTTCGTCACCTATGCCAACCTGAACGGCTTCGATCCGGCCACGCCGGCCGTGCCCCTGGCCGAACGGCCGGTGCTCGACCGCTGGATCCTCGCGCGCCTGAACAGCCTGGTCGAAACGGTCACCGCGGCGCTCGAAGCTTACGACGTCACCGGCGCCACGCGGCCCATCGCCGACTTCGTAGACGAGCTGAGCAACTGGTACGTGCGCCTGAGCCGACGGCGCTTCTGGAATACGGGGGATGGGAAATTGGAAAATTGGGAAATTGGAAAATTGGAGACGGGGACTACCCCATCTACCAACCTACCAACCTACCAACCTACCAACCTACCAACCTACCAACCTACCGACGTCCTCGCCGCGCACCAGACCCTGTACGAGGTGCTGGTCACCCTGAGCCATCTGCTCGCGCCCTTTACGCCGTTCATCGCCGACGCCATCTACCGCAACCTGGTATGCTGCAACAACGCCGCGGACCAGACGCAGGGTGCTGCCGCCCAATCGCCAAGCCCCATTTCGGTGCACCTCAGCCGGTGGCCCGATCCCAAGCCGGAGTATGCAGATGCGCGGCTCGTGGCCGACATGGCGCTGGCGCAGCGGGTGGTGAGCCTGGGCCGGGCCGCGCGCGATGCGGCGGGCCTCAAGCTGCGCCAGCCGCTGGCCGAGGCCATCATCGGCGTGCCGTCGGCTCGCGAGGCCGAGGTGCTCTTGCGCCTGGCCGACGATGTGGTGAAGGAAGAGCTGAACGTCAAGGTGCTGCGCACGGTGACGGCCTCCAGCGACCTGGTCAACATCGTCGTTCATCCGCTCCCCAAGCAGTTGGGCAGCAAATATGGCCGACGCTTCCCGGCGATCCGCCAGGCACTGCTGGCGCTCGATCCCCTGACCGTGGCCACTGCAGTGGAAGCCGGCCAACCCGTTGCGGTCACGGTGGACGGCGAGGCCCTGCAGATCCTGCCGGAGGAGATCGAGATCCGCAAGAGCCCCCGGCCCGGCCTGGCCGTGGCCGAAGAGGCCGGCTATCTGGTGGCAGTCACCACCGAACTGACCGACGAGCTGCGCTGGGAGGGGTGGGCGCGCGAAATCAGCCGCAATATCCAGGAGCTCCGCAAGAAGTCGGGCCTGGAGATCAGCGACCGCATCCATACCACCGTCGAGGCCGGGCCGCAACTGGCCCCCGTGTGGCAACGCTGGGGCGCGACCATCGCCGCCGACACCCTGTCGCTCACTTTCGAACAGGGCCCGGCGCCGCAAGATGCGTTCACCGTCAGCTTGCGGCTGGACAACGAAGATGTGCGCATTGGCATCCGCAAAGCGCAGTGAACACTTACCCGTTAACGGCGATTTGTACTCACAACCGGAGTACGGTAAAATAAAAAAGGTTTTGCGTTGGATTGAGCGGCCTCTGTTGGGCCGCTCGACCGAATCTAGAGGACGACGGCGATGTTGTCACCGGAGCGAATCGAACGCTTGCGCAGGTCTTTGTTGGAACAGCAGGACAGCCTGCGCCGCCAGATCCTGAGCCTGGATGTGAGTTCACAGGAACCCAGCGTGGCCATTGGCAATCACATGGCCGACGACGCCACCGCTGCTTTCGACCAGGCGACCGCGGTCTCGCTGCGCAGGAATCACGAGGCGATGCTCAACGAAGTGGAACGGGCGCTGGCGCGCATGGCGGCCGGCACCTATGGCATCTGCGAACGCTGCCACAATCCGATTGATTTTGCTCGCCTGAAGGCCAAGCCGCACGCCACGTTGTGCATGACCTGCCAGAGGGTCGTCGAGCTGTGAGCCTCCCACCCCAAGCGAACCGCGTGCGCCGGATCCTGGGCTGGGCCTGGGTGCCGGGCCTGATGCTCGCGCTCGTCGCGGCCGACCAGCTCTCGAAGGCCTGGGTCGAACGCACGATCCCGCTCGGCAGTGGCTATGCACCCATCCCGGCCCTGGGTCCCTACTTCATGCTCGTGCATTGGGGCAATACCGGCGCGGCCTTCGGCCTGTTGCAGGGGTTCGGCGGGTTGCTGGCCATGCTCGCCCTGATCGTGATCATCGTCGTACTGACGCTGATGCATCAGCTTCCGCTGGAGCATTGGGGCGTGCGCTTCAGCATCGGCCTGGTCCTGGGCGGCGCGCTCGGCAACCTGATAGATCGCATGCGCCTTGGCCATGTCACCGATTTCCTCCTCTTCCAGGCGCCGATCGGCGATCGAATGTACCAATGGCCGGCGTTCAACGTGGCCGATAGCTCCATCGTGGTCGGGGTGATCCTGTTGGGGCTGCTCCTTTTGCGCCTGGAACACGCCGGGGCGACCGTCGAAGCGTAAGTGCCCATGCTCCCCGAATATCCACCGGAAGATGCAGCGACTTCGGAAGCCCGGCAGGCTTCCGAAGTTTCGTTTGAAGATGAAGACGCCGAAGGAGGCGAGGCCCTGCTGACGTTCCAGGTCGCGGAAGGGGGCGCGCGGCTGGACAAATGGCTGGCCGACCGGCTGCCGGAGTATTCGCGGGCGCAGATCCAACGGTGGATCGCGGAGGGCCGCGTCACGGCCGGGGTGCGCTCGCTGAAGCCCAGCCACAAGGTCGTCGTCGGCGAGGAGATCTCGGTCGTTGTCCCGGAACCGGAAGATTACGCGGTCGAGCCGGAACCGATCCCGCTGACGGTGCTTTACGAAGATGATGACCTGCTCGTGATAGACAAGCCGGCCGGCATGGTGGTGCATCCGGCGGCCGGCAACTATCATGGCACGCTGGTCAACGCGGTGCTATATCACTGTCCGAACCTGGCCGGGATCGGCGGCGTGCGGCGGCCGGGGATCGTCCATCGGCTGGACAAAGACACCTCGGGCGTGATCCTCATTGCGAAGAATGCGGCCGCGCAGCTTGCGTTGCAAGCGCAATTCAAAAACCGCGAGGTGCACAAGACCTATCTGGCCTTGGTGCACGGCTGGATCGCCGCGCGCCGCGGGGAGATCGCCGCGGCGATCGGCCGCGATCCGCGCCACCGCCAACGGATGGCCGTCGTACCATCGGCCTGGGGGCGCAGCGCCATCACGCACTACGAGGTGCGGGGCTACTTCGCGCCGGCCACAGCTTCGCTGCGATCGGCCCCCGCGGCTTTCCGCTACACGCTCGTCGCCTGCTATCCTCTGACCGGCCGCACCCATCAGATTCGCGTGCACCTGGCCTACATCCGGCATCCCATCGTGGGCGATCCGGTTTACCGGGGCGGCCGCCGGGACACGTTGCCCTGTCCCCGCCAGTTCCTCCACGCGGAGCGGATCCGCTTCCGCCTGCCGGCCACCGGCCAAGAGGTCGAATTCAGCGCGCCCCTGCCGGCCGATTTGCAGGCCGTGCTTGCCGGCCTGCAAGAGGTGACCGCGTTCAGCCCGTCTCCAGGCCGCTGAAGGCGGGCCGCCCCGGCACCTGGTGACAATCGCGACAACGGGCCTCGTACACCTCGCTCGCACCGACCAGGATCACCGGATCGTTGTAGTGGGCCGGTTGGCCGTTGATCAGGCGTTGCGTGCGGCTGGCCGGCGCGCCGCACACCACGCAGATCGCGTGCAGCTTGTCCACCATCTCGGCTTCGGCCAGCAGAAGCGGCATCGGGCCGAACGGTTCCCCGCGAAAATCGAGATCCAGGCCGGTGATGATGACGCGCAGGCCCCGATCGGCCAGCAAGCGCGCCACGTCCGCGATCGTCCAGTCCAGGAATTGTGCCTCATCTACGGCCACGACATCCGTCTCGGGGCGCAGTTTCTCGAGGATCTCGACGGCCTTTTCGATCACTTCGGCCTCGAAGTGCAGGCCATTGTGAGAAGCGACCTCGGTAGTCGAGTAGCGGTCGTCGAGCTTCGGCTTGAAGACCTGGACGCGCTGGCGGGCGATCTGGGCGCGCCGCACCCGACGGATCAGCTCCTCCGTCTTGCCGCTGAACATGCTGCCGCAGATCAATTCGATCCACCCGCCGCGAGGCTGGAGATAAGGCATGGTAAGAGCTGCTCCTGGAGGTGAGGATTGAAGATTGGGAATTGGGGATTAGGAATTGGGGAGAGGGGATTGGGGATCGCGAATGATGATCGCTACAAATACGAAGCCGGATGCCGAAAGAAGCTCCGGGCATCCAGCTCCTAATCCCTAATCCCTAGCCCCTCATCCCCATCACACATCGCCGCGGTGTTTGGCCAGCCGCGCCTGTTGCGCGGCACGGCGCTGAGCCTCTTGTTGCAGGCGGATCTGCTCCGCGGTTTCCGTGGTGCGTTCCAGGCGCTTCATGAAGCGATCTACCTGGCCGGCGGTGTCAACGATGCGCTGCTCGCCGGTGTAGAACGGATGGCACGCCGAGCAGATGTCCACCTTGATCTCCGGGATCGTGCTGCCGGTCGTCCAGGTGTTGCCGCAGGCGCAGACCACGCGGGCATTGGGATAGTATTTCGGGTGGATCTTGGCCTTCATGCGAGCACCTCCGGATAAACGCTGACCACCTTCTTCCCGGCCCGGGTCTCGAATTTGACATAGCCTCTGGCGGTCGCGAACAACGTGTAATCCTTGCCCAGGTCGGTATTTAGACCAGGATGGAACGTCGTGCCGCGCTGGCGAACAATGATGCAGCCGGGATCCACCAGCTCTCCGCCGTAGCGCTTCACGCCCAGGCGCTTGCCGGCGCTATCGCGGCCGTTGCGGCTCGAGCCGCCACCTTTCTTGTGAGCCATTGTCGTTACTCCTCACTTTACGCTTGAATGCTCTCGATCAACAAACGGGTATACGGCTGACGATGGCCGTGGCGTTTGCGTTCGCGCTTCTTGGGCACATAGTGGAAGAAAAGCACCTTCCGCCGCCGGCGTTGCCCGGTCACCTTCGCCACCACGCTCGCTCCGGCAACGGTCGGCCGGCCCACGGTCACGGTGTCGCCATCCACCACCAGCAACACCTGATCCAACACGATCTGCTCGCCGACCTCGGCCGGCAGCTTCTCGACGTCAATGAACTGTCCCGGCGTGGCACGGTATTGTTTGCCGCCGGTTTGCACTACAGCATACATCCTCTGAGTTCCTCCCTGCACACGGCGCCCGCCATCGCCCGCCGAACGGGGTAAGACGAGACTTCGTCCTGGCCGCGCGCGTCATGAATCAGGCCAATAACGCGTTGGTACGGCCTTGCTCGGCCGTACCGAAATCCTATTATAGCCAGAACCGACCGTGCTGTCAAAACCAACCGGTGCCTCATTTGACAGCCTCCCGACCTTGTGCTACACTCCTCCTTCGTAAAGGAAAGCTTAGAGATGTCTCGACCGGACATTCTTCGCCATCATCATCCTGAACGGGGCAGGCGCGCGGCATAGCCGGCGTCTTATTTGCGCTTGCCCCAGGACTGGTTGAAGCCAACCAGTCCTTTTTTGTTAATGGGATCGGAACCTATGCCTGATCGCAATTCATCCGCCGATCGCCCGCTCCCCGAAGGAGTGCGCGACCTGTTGTTCGCCGACGCTGCGGCCTTTCGCGCCATGACGGCCGCGCTCCAGGCCACCTGGTCGGCCTGGGGCTATCGCGAGATCATCCTGCCCACCTTCGAGTACGCCGACACCCTGGCGACCGACGTCGGCGCGACGGTGGACGCGGAGATGTATCGCTTCTTCGACCGCCACGGCCGCGCCCTGGCCCTCCGCCCCGAAATGACCATCCCCACGGCGCGCGTCGTCGGCACGCGGCTGTACGATCAACCGCTGCCGCTGCGCCTGGCCTATGTCGGCAGCGTCTTCCGCTACGAGCCCCCGCGCGCCGGCCGCCAGCACGAGTTCACCCAGGCCGGCGTCGAGCTGATCGGCGCAGGGGGCGCGCTGGCCGACGCCGAGTCGGTGGCGTTGGCCGTGGCCGCGCTGCAGGCGGTCGGCTTGCCCGAATTCCGCATCACGGTGGGTCATGTCGGCTTCTTCCGCGGGCTATTGGCCGCGCTCAACCTGCCCGAGCGCGCCGCGGGCCGGCTGCGCGTGGCCGTGGATCGCAAGGCCGAAGCAGAGCTCGCCCAGCTCCTGGCCGAAATTCCCGGCCTGCCGCCGCTGGCCCGCAACGCCGTCCTCACCCTGCCCCGGCTGACGGGAGACGCGCGCGTGCTCGCCGAAGCCGAGGCGATCTGCCTGAACACACCCATGATGCAGGCGTTGTCCGATCTGCGCGGCCTGGCCGCGCTGCTCACCGCCTATAATGTGGAGGACCACATCTCCTACGACCTGGCCGAGGTGCGCGATCTGGACTACTACACCGGCATTACCTTCGAGGGCTTCGCGCCGGGCCTCGGCTTCAACCTGATCTCCGGCGGCCGCTACGACGAGCTGATCGGCCACTTCGGCCCGCCGCTGGCCGCCGTGGGCTGGGCGCTGACCCTCGACCGGGTGCTGCTGGCGCGCGAGCTGCAAGGGATCAGGTACGAAGAGCCGCGCACCGATGTGCTCCTCTCGGCCCGCGGCTGCACGGCATGTCTCCGCTGGGCCGCGCAGGCCCGCGGCCTGGGCCTGAAGGTCGAGCTCGATCCGTTGGGCCTCGCGCCGGCCGAGCTCTGGCAGGCGGCGCAGGCGCGCGGCATCCCGCGCGCCGTCTATCCGGCCGGCGCAGCGCACGCGGCGGCCGGCCGCCGGGCCAACGACGAACATCCGCATACGCTCATCGTGCGCGATGCCGCGGGCGAACATGCCCTGTCCGCGGATAGCTGGGAGGAGGTGGCCGCATGGCTGAACCGTTGACCGTGGCGCTGCCCAAAGGGCGGCTGATCGAAGATGCGTTGAGCTTCCTGGCCCGCGCCGGCTACGCCGTGCCGGCCAACGGCGACGGCGGCCGCAAGCTGGTGCTCGACGGCGCCGACGGTCGGTTGCGCTTCGTCATGGTGAAGCCGGCCGATGTGCCGGTCTTCGTCGAATATGGCGCGGCCGATGTGGGGATCGCCGGGCTGGACGTGGTGCGCGAGGCCGAGCGCGATGTCTACGAGCCGTTGCTGCTGCCGTTCGGCTACTGTCGGCTGGTGGTGGCCGGCCGGGCCGACCGCCCCGATCTGCCGTTGCGGCTGGAACGCAGCCCGCGGGTGGCCACCAAGTTCCCCCGCCTCACCGAAGCGTTCTTCCGCAAGCGCGGAGTGGCGGCCGAGCTGATCGTCATGGCCGGCTCGGTCGAGCTGGCGCCCCTCGTCGGCCTGGCCGATCTGATCGTGGACCTGGTGCAGACGGGCGCCACGCTGCGGGAGAACGGTTTGGTCGAGCTGCGCACCATCCTGGAGAGCCAGGCCATGCTGATCGCCAACCGCGCCAGCTATCGCCTGCGTGCCGGCCAGGTGCGCGAGCTGATTGATGGATTGGCGAACGTTGGAACGTTAGAACGTTAGAACGTTGGAACGTTGAAACGTTGAAACGTTGGAACGTGCCAACGTGTCAACGTGCCAACGTGCCAACGCCACAGGAGAGGATACGAGTGACGGTCGTTAAGTTCTATAGTGCGGCTGAGGCGCGCGAGACGATTCTGGCGCGGCGGCCGTGGGAGGATCAGGAGATGCCGCCGCGGGTGCTGGACGGCATCGAGCGCATCTTCGGCGAGCGGCTGGCGCCGGCCGAGGCGGTGGCGCGCATCCTGGCCGATGTCCGCCGCCGGGGCGATGCCGCGCTGCTGGAATGGTCGGCGCGGATTGACGGCGTGACCCCGCCATCCTGGGGGAAGGGAACGTTCGAGATCCCGGCTGCGGCCTGGCGCGACGCCTATGAGCAGTTGCCCGAGGAACAGCGGGCCGCCCTTGACCTGGCCGCGCGGCGCATCGCCGACTTTCACCGCAAGCAGCCGATGGGGTCGTGGATGGATGTCGGCCCGGACGGCACGCTGGGCCAGATCGTCCGGCCCATCGAACGGGTGGGCGTCTACGTGCCGGGCGGCACCGCGCCGCTCCCCTCGTCGCTGCTGATGGCCGCCATCCCGGCGCGCGTGGCCGGCGTGGCGCAGATCGTGGTCTGCACGCCGCCGGGCCGAGACGGCGCGGTGCACGACCTGATCCTGGCCGCCGCGCACGTGGCCGGGGTGGATCGCCTCTTCGCGCTCGGCGGCGCGCAGGCGATCGCCGCGCTGGCCTACGGCACCGAGAGCGTCCCGCGTGTCGACAAGATCGTCGGTGCGGGCGGCCTGTTCGTGACCCTGGCCAAGCGCCAGGTGATCGGCCGCGTCGGCATTGACGGCTTCTACGGCCCGACCGAGACGCTGCTCATCGCGGACGAGACGGCCGATCCCGCCTGGGTGGCCGCCGATCTGCTGGCGCAGGCCGAACACGACGTGCTGGCCTCGCCCCTGCTCTTGACCCCCTCGCACGCTCTGGCCGCGGCCGTGGCCGATCAGCTGGCGCAGCAGCTCGCGGGCCTCAGCCGCCGCGACATCGCGGCGGCCGCCCTGGCCGATCGCGGCGGCATCGTCATCACCGCCGACCTGGCCGAAGCGGTCGAGCTGGCCAACGCGTACGCGGCGGAACATCTGTGCCTGCTGGTGGCCGATCCGTGGGCCTGGGTGGGCCACGTGCGCAATGCGGGCGGCATCTTCGTGGGCGAGCACTCGTTCGAGGTGCTCGGCGATTACGTCGCCGGGCCGAGCCATGTGATGCCCACCGAGGGCAGCGCGCGCTACGCCAGCCCGCTCAGCGTGGCCGACTTCGTCAAACGCATCAGCCTGGTGGCGCTCAATGCCGAGGCCGGCGCGCGGCTCTCGGCGCCGGCGGCGGTGCTCGCCCGCGGCGAGGGCTTGACCGCGCACGCCCAGGCAGCAGAACGACGGAACGCCGCGCCATGACCGACTCACGCTTTGCCCGCTTCCTCCTGCCGCACATTGCGGAGATGGAGCCTTATACGCCGATCGTGCCGTTCGAGGTGCTCAGCCGCCAACTGGGCCGGCCGCCGGAGCAGATCATCAAGCTGGACGCCAACGAGAATCCGTATGGCCCGCACCCGGCCGTGCGCGAGGCGCTGGCGCGCTATCCCTTCGCGCACATCTACCCCGACCCGGAGCAGCGCGATCTGCGCGCGGCGCTGGCCGCATACGTCGGCGTGCCGGCCGAACACATCCTGGCCGGCAGCGGCGCCGACGAGCTGATTGACCTGATCTGCCGGCTCACGCTGGGGCCCGGCGACGCCATCATTGACTGCCCGCCGACCTTCGGCATGTACAGCTTCGACGCCGGCCTGATGGGCGCGCGGGTGCTGGAAGCCTGGCGCCGCCCCGACTTCAGCGTGGATGTGGCGCAGATCGGCGCATTGGCAAACGGACCAATGGACGGCCGGGCCGTAGGCCGATCGGCCGATCGGCCGATCGGCGAACCACGAACCACGGTTGACGTTTCACGCCGCACGCCCAAGCTTCTCTTCCTCACCTCGCCCAACAACCCCGACGGCGGCCTGCTCGACCCGGCCGACCTGAAGCGCCTGTTGGCGTTGCCGCTGCTGGTGATCGTGGACGAGGCCTACATCGAGTTCGCCGGGCTGGAGCATTCGGTGGCGCGCTGGGTGCCCGAACACGATAACCTGATCGTGTTGCGCACCTTCAGCAAATGGGCGGGGATCGCCGGGCTGCGCCTGGGCTACGGCATCTTCCCGGCCTGGTTGATGCCCACCCTGTGGAAGGCCAAGCAGCCGTACAACGTCAACGTCGCCGCAACCGTCGCCGGGCTGACCTCGCTGGCCCAGCGCGCGGCGATCCAACCGACGATCGCCGCGCTGCGCGCGGAGCGCGAGCGGCTCTACCGCGCGCTGGCGGCCGTGCCGTTCCTCCGGCCGTATCCCAGCCGGGCCAACTTCGTCCTCTGCCGGGTAGAGGGCCGGGACGCCCGCGAGCTCAAGGCGGCGCTGGCGGCGCGCGGCATCCTGGTGCGTCACTACGCCAGGCCCGGCCTGGAAAATTGCATCCGCATCAGCGCGGGCCGGCCGGAGCACACGGACGCGCTGTTGGCGGCGTTGGAGGAGGTGTGAAGGGGAGGGATTGGGGAGTGGGGATTAGGGATTGGGGGGCCAGAGGGTCGCGAGGGCGTCGGGGTGGGCGATGATGTGGTCGGCGCCGAGCTGGGCGTAATGTTCCGCCTGGCCCGGGGTGGTCGCGATGCCGATGGCGAGCCAGCGCCGGCCGCCGAGGGCATCGGCCCGCCGCGCGGCCATGATGTCGTCCGGCGCATCGCCGACGTACGCGGCCGGCAGGGCGCCGGTCGGGTCGAGGGCATCGGCCGCGCGGCAGAGCAGGTAGGGGTGCGGCTTGAGGAGCGATGCGCCGTCGGCCGTTTGCGCCTCCAGCGCGTCGGTCATGGTGGCGATGGCGCCGAAGAAAGGGGCCAGGTCGAACCGCCGCAGCGGATGCGCCATCTCGAAGCGGGTGCGGCCGGTGGCGATGCCGAGCCGGGCAAAGCGGCCTAACGCGACCAGCGTGTCGCGGCCGATCAAGAGCGTCTCGGTCTCGATCAGGCCGGGGCCGGGCCAAAAGCGGGCCGGATAGCCGTAGCCCTCGGCGAAGAGCCCGGCGCCCAGATACACCTCCGAGAAGATGCGTTGCACCAGGTCGGTGGTGGCCGCATCGCCCGTGCGCCAGATCAGGTGCGCGTTGTGGCCGGGGACGACGCGGCGCAGGCCGTCCGGCCCGCCGCCGGCCGCACGCACGGCGCGCACCAGCGCGTCCCAGTCGGGCAACGGGGGCACCATGCCGCTCAACGGGGCCGCGACCGCCCGCAGCCCGGCGATGAGCGCATCCTGATCGGGCCAATCATGGCCCGACAGAGGCCGCGCCGGCGGCAAGCCGGCCAGCAGCACATGCAACAGCCCGGCCGTCAGGTCCCAGTCGTCGTTGAAGCCGGTCATCTGCTTGAAGATGTCGTACAGGTCGCCGGTCAACGGCGGCGGGGTCAACCCGAGCAGGCGCAGGTAGATGCCGGCCGCCACGGCCGCGGCCGCGCGGTAAGAGCGGGTCACGTCAATCAGCGTGCCGTCGGCGTCGAAGATGATGAGGGCGGGACGAGGTGAGGCGCGTTGGCTCATGTGGGCTCCGGTGGAAGGTGGGTAGATAAGTAGACAAGTAGACAAGTAGA
>JBBIKA010000018.1:21640-31350 GCA_037445695.1 Chloroflexota bacterium
AAGTAGACAAGTAGACAAGTGCGCTGGTCGGTCTCCGATCGGGCCGGCCTGGGCATTGTCATCGCGGGGGTCGAATTTGTCAAGCAGAGCAGCACACACTTTTGGGCGTTGGGGGGCGTTATGCGCGCGGCAACGATTGAGCGAACCACTAAAGAGACGGAGGTCCACCTGACCCTGGCGCTGGACGGCCGGGGCCGGGCCGAGATCAGCACGGGGGTCGGCTTCCTGGATCATATGCTGACCTTGTTCGCGCACCACGGTCTGTTCGACCTGACGGTGCAGGCCCAAGGCGACCTGCAGGTGGACGCGCATCACACGGTCGAGGATGTGGCGATCTGCCTGGGCCAGGCGCTCGACCGGGCGCTGGGCGACCGGGCGGGGATCGTGCGCACCGCGCACAGCTACGTGCCGATGGACGAGGCGCTCGGCTTCGTCGCGGTGGACCTGGGCGGCCGGCCTTATGCGGTGATTGATGCGACATGGCACGCGGCCGCGCTGGGCGGCATGGACCCCGACCTGGTGCGCCACTTCCTGGAGACGGTCGCCGTTCACGGTCGGCTCAACCTGCACGCGCGCGTGCTCTATGGCCGCAACGATCACCACCAGGCCGAGGCGCTCTTCAAGGCGCTGGGCCGCGCGCTGGATGCGGCGACGCTGCTGGACCCGCGGCGACAGGGCGTGCCGAGCACGAAGGGGATGGTGGTATGACCGATGACGGACGATGGGTGACGGACGACGAACGGCGAACGCCTGACGATGGACGACGGAACGCAGGAGAGCCCCTGTCGGCGGCCGGCCGGCGATCAATTGTGGTGGTGGACTACGGCGTCGGCAACCTGCGCAACGTATACAAGGCGCTGGAAGCGGCCGGCGCGACGGCGCAGGTGATCACGACGCCCGCGGGCCTGGCCGGCGCAGCCGGGATCGTGTTGCCGGGGGTGGGCGCGTTCGGCGACGCGGCGGCGAACCTGCGCGCGGCCGGCTTCGAGGCGCCGTTGCGGCGCGCCGTGGCCGCGGGCACGCCGCTATTGGGCATCTGCGTGGGGATGCAACTGCTCTTCGATGAAAGCGAGGAGATGGGCCGCCACCGGGGGCTGGGGATCATCCCCGGCCGCGTGGTGCGATTTCCCGCCGCCGACGCGCCCGGCGGCGGGGAGTCCGTCGGCGACCCGGCAGCGGCCGGCGCGGGAAGACACGGCCGTCCGCTCAAGGTGCCGCAGATCGGCTGGAACCAGTTGCACCACAACGGGACCGATCCGCTGCTGGCCGGCGTGCCCGACGGCGCCTACGCCTATTTCGTGCACTCCTACTATTGCGCGCCGGCCGACCCCGGCCACGTCGTCGCCACGACCGACTATGGGATCTCTTACGCGTCGGTCGTGCGCCGCGGCAACGTCTGGGGCATCCAGTGCCACCCGGAGAAGAGCCAGGCGGTGGGCTTGCGGATCTTGCGGAATTTTGTGGTGGAGGTAAGTAGACAGGTAGACAGGTAGACAGGTAGACAAGTAGACAAGGCATTCCATCTTATCTCCTTGTCTGCTTATTTCCTTGTCTACTTATCTCCTTGTCTACTTGTTTCATTATCTCCAAAGATGGTGCAAATGGCCTTTACTGTCTACCCTGCTATTGACCTGCGCCAGGGGCGGGTGGTGCGTCTGCGCCAGGGCGATCCGGCCAACCAGACGGTCTTCGGCGATGACCCGGCCGCGACGGCGCGGGCCTGGACCGCCCAGGGCGCGGCGTGGTTGCACGTGGTCAACCTGGACGGCGCGCTGGAGAGCCAGAAACCCGATCCCTCGCGCGATCTGCCGATCAACCTCCGCCGCCTGGCCGAGATCCGGGCCGCGGTGGCTGTGCCGATCCAGTTCGGCGGAGGGCTACGCGATGTTGCGGATATCGCGCGCGTGCTGGAGCTGGGCGCGACGCGGGTGGTGTTGGGCACGGTGGCCGTGCGCCGGCCCGAGGTCGTGGCGCAGGCGATCGCCCGCTTCGGCGCGGAGCGGATCGTCGTGGGCCTGGATGCGCGGGACGGCTGGGTGGCGGTCCACGGCTGGCGCGAGACGTCGGCGCTCGACGTGTTGACCGTAGCCCGGCGGATGCGCGATCTGGGGGTGCAGCGGGTGGTCTACACCGACATCGCCCGCGATGGCACCTTGACCGGGGTCAACCTGGAGGCCACGGTAGCCCTGGCGCGCGGCAGCGGCCTGCGGGTGATCGCCAGCGGCGGCGTCGCATCGCTGAACGATATCCGCAACCTGGCTGCCCACTACGACGACGGCGTGACCGGAGTCATTATCGGCCAGGCGCTCTACACGGCCGCAGTGGATCTGAGAGAGGCCATTGCGGCGGTGCAGCGCTAGCCAGGGGGGTTTTGCCTATGCTTGCCAAACGCATCATTCCTTGCCTGGACGTGAAAGACGGCCGGGTGGTCAAGGGGGTCAATTTCCTGCAACTGCGCGATGCCGGCGATCCGGTGGAGCAGGCGCAGGTGTACGATCGCGAGGGGGCCGACGAGCTGGTGTTCCTGGACATCACCGCCAGCCACGAGCGCCGCGACATCGTGATTGACATGGTGCGCCGCGTGGCCGACAGCGTCTTCATTCCGTTCACCGTCGGCGGCGGCATCCGCACCGTGGAGGACATGCGGGCGCTGCTGCTGGCCGGCGCGGACAAGGTCTCGATCAACACGCCGGCCGTGCGCACGCCCGAGCTGATCACGGCCGGCGCGACCCGCTTCGGCAGCCAGTGCATCGTGGTGGCGATAGACGGCAAGCGGGTAGGCGAGCGCTGGGAGGTGTTCGTCAACGGTGGCCGGACGCCGACCGGGCTGGAGGTGGTGGCGTGGGCCAGGGAGGCCGAGCGGCTGGGCGCCGGCGAGATCCTGCTCACCAGCATGGACGCCGACGGCACGCGCTCCGGCTACGACCTGCCGATGTTGGCCGCCGTGACGAGCGCCGTCTCGATCCCGGTCATCGCGTCGGGCGGGGCCGGCGCGCTCGAACATTTCTACGACGCGCTCGCCATCGGCGGAGCCGACGCCGCGCTGGCCGCGTCGCTGTTCCACTACCGGCAGTTGTCGGTGGGGCAGGTGAAGGCCTACCTGGCCGGCCGCGGGGTGCCGGTGCGTCCCGTCTCGCTCCTCGCCTGAAGCTGGTACGTGGCGCACGGCGAAGCGCGCGCCACGTACCGGGCATCACCTTTACTTCTTCACGATCAGCGGCAGGTAGAGCACATTTGCGATGCCGCCTTGCACCTGCCCCGCGGCCACTGCGCCGAGCACCGGCTCGCCGGCGTAGGCGGCGTCGGTCGGCCGCCAGTCGGAGAAGCTGAAGCGCACGGTCGTCTGGCCGGCCGCCAGCACCTTGAAGCGCAGGCGCGCGACGGTGAATTGGCCGCTCGGCGCTGTCCCGCCCAGGCTGACGGCCAGGTAGTCAACCCAGCCTCGGGCCGCATCAACGCGGTTGAGCAGGACCACAGGTAGCGCTGCACCCGGCTCGATCGCGGCGGCCGGCGCGCCGGCCGTATCCACAAGCTGCAGCAGCGCCGGGTCATAGTCCAGGTACAGCTCGACCGTATCCACAGCCTGCGACCCCGCGTCGGCGACCACATCCAGGCCGACGATCTGGCCGATGTCCGCGGCCGCGCTCGCCGGCGCGATCCGCAACGTAACAGGACCGGCCGCGCTGCTCAGATCTGCGAACTCCAAGAGGTCTGTCTCCGCGGCGGCCGCGGAGACGCCCACCAGCACGTCGCCACGGCGTCCCAAGTTGGGCTGCAACAGGTTGACGTCCACCTGGTTGACGGTATCGTCCTCATTGAAGTCCGCGCGGGGATCGAAGCCGGCCTGGCCTTGCGTCTTGCCGAAGGCCGCGGCGACCAGCGAGACGTCGCGCAGGTTCACCTGGTTATCTCCGTAGGCGTCCCCTTCCAGCAGCGTCTCCATGTTCACGGTGTTGGCGCCGACCGCCAGGGTTTGCGGCAGGACGTTGCGCAAGGTGTGCAGGCTCTTCACGCGCACGCGGTAATCGCCAGGCGCGGCCACACCCGGCATCGTGAACCCGCCGCTGGTGCTGCTCATCACGCTGTAGACGTAGTCCGGGCCTCGTTCGCCGGGTTGACCCAACGTCAGCAGCAGCGGGACGCTCCAGGCGGGATTCGGCGCCGCAGGTCGGCCCTGCAGGGTCACCTGTCCGGTCACAAGCGCGGTCGGGCCAACCGTAGCCGTCCCACCTTGCAGGCTGCCCAGCACCGAAGTGCCGCCCAGCTTCAGATCGCTCTGGCGCGGCGCGGCCGTGCTCCAGGCCAGCTCGCTGGCGGCCGCTGTGGCGATGGCCCGGAAGCGGATGGTCGCCAGGTTGAAGCGACCCCCGGCCGGCCCACCCGTGGCGGCAAAGTTGATCCGGCCAGTTGTGTTATTGGCGCTGTTGGTTGTCACTGTCGCCAGCGTGTTGCCGGGGACGATTTGGGTTGTCGGATCGCCGTTTTCGTCCACCACGCGCAGCACTGCCGGATCGAAGTCCAGGTAGGCGCTCGCCGCGTCCACGTTCGCCGTGCCTGCGAGGACTTCCATCTCGACCAGGAACATCTGGCCGGCCCGCACGCGGCTCGTGGCCGGTGAGAGCTTCAGGGTCACCAGCTCGGCTTGCGGCGCCAGGACAACCGCGTAGTCGGCCAGGGTGACGATCTGGCCGCCGCCGTAGGTGTTGGCGCGGGCTGCTTCCAGGTTGGCCGCGAAGTTCAGGCCGACGAAGCTGGCGATATCGCTGAAGCTGCGCGCGTACCCCTGTGGCCCCCAGCCCCCCAACGCGCCGGTGGTCGTCAGGCGTGTGATGCCGTAATAGTCGTGCGAGACGTGGCCCGCGTCGTTGTGTTGCAGAGGCGATGTATCATCGCCCTGGTTCGCCGGTCGCACCCGGCCGGGCCAGCCGAACTCAGCGGCGTTGCGGAACGGATCGCTGAAGGCCACGCCGTCGCCGTCACAGCTCACGCCGGCCACGCCGACGTAGTGGCCGCCCAGCCGGCGCCACCCGGCCGGCTGCGAAGCGTCCCGTAGGGGCTGCAGCTCCCAAAAGCCAAGCAGAAGCAGCACCTGCCGGTTCTGCTTGACCTCTTCGCGCAGCCAATCGAAGGGGGGCGCACGGCGCACGGTGACGGTGTAATCGCTCGCCAGAGCCATAGAGCCAAGGTAGGTGTTCAGACCCTCAAGTAAGTCCTCGAGTTGGGTGCCGGGATGCTCGCGGTTCGTTGCCATGCGCGTCGCCAGGTCGGCCACCAGGGGCGACACGTTGGCCGCGTCGTGGTCGTCCCACGAGCCGTAGGCGCGCACCAGGCCATAGCCGTCGGAGACGGCGGGCGGGGCAACGGCGGCAGGCTCCTCGGCTGAATCGCGCCACCAGAGGAGATCGGCCACAGCCACGGGACCGTCATGCGACCATTGCCCGGTCTCGGCCACCTGCCAGTCTTCTTGTCGCTGGTCGAAGTCGGGCAGGCCAGCAGGCGCATAGTCGGTGAAGCTGCCGGGCAGCCAGCACGCTTCCGGTTCCGGTGCGGCCAACGGCGTGCCATCCGAGCAGATCACGACATCATCCACCGCGGCCGACGTCGCGCCGGCCTGGCCGTCATTGTGCACGAAGAAGCCGATGCCGATGGTCTGGCCACGAAACGTGCCCAGGTCGTAGCTGGCCCACAGCCAACCCGTGTTGGTGTTGACCTGGGCAACCTGGCGTGTCCGGTCTCCGGCCGGATCGAGAATGTAGACCCCGAACCAGTCGTGATCGGTCCCTGGGTCGGCCGTGCGCACCTTGTACCAGAAGGTGAGGCTCGCCTGTGTCGCGTCGGCCGGGATGCGCACATACTGGCGGACAAACGAGAGGCCTGCCATCTGGAGCGGCTGGCTGGGGTCGCCGAGCAACAGGCTGTGGTTGCCGCTGTGCTTCTCCGCGGTCGTCACGACCGGCTGCGGCGCGCCGTCCCCATGCCAGAAGCTCAGGTTGCCCGTCTCGAAGCCGCCGTTGCGCGCCAGGTCGCTGGCGGTGCAGGGCGGCGGTTCGGCCGCGATTACATGGACAACGATGCTGTCGTCGGCGGTCTTGCCTTCGCTGTCGGTGACGGTCAAGGTGACGGTATGATCTCCTGGGTTCAGGCTCTGCACTGTGAGCTGACGTCCCGTGCCCAGCGGCCCGGCCAGGCTGGAAGTCCAGACGAAGCTGGCGTCCGCGGCCAGGGTGCCGTCCTCTATGTCGTAGCCGCGACCGATAAACGTGACCATCTGCCCTGCCGCAACCTGCACACCGTCCCGCGGGATGATGATGCGGGCCTGGGGCGGCTTGGTCGGCACAACGAAGTCGCCGGCGCTGTCGCGGTAGGTGGTGCGGATGCCGTCGGTGGCGGCGATGCGCAGGCGCGCATGAGTCGTGCCGGCAAGTTGCGCCGGGTCCAGGGTCAGGGTGGAGGTTTCGAGGCCCGTGGCAAGCGGCCGCCAGTGCGCGCCGGCATCGCGGCTGTAGAGCACGGCGTAGGCCAGCGCGTCGCCATCCTGGTCGTTCGCGGTCCAGGTGGCGTTGAACGGCTGGGTGAGGTTCTCGCCACCGTTGGGCACCATGGCCCCGATCTGCGGCGCGTGGGCGCTGAGCGCGCGGCGGGCCTGGCGCGTTCCGCCCTGTTCGTAGGCCACGATCTCGGCCGTGGCCGGGTTGAAGACGAAGGGGACGGAGAAGCTTTGGCTGAAGTCCTGGGCGAAGAAGCCTGAGCTGCGTTCCGCCTTGTCGAAGCAGTGCTGATCCAGGGTAGCGCCGGCCGCATCGCGCAGTGCCACACAGAAACGCTGGCCGGCCGCGGGGCGTGGCAGCGTCACGGACTCAGGCAGCGTGACCTGGTAGCCGGGGAGCAAGACCAGGCGATCATCGCGCACCACCCCCGTCACCAGCAGCAGTTGCTGACCGGCCACGCCGTTCAGTTGCGAAACCGACGCGGCCGCCGCGGACGAGTAGAGCGAGTCGGCGAACGCCTTGTAGATGTAGGGCGAGACCCATTTGGGTTCATAGCCAGTTGCCCCGCAATGACCGCCGGTCATTAACTCTGAGGTGTCCGATCCCTTTACGCCTGCGCCGCTGCCATAGTGGCTCTCGTGAGGATCGAAGCCGACGGTTATGATGTCGTAATCGCCCCCGTAGGGCCAGGCCGAATCGTCGCAGGGATGGTACGGCCCCAGGTTGTGGCCGATCTCGTGGGGCATGACGGACTCGCCAATGGATTCGTTGCCGAAGGAGACCACGGCGCGGCCACCCATCCACCACGTGGGATCCGAAAGCCCACCACACCCACACACATTGTCCGGCAGCCAGGCGAAGAGCTGGTCGGGCGCGCCTTGGGGATCGTGAATCTTCAGGTAATCCCAGTGAGCATTGAGGACGCCCATGAGCGCATCCCAATCCGTGCCATAGAAAACGCCTGCGCTGATCTCGTCGTACTCCAGGGTAGCCGGATTGAGCGGGTAGATGCGCCTGAGTAGTGCGTCGTAGTTGTCAATCGCATCGGTGGGATAGGTCAGCGGATCGCCCGCGTTGGCCGCCCAGCCGATCGGCATGTAGGCGATGCGGTAGGGGCGGGCGGACTGGAAGTGGATCACCTTCTTCTGGTTTGGATCCACCGGCCAACGGTTGTTGTTGTAGTTCGTCTCCGCCACCGAGCGGTCAGTGTTCAGCTCCACCCACCACTTGACATCGCCGTACAGGAAGTTCTCTGGGACGAAGAAGTTGAGGGTGTCGTCGTTCCTTTCCAGGCTGGGCGCAGGCGGCGCGTTGATCGGGCCATTGTCCGGCCCGACTTCCGTTGCGATCGTGCCGCCGCCGGCCGATTTCTCCAGGTGCAAACGGCCGTTGACGCCCGGTATGGCCGAGTTGACGCCTGTGCGCACCACAACGCGTATGGCTGTGTATTTGCCTTCGATCAGCGGGACCGGGCTGTCCACACCCTGGCTTGTCCCAGGAGAGATCACCTGGATCACCTGGGCATCGGTGACGGTCAGATCGCAGGTGACTTGGGTTGGCGTGGGCGTGCGGGTCTTGGTTGGGGTAGGGGTGCGTGTTCTAGTCGGCGTTGGTGTACGAGTTCTTGTCGGCGTGCGGGTGGGCGTCAGCGTCGGCGGCCGGGTGCCGGTCGGCGTGCGGGTGGGTGTGCGCGTGACGGTGGACGTCGGGGTCGGGGCGGTGAGCTGCATCGTCAGGTGGTAGGGTTGGTTCGACCACGCCCCTTCGCTGCCGAAAATCATCACGCGCCATTCGCCGGCCTGCGCAGGGGTGATTCCCCACCAGATGATGTGTTCGTCGGCCAATCCGTCTTCGTCGAAGGTGGCCTGGTGGCTGCCGTCAGGGCGGATCAGGTAGACGGCATAATCGGCCGGCAGGTTGGAGAGCAGGCCATTGATCGTCTCGCCGGCCCGCACGGAGAACTTGAACCAATCCTCGTCGCCGGCCGGGCAGATGTAGGCGTTGATGCCGCCCGGGCCCACGGGTAGGGCGACCGCGGTGTTGAAGTTGACGCCAGCTTCGTCGGGCGGACAAACCGAAGTAGGGGTGGCCGTAGGGGTCGGAGCGCGACGCACGGTGGTGGTCTGCGAGGCCTCGGCGGTGCAGGTTCCTGTCGCGCAGGGATACGAGATCGTGGCCCGGTTGGTCAACACTGCGCCATCGGCCAGGTTGGCCGCGGTCTGCACGGTCAGGCTGGCCGACTGAGAGATGCCGACGAGAAGGGTGGTGATCCGCCAGGTGACGGTGCGGTCGCCGTCGAAGATCGCGCCCGCGGAACCCTCGACAAAGGTCGTGCCGTCCGGCAGCACGTCCCGTAGCTCCAGGCCGTTGATGGCACTGCCGCTCAGATTGCGCAGGCTGATGGTGTACTGCACCACATCGCCCGCGTAGACCGGGTCGGCCCGATCGGTCTTGGTGATCTGCACCAATGGCTGCGTCGTCGGCGTGGGGGTCAAGATCTCGTAGGCAATCACCAGGCGAAGGTTGCTGAATTGACGAGTGTGCTGCTGAGGATCGGTGTCATCATAGAAGCGCTGAACTTGGAAGCCATACTTGGGAAAGGTACCCGTGAGCCACGCCTCCACGATGTACTTCACATCCCAAGAGACCACGCCCGACGTTGCGCTGATGTCGGTGTGAAGGTAGTGAAACTGTGCCGTGGGCCTGGTGTTCCAGGTCACCGTTTCGTTCCACGGCTCCAACGGGTGGCCCACCTCATAGTAGAAATGATCGGGTGGGTTTTCGTAGGCCGCGGTGATGGTGGCATAGAGCCTGGCCGACGTGATGCGGGCGTTGGCAGGAACGCGATTCAGGTCGAACTGCACCAAACCGCGCAACGTGCTTGCACTGGCGACATTACTGATGCCATAGCCCACCCACATGTAGCCTTGCCCGCCGAAGCTGGTGTCCGGCTGAAGGCTGGAGATCCAGGTGAGCGCGGTGGGAGTGAGCACCAGCCCCGCTTCGGGCTCGAACAGGTCAGAGGCTGCCTGGGACGCATCGGGGGCCGATGTTTGCGCCAGCGCACCCTAGCCGGTTATGGCTGCGATCAGGAGGATCGCAGCGAACAGCATGAAGGGGAACGGTTTGTGTTTCATGGGCAAGACCTCCTTTGGCTTGCGGCGGCCCGACGCCGCTTTTGGATTGCGGCGATATGTCGCCGCTCTTGATCGAAAAGCGGGG
>JBBIKA010000019.1:0-2190 GCA_037445695.1 Chloroflexota bacterium
AAGCGGCGTCGTGCCGCCGCAGTCCAAGGCGGCGCCGGAGCGCCGCAAGCCAAAGCGGCGTCGGGCCGCCGCAATCCAAGGCGGCGCCGGAGCGCCGCAAGCCAAAGCGGCGTCGGGCCGCCGCAGTCCAAAAGCGGCGCTGGAGCGCCGCAGTCCAAAGCAAGCCAAAGCGAGCTATAGCTCGGCCGCGTATTTGACGCCGTTGCGGAACAGCGCCAGGCCGCTCATGCCGCGTTCGCCGTGGTGATAGCGCGGGTGCTGCTCCGGGATGATGTGGTCTTCCGGGTGCGGCATCAGGCCGAGCACGTTGCCCTGCGCGTTGCAGATGCCGGCGATGTCGTTCTGCGAGCCGTTCGGGTTCCACGGATAGGAGGCCGCCGCGGCGTTCGGCCCGACGTAGCGCAGCGCAACCAGGCCGGCCGCTTCCAGGCGCGCCAGCGTCGCCGCATCGCGGGCGACGAACTTGCCTTCGCCGTGCGCCACCGGACAGTAGATCGGCTCCGTCAGCCCGCGGGTGAAGATGCACGGGCTGTTCGCCTGCGGCGCCAGGTAGACCCACCGACACTCGAAACGCGCGGAGTCGTTGCGGGCCAAGGTGACCTCTCCCCCGGCCCCCATATGCGTCAACTTGACGTCTACGGTTGCCCCCGTCCCTGCTCCCGTAGAAGACCCCTCCCCGTGTAGGGGAGGGGAGATATTCTTCCCCTTCCCTCGTAGGGAAGGGGGTCGGGGGGTTAGGTCCTTCCCTCGTAGGGAAGGGGGTCGGGGGGTTGGGTGGCCCTCACCCTCTTTTAAGTTGACGCATATGCCCCCGCTCCCTCCCCTGCCAGGGGAGGGGAGATCGGTTTCCCCTTCTCTCGCAGAGAGGGAGAACACGGGGGTAAGTGACAATAGCCCGGCCTTCACCAGGGCCTGGAAGCCGTTGCAGATGCCGAGCACGGGCCGGCCCGCGGCGATGAACGCGGCCAGATCGTCGCCCAGGCGATAGCGCAGCGTCACGGCCCACAGCTTGCCCGCGCCCAGGTCGTCGCCATAGGAGAAGCCGCCCGGCAATACGAGCATCCGATAGTCGGCCAGCCGGCGCTCGCTCGCGCACAATTGATTGACATGGACGATCTCGGGGGCGGCGCCGGCCAACTCGCACGCCCAGGCCGCCTCGCGATCGCGATTCGTGCCGGGGGCATGCAGGATCAGGACGGGAGGTCTTGCGCTCATCGGATGTGTCCTCGCCAGGCGTTTTCCAGCGCGGCCAGCTCCGCTGCAATGACCGGCGCGGCGTCGGCGCCGAACACGCGCAGGCACGGCTCGGCGGTCACTGCGCCGATCGCCGCGCACGGCAGGCCGGCCAGCCGCGCCTCGAACGCGGCCGCGTGCTCCGGCGCCACCTCCACCAGCAGCCGGCCCAAGGACTCGCCGAACAACAGGGTCGCGTCGTCGCGGCCGGCGTCGTGGGGCCCCCGCGCGGCCGACAGGTGCAACTGCAGCCCCAGGCCGCCGGCGATGACCATCTCGGCCGCGGCGACCGCCAGCCCGCCCTCCGAGCAGTCGTGGCACGCGCGCACCAGGCCGGCTTGCATGGCCGCGTGCAGCGCGCGATAGAGGGCCAACCTCTGCCCCGACCCCTCCCCTACACGGGGAGACCCCTCCCCCGGCCCCTCCCCTACACGGGGAAGGGAGGGGGCTCCCCCTTCCCTCGTAGGGAAGGGGGCTGGGGGGTTAGGTCTCTCTGCGATGGAAGGGGGCCGGGGGGTTAGGTGCCCCGGCAGGGAAAGGGGATCGGGGGTCAGGTCGCCCACCACGTACAGCCGGTCGCCGGCCGCCTTCAGGCTCATCGTCACCGTGCGCGCCACATCGGGCACGATGCCCAACGCGGAGATGAGCAGCGTGCCGGGAATGGCGTGCTTCTGGCCGTCCGCGCCGGTGTATTCGTTGTTCAGGCTATCCTTGCCCGAGATGAAGGGCGCGCCATAGGCCACGGCCGCGTCGTAACAGCCCTGGGCGCAACGCACCAGCCCGCCGAGCCGGTCAGGCAAATTGGGGTTGCCCCAGCAAAAGTTGTCCAGCAGCGCGATGCGATCCGGGTCGGCGCCGACGGCCACGCAGTTGCGGATCGCCTCGTCCACCGCGGCCCAGGCCATCGCGTAGGGATCCATGCCGTTGCGCGCCGGGCAGATTCCCACGGCCAGCGCC
>JBBIKA010000019.1:2290-31108 GCA_037445695.1 Chloroflexota bacterium
CGCCGGTCGCGAAGCGCAAATCCAACACCGCGGCATCGGACGGCCCGGCGTCGGCGCGGCCCACGAACGGCTTGACGACCGTGGCGGCCTGCACCTCGTGATCGTAGCGCCGCACGACATCCTCTTTGCTGCGGATGTCGGGAGACGCCAGGAGCGCCAGCAATTGCTGTGTGGCGTCCATATCCTGCGAAGCCCGCCGCACGCTCTGCGTCTTTGCGGTGCCATCCGGCTCTGGCCTTTGCCACACGGCCCGCAGCCGCCGCCGGGGGATGCCGTGGTGCAGGAAGTCGGTGGCCATCTCGCCGACGATCCGGCCGTTGTAGCGCAGCGTCAGCCGGCCATCGCCGGTAAAGCGCCCCAGGACGACGGCCTCGGTGTCCTGCCCTGTACAGAGCGCCTGGAGGGCCGGCCAGTGGGCGGCCGGCACGGCCAGCACCATGCGCTCCTGCGCCTCGCTCAGCCAGATCTCCCAGGGCCGGAGGCCGGCGTATTTGAGCGGCGCGCGGTCGAGGTGCACCTCCGCGCCCAGCTCGGCGGCCATCTCGCCGATCGCCGATGACAGGCCGCCCGCGCCGCAGTCGGTGATCGCGGTGTACAGCCCGGCATCGCGCGCCCGCATCACCGCCTCCAGCACCTGTTTTTCGTGGATGGGATGGCCGATCTGCACGGCCGTGCCCGCGATCTGGCCGGTCGCGTGATCCATCTCCATCGAGGAGAAGGTGGCCCCACGCAGTCCGTCGCGGCCCGTGCGGCCGCCGATCACCACGATCAGGTCGCCCGGCTGCGGCCGGTTGCGATGCGCGCCGCGAGGCAAGATCCCCAGGCAGCCGCAGAAGACCAGCGGATTCGCGATGTAGCCCTCGTCGTACACGATGGCGCCGTTCACCGTGGGAATACCCATCTTGTTGCCGTAATCCTCAATGCCGGCGATCACGCCATCGGCGATGCGCCGCGGGTGAAGCACGCCCGCCGGCAGCGCCGCGAACGGCAGATCGGGCGGGCCGAAGCAGAGCACGTCGGTGTTGGCGATCGGCCGCGCGCTCACGCCGATCACGTCGCGGATCACCCCGCCCACGCCGGTGTTCGCGCCGCCGAACGGCTCCAGCGCGGAGGGGTGGTTGTGGGTTTCGACTTTGAACGCCAGGTCGAAGCGGTCGTCGAACGCGATGATGCCGGCGTTATCCACGAACGCGGAGCGCACCCACGGCTTGTTCACCCGCTCGGTGGCCGCGCGGATGAACGTCTTGAGCAGCGAGTCAATCGTGCGTCGGCTGCCGGGGATCACGGCGCCGTCCGGCCCGATCTCCTCGTAATCAATGATGGCCTTGAAGGTCTTGTGGATGCAATGCTCCGACCAGGTTTGCGCCAGCATCTCCAGCTCGACGTCGGTCGGCTCGCGGCCTTCGCGGCGATAGTAGTCGCGGATCGCCCGCATCTCGGCCAGATCGAGCGACAGGCGGCGCTCCTGGCTGAGCGCCAGCAGCCGCGCGTCGTCCGCGGCCGTGATCGGGATGATCTCGACCGTGTTGGCGTCGGCCTGGAGCGGGGCAAAAGGCGGCGCGACCGGCTCGTCGAGCGCGTAGGTCTGGATGACGGCGTTCGCCAGGAGGCCTTCGGCCAGGCGCTGCGCGTCGGCCCGGCCGATGGCGCCCGTGATCTCATAGCGCCGGCCGGCGGCCGCGCGGGCCAGTCCCGTCACGCCGATCAGCCGCGCGCCGGCCAGGAGGCTTTCGGCCACGCTGTCGGTGACGCCGGGGCGCAACGCGACTTCGACGGTGTGGGTTTGCTCAGCGCCGAGACGCGGAGGCCGCGGCGGTTCCCCACGGTTATTCGCCTCCTTCGCGTCTCGGCGGTGAATCTCCGCCCCATCCAGGGGCCGGATGACGGCCTGTTCGATGACCGGATCATAGAGGAGGACGTCGCACAGGCGAGTCACCGTGGCATCGTCCAGGTCGCCTTCCAGGAAGTAAAGGTCGCCGACGGAAATGGCCGCGATGCCGGCGATGCCCAGGGCTTCGGCCTGGCGACGCAGGCTTTCCCCGCGTGCGTCGGGGAAAGCGGGTTGGGTGGAAACCTCAATGCGATAGAGCATACGTTCTTTCAAAATTAAGCTACCGAATGAATTCGGGGCGAAAGGGCGCGGCCGCCGCGAGGTCGGCCTGCGCCGACCGGCGGCCGCGTCCACGCCCGTGGACGCCCGGCCATCGGCCCGTTAGCCGCGATTTCAATCGCCCCGTACAACCGCCCGCGCATGCATCTTTACCGCGGGGCGGCCTGATAGTTCGGCGCCTCTTTGGTCACCCACACGTCGTGCGGATGGCTCTCGATCAGGCCGGCGTTGGTGATGCGGACGAAGCGCGCCTTGGCGCGCAGCTCCTGCAGGTCGGCCGCGCCGACGTAGCCCATGCCCGAGCGCAGGCCGCCCATGAGCTGGAAGATGTAATCGGCCAGGGGGCCTTTATAGGGCACCTGGCCCTCGATCCCTTCGGGGACGAGCTTGCCGGACGCCGAACCGTCCTGCGCCGAGGCGTAGCGATCGCTCGCGCGACCTTTCATCGCGCCGAGCGACCCCATGCCGCGGTACTCTTTGAAGCGCCGGCCCTCGTAGATCACCACCTCGCCGGGCGATTCCTCCAGCCCGGCCAACAGCGAGCCGAGCATCACCGCATCCGCGCCGGCGGCCAGCGCCTTGACGATATCGCCCGAATACTTGATGCCGCCGTCCGCGATCACCGGCACTCCGCGGGGTCGCGCCACCCGCGCACACTCGGCGATGGCGGTGAGCTGCGGCAGGCCCGCGCCGGCCACGATGCGCGTGGTGCAGATCGAGCCGGCGCCCACGCCCACCTTGACGGCATCCGCGCCGGCCTCGATCAGCGCTTCGACGCCCTCGGCCGTGACCACGTTGCCGGCCAACACCGGCAGCTCGGGCGCCAGCATCTTGATGCGGCGGATGGCGGCCAGCACGCGGCTCGAATGCCCGTGCGCGGTGTCCACGGCCACAGCATCCACCCCGGCATCGAGCAGCCGCTCCAGCCGCTCGTCCAGGTCCGCGCCTACCCCCACGGCCGCCGCAACGAGCAACCGGCCGCGATTATCGGTAGCAGCCAGCGGAAAATCCTGCTTCTTCAGGATGTCTTTGTAGGTGATGAGGCCGCGCAGGTTGAAGTCTTGATCTACGAGAGGCAACTTTTCGATGCGGTGACGGTGGAGGATTGCCTTGGCTTCTTCAAGGGAGGTGCCGAGCGGCGCGGTGATCAGGCCTTCCGAGGTCATGAACTCGCGCACCGAAGCCGTCAGATCGGTGGCGAAGCGCACATCACGGTTGGTCAGGATGCCCACCAGCTTGCCGTGATCCGTGATCGGCACGCCCGAGATGTGATAGCGGGACATGATCGCCTCGGCCTCGGCGAGGGTGGCATCGGGCCCCAGGGTGATCGGATCCACGATCATGCCCGACTCGGAGCGCTTCACCTTGTCCACCTCCTCCGCCTGCGCCGCCGGGCTGAGGTTGCGGTGGATCACTCCCAGGCCGCCCTGGCGGGCCAGCGCGATCGCCAGCCGCGCCTCGGTAACGGTGTCCATGGCCGCGGAAAGGACCGGAATGTTGAGCTGCAGCTTTGCGTGCAGGCGGGTGCGCAGATCGGTCTCGGCCGGCAACACCTCGGCATAGCCGGGCACGAGCAGCACATCGTCGAAGGTGAGCCCTTCGGCCCCGCAGAGATCGGCAAACTGCATCGAGTTTCCTCCTTCGGGAAATAAAAAAACCCCACCCCGCATCTCGACACAGCGATTTGGGATAGGGCACGCGTTCGTCGTTGATCTAGCGTTCGTAGACCCGTCTAAAATTGTACACGGATTGCGATTGTCATGCAAATCACGAGAGGGATGTTGTTGGGTCGAGGCAGGACAGGATGGGGAGCTGTTCCAGGGTAACGGTGAACACTTTCCGCTCAAGAGCGCGGCGACCCTGATAAAGATCATTGGTCATTTAGGAGCTCATATGCGATAATACACACATCAAACGCCTGCCAGCCATTCATCCCTTCAGCCGACACCCCGGAAAGCCAACGACCGGTAGCAAACAACAGTGAGGGTTCATGCGCAAAATCACACGCCGCGAGTTCATTGTTCGAACGGCCGGCCTGGCGGCCGCCTGCGAAATCGGCCGGCGGCTGGGTATGGCCGGCGCAACGGCCGCCGAAACCTGGCCGGCGGTCGTTGTCGGCCGGGGCACCAACGCCGACACGGCCGCCGCCATCCTCAAAACCGCGCTGGACGGCCTCGGCGGGATCGGCCGCTTCGTCAAGCCCGGCCAGACCGTCGTGATCAAACCCAACGCGACATGGGCCTATCCGCCCGGCACCGCTTCTTCCACCGACCCCGATCTCCTGCGCGCCCTCATCCAGATGGTGCGCGAAGCCGGCGCCAAACGCATCATCGTGGTGGATCGCTCTACCCTGTGGCCCACGGCCGAGGCGCTTCAGATCAGCGGATTGGGCAAGGTGTTGGATGAGACGGGGGTGGAAAAGATCATTCCCGAAGGCTATCTGGCCCCGGCACAACTTTGCACGATGGTGGAATTCCCCAAGGCCAGGGTGCCAGAGTTCCGCAAGATCCCCATACTTAAGGCCGCAGTCGAGGCCGACGTGCGGATCAACATGGCCGTTGCCAAAAGCCATCTGGTCACCAAGTACACCATGTGCCTGAAGCACATGATGGGCTTCATGCAGCAGCCGAATGCCCTGCACGTCCAACTCGAACAGGGGATCGCCGACATCAACACCGAATCGGCCGTGCGGCCACACCTGCACATCCTGGAGGCGATCCGGGTGCGGCTGCCGGTGGGCGCGGCCCGGCAGGCCGGCGGCGAAGAGAATGAAATCGCCAACCCGCGGCGGGTCAAGCGCCTGAACGAGATCGTCGTCGGCACCGACCCCGTGCTGATAGACGCCTACGGGTGCATCAACTACTTCTCGATCAAGCCGCAAGAGCTGACGCATGTGAAGTTCGCGGCCGAGGCGGGCGTGGGCGAGATAGACGTAGAAAAGGCCATCGCCGCCGGCCGCCTGCAGACGTTCATCGTAGGCAGGGCCACGCCCACGCCGACGGCCACCAGCACGCCGACGGCCACCCGAATGGCGCCGGCCACCGCCACGCGAACGTCAACGCCCGGTCCCTCGCCGACCCCCACGCGCGCGCCGACCAACACGCCGCTGCCGACCCCCGAGCCGTACAACGCGCCCGCCGCGGCGACCAGGAGCCACCCCAAAGCCGAAGCTGAGGCCCCCGCGCCGGGCAATCTCGCCGATCCGACCCCGTTCTTCGGCGTCGCGCTGATCCCGGCCGCGGCCGTGGTGGCCGGCGCCAGCATCGTCATGCGCCAGCGCCTCGGCCATCAGGCGCCCCGCCCGGCCGAAGCGCCTTCTGCTCCATCTGAGTCTGAGGAGGATGCCGATGCTGGCGAAACCGATGGCCGCTGAGCAGCAGCGACGCCGCGGCCGGCTGGATCGGGCCGGCCGGCGCAGCGTCCAACTCGGCTTTCTGTTGCTCTTCCTCTATCCGTTGATCTTGACGGCCTATCAACGGACGACGGCCCGGGCCGCGCCCTCCTTCACGTCGTGGCTGTTGCCCTGGGATCCGCTCCTGTTGGCCGGCCATCTGGTCCATCGCAACTGGGGCGCCCTCGTGATTGCCGCGCCGTTGCTCCTGTTGGCGTTCACCCTGCTCTTGGGCCGCTTCTTCTGCGGCTGGGTGTGTCCGATCGGCACCGTGCTCGACCTGGTGCGGCCGCTGGCGTTCTGGCGCAGGAGAAAGCCGCGGCCGCCGCGAGCCATCCCCGCGGATCGGAGCGGCAAGCCCGGCCGGCCGCCCGGTGTTCGGCTTTTCGATCGCCGCACCAACAGCCGGCTGCGCTATTTCGTTTTGATCGCCGTGCTCGCGGCCGGCATCTTTTCGCTCCAGGCGCTGGGGCTGCTCGACCCGTTGGTGATCTTCCAGCGCACTGCGACCGCACTGGCGAGCAATGCCTTTGCGCTGCGCATGCCGGCGCTGCGCACCTTCTTCTCGCTAATCTCGCTGCTCTTCCTGGCCATCCTCCTGCTGGAGCTCTGGCAGCCGCGCTTTTGGTGTCGGAATCTGTGCCCGTTGGGGGCACTGATCAGCGTCTTTGCGCGCTTCAGCTTGCTCAATCGTCGGGTGAGCGACGCGTGTACGTTGTGCGGAGAATGTCAACACGTGTGCGCCATGAACGCGATCCCGCGGCGCGAGCCGCACGACACGGATTACACGGCGTGCACCTTTTGCCTGGAATGTGAAAGCGCGTGTCCGAACGGCGGCATTTCCTTCGGCTTCGGCACGCTGGCGCACAAACGGTGGCAGCGAGCGGCCCGCAATGGACAGATGGGCCGCGGGCCACAGCGCCAGGGAAGCTACGTGGCCAAGCCGACCGGCTTTGGGCACCAGATCGGCCGCCGCGAGCTGATCGGCGGGGTGACGGCCGGGATGGCCGGCGTGGCGCTGCTGCCGGCGCTCCGGCTCACGCGCGGCCGCGCCCTGCTTCGACCGCCGGGCGCACTGCCCGAAGAAGAATTCGTCCGGACGTGCATCCTGTGCCAGGAGTGCGTGCGGGTATGTCCCACCGGCGGACTCAAGCCCACCGCGCTCGAGGGGGGGCCGGCGGCCATCGGCACGCCGCACCTGGTGCCGCGCGTGGGCGCATGTACGCGCAACCCCAGTTGCCCCCACCTGTGCGCTCAGGTGTGCCCGGTCGCCGCGATCCGGCCGATCGCGGCGGATCAGGTGAGGATCGGCCGGGCAGTCGTGGAGCATGACCTGTGCCTGGCGTGGGATCAACAGGTGAAGTGCCTGGTGTGCGTCGAGGCGTGTCTGGTGGAGGCCGCTCAAGTGTATAACGGCCGGATCATTGTGGACCCGACGCGTTGTACCGGCTGCGGCCGCTGCGAAAATGCCTGTCCGGTAGCGGGCAGCGCGATCCATGTCAAGCCGTTCGCCGAACTGACCTGAACCATCCGTCCATCGCGCAAACCGACAGCTGGCGCGCCATCAGGGCAGACGTAACGCGAGCACTGCGCCATCTTGTCCCAACAGATAAAGCAGCCCATCGCCGACCAGCGGTCCGGCCGCAAGCCAGTCGCCGGTATCGAACTGCCAGAGCGGCTGTCCGGTGCGTGCATCTGCGGCATAAAGGTGCGGATCGGCCGCGGCGGTGTAGTAAAGCGTTTGGCCGACCAGCGCCGGCGCGTGGCGCAGCGCGCTGGTCGCCGTCCACTCCCAACGCAGTTCGCCGGTCACCGCGTCGAGGGCCGTCAGCGTCTTGCCTGCGGAAGCGACATAGACGACGTCGCCGACGACGAGCGGCCGCGCGTACACGGCATCGGGCGTGGAATAGCGCCAATATTCGCCGCCGGTGGCCGCGTCCAGGGCATAGACCCGGCTATCGCCGGCGCCGACAAACACGCGGCCTTCGGCCACGGTGGGCTGGCTTTCCACCGCGCCCTGGGCCATGATCCCGCTCCCCCACACTTCGCGCCCCGTGGCAGCCTCCACCCCAAAGATGCGGCCATCGGCCGCGCCGAAATAGAGCATGCCTGCGGCCAGGGCCGGCATCCCGGTGAGCGGCCCGACGGCTGCGATCTGCCAGCGCAGCGAACCGTCGGCCGGCGTCAGCGCGGAGAAGGAGCCATCGCCGGAGGCAACATAAATTGCAGCTACGGAGGCCAGCGCGGGAGCATAGATCGGGGCCGAGGTCTGATAGCGCCAGAGCAGCCGGCCGTCGGCGGCTTGCAGCGCGTACAATGCACCATCGGCCGCGCCGACGAGCACCAGGCCCGCGCCTAGCGTGGGCGCCGAGGTGGCGCGGGCCGGCAATCGGCTCTCCCAGCGCGGGGCGGCGGTGGCGGCGTCCAGCGCCACCAGCCGACCCTCTTCCAGCGCCACCACCAGCAGGCCCTCGCCAAGCGCCAGGCCCGCGGGCCGGCCGGCATCGGCAAGCACCAGCCACGCGCGCGGCAGCGGACCGTCGGCCGGCGCGGCCGCTTGTAGGGCAGCCAGCTCGGCCGCGATCTCCCGGTCATCGGGCCGGAGCGCGGCCGCCTGCTGGAGATATCGCTGTGCCAGCCGACGACGTCCCTGGCCGGCGTAAGCGTGGCCCAACTTGCGCAAGGCCGGAACATAACGCGCATCGTGTTCGACCGCCTGGCGATAGGCCAGGATGGCTTCGGCCGTGCGGCCGGCGGCAGCCTGGCGATCCCCTTCGGCCACGAACGTCGCGGCGGGGCCGGCAAGCAGGGGCCGCACCAAGTCGGCCGTCGGCGCGTGACAGGCGGCCAACAGCCAGGCCGCCCAGCCGACCAACGCCCAGATGAGCCAACGAGGGACGACCCTGGTACGGGTATCGGTGTGTGTCGTCATTGCAGTCTGCTCTCATCGGGATGATAGGCTCACGACCGGGTTCATTGTACCATAAACACACGCCGTCTGCTGCACAAGGGAAGGCAGCAGACGGCGTGGGCGCCGGCGAATCTTACGGCCGCAGCACGGAGCTACGCTTTGAGTTCAGAGGTGCAGTAGGGACAACGGGTAGCTTTCAGGGGGATAGTCGAGGCACAGAAGGGACATTCTTTGGTGTTGGCCGGCGCCGGCGCCGGTGCTTTTTTGAGCTGATTGTAGGCTTTGATAATCACAAAGAGCGCCGCCCCGATGATCAGGAAGTTGATGATCGCGTTGATGAAGAGACCGTAGTTCCAGGTGACCGCGCCGGCCTTCTGCGCGGCCTCCAGGGTGGCATAGGTCGCCCCGGCCGGCCCCTTCAGCACGATGAAATAATTGGTGAAGTCGGCCCCGCCCAACAGCAGGCCGATCGGCGGCATCAAGATATCTTTGACGAACGAGTTGACGATGGCAGCGAAGGCCGCGCCGATCACGATGCCGACGGCCAGATCGAGCACATTGCCGCGCAGGATGAACGCTTTGAATTCCTTCAGCATGATGAGCTCCTTTCTGAATGGGAATTAGGGATTAGGGATTATAGGGATTAGGGATTGCATCGTTGCGCTTCAGTCGCTCTTGCTCCAAAGTCTCGATCAGAAAATAACAGCAGTTCCTTAAATTTTTCATTACGAAAAGAGGGCTGACGGCCTATTTCGGCTTGTAGGCCGGAAAAGTGTATCCTACCCCGCGCTCGGTCAAGATGTAGCGCGGCCGGGAAGGATCGGGCTCGATCTTCTGCCGCAGCCGACGGATATGCACCCGCAAGGAGTCCTCGAATACTTCTTCGAGCGGCCATAGACGCCGCAACAGGAAATCCACCGAAACGACGCGGCCCGCATTGCGGATGAGGATATAGAGCAATTTCGTCTCGGTCGGCGTCAAAGCCACCGGCCGGCCGTTGACGATCGCCTGCTGGCGGGCAAAGTCCACGCTGAAATAATCATCCACGCGGGTGATCGGGTCGAACGCGTAGGTGAAGTCGCCGATCCGCCGCAGCAGGCGCTGGACGCGCACCACCAGTTCGCGCGGGCTGAAGGGCTTAACGATGTAATCCTCGGCATAGCGATCAATGCCTTGGATGATCGTCTCTTCCTCATCCACCGCGCTCAATATGATGATGGGCAGATCGCTGAACTGCTGCACCGCCTGGCAGAACTCGAATCCATCCATGACCGGCATGTTGACATCCACGATCGCCAGGTGAGGCATACCGTTCCGGGCGATGACATCCAACGCCTGCTGGCCGTTGCCGGCCGTCCACACGACATAGCCCTCCGCTTCCAGCTTGTCGCGCACCAGACGCAGGATGATCGGGTCATCATCCACCACTAGGATGCGTTGCGGCGCACTGCGCATGCCGTTTGTCGTCGGGATGGTGTTATCCATGGGCGAGCCCTCCTCCATTTTAAAGACGTCGGCAAGAGATCGGTAGTCGCGCTGGTTCACTGAGCCGACCAGAGCCGCGTCGCCACCACCCACCCGACAACCGCGCGCAGTCAGGAACCAAAGGAGGAGCGGACATCTGTCGGGCCGGCCACCACCGTTTTCTTCACGAAACGCGATGTGGCGATCAGCTTCTGGAGCTGCGCCTCATAGCCGGCCGCGTCCAGCGGCAAGTCCACCGGCCGGCCCAGGAAAGTGGAATAGAGCATGGCGTTCGCCAGCTCCAGAGAGTGGATTCCCTCTTCGGCGCGGGCGATCAGCGGCGCGCCGTCGAGAATAGCATCCACGAAGTTCTGGAGGATGCCCGCGTGTTGTGGCCCGTTGCCGGCCGGCAGCGGGATCTCCACGTGCCACACATCGGGCCGGCCAAAGGTCGCCTTGTTCACGCGCGAGAACTCCTTGACCGACACCTCGGTGCGGATGAAGGTGAGCTTGCCGGCCTCCAACACCACTTTGCCGCGGTCGCCGACGATCTCCAGCCGGTTGGTGCCCGGCGCCTCGCCGGTGGTTGTGATGAACACGCCGGTCGCACCGTTGGGATATTCGAAGTACGCGGTCACTTCGTCTTCCACCTCGATGTCGTGGTACTTCCCGAAGTGGCAGATGCCCAGCACCTTCGACGGCATGCCGCAGATCCATTGCAATAGGTCCAGGTTGTGCGGACACTGGTTGAGCAACACGCCGCCACCCTCCCCGCGCCAGGTGGCGCGCCATCCGCCCGAGGCGTAATAGGCTTCGGGCCGGAACCAGTCGGTGATCGTCCATTGCACGCGCTGGAGCTCGCCCAGCTCGCCCGCGGCGATCAGCCGACGGGCCTTGATGTACTTGGGGTCGGTGCGCTGATTGAACATCGCGGCGAAGACGATCTTGGGGTCAGTGTGCGCGGCAATGAGCCGCTGCGCGTCGGCCACGTGCACCGAGATCGGCTTCTCGACGAGCACATGCACGCCGTGCTGCAGCGCATCTATGCCGATCGTCGTGTGATCGTAGTGCGGCGTCGCAATGAGCACGGCGTCCACCGCGCCGGAACGAATCAGCGCTTCGCTGCTGGTGAAGGTCTTCAGCCCGGAGTAGGGCGCCAGCTTCTCCGGTTCGATGTCGCAAACGGCCGTCACTTCGGCCCGACGAATCTTGCCCTCTTTGAACAAAGACATGTGATAGCTGCCCTGGATGCCCAGGCCGATGATGCCCATTCTGACGTAGTTCATCGTAGATTCCTTTCGTGTGCCGATCTGGCGGAAAAATCACAAACTGAACTGTAACGCATTCGGGATTGTCTGTCAAAGTTCGCCCGGCCGGTTTAAGACATCGGCTGCGCCTGCTGCTTTCGGTCGCGCTGCCCCTCTCGCCCCCTGCCCCCGCTCTCCCCTTGCAGGTGAGAGCGGGGGTGGTTTGAAGGGTCGGGGTATGCGGGCGGCTTCGCCGCCCGCATACCCCTTTCCGCCTTCTCCCCGCCCCCTCTTCGCGAAATTTCGCGAAACGGGGCGGGGCCGGGGCCGGGGGTGGAGGTGAACGAGTTTTTGGATAAGCCCTTACTTGACTTCCGCCCGATAACCGTGTACACTTGGTCACGCTAACCTGAAAATAGCCGTGCCAGGCACTTCCAAAGTGCCTGGCACGTGAGCGCTTTCTATTTTCATCGCGTGCTGTGTGCTGCTGCACATGGGCAACTGAGAGGGGAATTTCAACGATGCTTCAGATCCTGAAGGCGGTCGTTCTGATCTGCTCGTGTCTTTAGCGGGCGCTCGCCGGCATGATGCCGGCGCCGCCCGCTACAGCCCTGACACGAGCGATGGGCTGCTCAGGATCTGAAGGATATCGCAGGGTACAACTGCCGCCTGTGCAGGCGGCGGTTGCCCGATCGTTGTTGCCCGTTCTTCGGCGTTTGGAACATCAGACAAACGCCGGACGATGTCCTTTTAGGCGACGACGAAAATATCATAGCCAATCCGAGACAAGCTCATCGCGGGGCCGATCAAGGCAACGGCCCGGATGAGCTTTTTTATTGGCGCGCGAAAATTGAATAGCTCACGCGCCAGGCACTTTCAAAGTGCCTGGCAAGTTTGACAGGACTACTTTTCAGATCAGTCAGGAGGTATTTCCATGTCCGGCATTCTCAACAGCATCACGGAGTTGATCGGCAACACCCCGCTCGTTCGGCTGCGCCGGGTCACCGACGGCGCAGCGGCCGAAGTGTTGGCTAAGCTGGAGTTTCAGAATCCGGGCGGCAGCGTCAAGGACCGCATCGCCCTGAGCATGATCGAAGCGGCCGAGGCGGCCGGCCGGATCGGCCCGGAGACGATCATCCTGGAGCCGACCAGCGGCAACACAGGGATCGGCCTGGCGATGGTGGCCGCGGCCAAGGGCTACAAGTGCACCCTGGTCATGCCCGATACGATGAGCATCGAACGGCGCAAGCTGTTGCGCGCCTATGGCGCCGAGCTGATCCTGACGCCGGGCGCCGAGGGGATGCGCGGCGCGATCCGCGTGGCGAACGAGATGGCCGCGGCCGATCCGCGCTACTTCATTCCTCAGCAGTTTGAGAATCCAGCCAACCCGGCCATCCATCGTCGCACCACGGCCGAAGAGATCTGGCGCGATACCGATGGCCGGCTGGACATCTTCGTCTCGGGGGTCGGCACCGGCGGCACGCTCACCGGGGTCGGCGAGGTGCTCAAGCCCCGGCTGCCGCACCTGAAGATCGTGGCCGTGGAGCCGGCCGCCTCTCCCGTCCTTTCCGGCGGCAAGCCCGGACCGCACAAGATCCAGGGGATCGGGGCCGGTTTCGTGCCGGCCGTGCTGAAGACCGAGCTGATAGACGAGATCATCCAGGTGACCAACGAAGAGGCGTTCGCCATGGCCCGCCGCGTGCCGGTCGAAGAGGGCATCCTGGTCGGCATCAGCTCGGGCGCGGCGATCCATGCGGCCGTTCAGGTGGCGAAGCGGCCCGAGAACGCCGGCAAACGCATCGTCGTCGTCGTGCCGTCGAACGGCGAACGCTATTTGAGCACCGCGCTGTTCGCGGACCTGCAATAACGCCGGGACGCTTTGAGGAGCACGTCCTATGTTTCGCACGCTTCGCCGAGACGTCCAGGCCGTTTTCGACCGCGATCCGGCCGCGCGTACCCTGTGGGAAGTGTTGTTGCTCTACCCGGGGCTGCACGCCATCTGGCTCCACCGGCTGGCGCATGCGCTCTGGCGCAGCGGCTTCTACTTCCTGGCGCGGTTGATCAGCAACATCTCGCGCTGGTGGACCGGCATCGAAATCCATCCGGGCGCCAAGATCGGCCCGGGGTTCTTCATTGATCACGGCATGGGCACGGTCATCGGCGAGACGGCCGAAATCGGCGCGGACGTCACCCTCTATCACAACGTGACCCTGGGCGGGGTGAGCTGGGAGAAGGTCAAGCGACACCCCACCCTCGAAGACCATGTGGTGGTCGGCGCGGGCGCCCAGATCCTGGGGCCCATCACCATCGGCGCGCACAGTCGCATCGGCGCCAACTCGGTGGTCGTCAAGGATGTGCCGCCCTATTCCGTGGTGGTGGGCGTGCCGGGTCGCGTCAAGAGCCGCAACGGCGATGTGCCGGTCGAGGTCGAGCGCGAAGACCTGCGCCACGATCGCCTGCCCGATCCGAACGCGGAAGCGCTGCGCCATTTGACCGCGCGCGTGGTGGCGTTGGAACACGCGTTGCGGCAATTGCAACTGGAAGACGACCGCCAGATAGCCGATGCCTGGGTGGCCAACGGCGGCAGTCACATTTGAGAATATCTTGAACTCGTAAATGTGGCTCTGCGGCTTTTGGTGGGAAGACGGTAGGACTCGCAACTTGCGTGGCCCCATCCCCCAGCCCCTTCCCCGCCAAGTGGGGAAGGGGCTGGGCGAATAGCGGGGTATTTTGGCCGCCGAAGGCGGCCAAAATACCCCTTTCAAGGGATTCCCTGCCCCCCGCTTGCGGGGGCGGGGAATCCCTTCTATTGCGGGGTTTGGGGGCCGCAAAGCGGCCCCCAAACCCCGCCCTTGACAGGGCCCCCTCTTCCCGCAGGCGGGGGAGGGGGCCAGGGGGTGAGGGCGTTGGCCTGGTCGCACAGCGCGCGAGGTAACGGTGAACACTTACCTGAACTCGATAAGTTGCACATAACGGCGAAATGCGGTATGCTTATCATTTGTACTGGTGGATGAAGCAAAGGATAAGCAAGTCGTATGGCCGTTAACCCGTTGAACCCGATGGTCGTGCAGAGCGACCGGACGGTGCTGCTCGAAGTTGATAACCCCCTCTACAGCGAAGCGCGCGACGCGCTGGCGCGCTTCGCCGAACTGGAAAAAAGCCCCGAACATATCCATACCTACCGGTTGTCGCCGCTTTCCCTCTGGAACGCGGCCGCCAGCGGCCTCACGGCCGATGCCATCCTGGCGAGCCTGGCGCAATACAGCAAGTACGACGTGCCCGGCAACATCCAGGCCGACGTGCGCGACTACGTCAGCCGGTTCGGCCGGGTCAAGCTCCACAAAGATCCCAGCGGCGCGCTGCTCTTGACGGCCGACGATCCCCTCCTGATGATGGAGGTGAGCCGCCAGCGCAAGGTCCGCCAGTTCATCCTCGAAGAGATAGACCCGCGCACCGTGCGCGTCAACCCGGCCATGCGCGGCCACATCAAGAAAGCGCTGGTAGACGTCGGCTATCCGGCCGAAGACCTGGCCGGCTACGTGGAAGGCGCGGCGATCACGTTTCGGCTCTTGCCGGCCCGGCGCACGACCGGCGAGGTGTTCCGCCTGCGGCGCTATCAGCAGGATGCCGTGGACACGTTCCACGCCAACGGCGCGCCACAGGGCGGCTCGGGCGTCATCGTGTTGCCGTGCGGCGCGGGCAAGACGATGGTCGGCATGGGCGCCATGGACCGCCTGCAAACCAACACGCTGATCCTCACGACCAATACCGTCGCGGTGCGCCAGTGGATAGATGAGCTGCTGGACAAGACATCGCTCAACCCTGAAGAGATCGGCGAATACACCGGCGACGTCAAAGAGATCCGGCCGATCACCGTCACCACTTATCAGATCCTCACCTATCACAAGCGCCGCGGCCGGAACGGCAAGGAGGACGACCTGGGGTGGGACGAAAACGGCGCGCCGAAGCCGCTCTCCATCGAAGACTTCCCGCACTTCCGGCTCTTCAACGAACGCGATTGGGGCCTGATCGTCTATGACGAGGTGCACCTGTTGCCCGCGCCGGTGTTCCGCATGACGGCCGAGCTCCAGGGCAAGCGCCGTCTGGGCCTCACGGCCACCCTGGTGCGCGAAGACGGTCGCGAGGAAGATGTGTTCGCGCTTATCGGCCCCAAAAAGTACGACGTGCCCTGGAAAGACCTGGAGCGCCAGGGGTGGATCGCCACCGCGCATTGTCACGAAGTGCGCCTCGCCATGTCGCGCGAGCGCCGGATGGAATACGCGCTGGCCGACAGCAAGCTGCAATATGCCATCGCGGCCACCGATCCCGCCAAGCTGCCCGTGGTCGAGCAGTTGATCGCCAGGCACCCCGACGACCAGACCCTGGTCATCGGCACCTACCTGGACCAGCTCGAAGAGGCCGCGAAGCGCTTCAACGCGCCGCTCTTGACCGGCAAGACGCCGGTGCGCGAACGCCAGAAGCTCTATCAACAGATGCGCGAGGGCACGCTGCGGCTGCTCGTCGTCTCGAAGGTAGCCAACTTCGCCATTGACCTGCCCGACGTGAGCGTCGCCATCGAGATCAGCGGCACCTTCGGCTCGCGGCAGGAAGAAGCGCAACGCCTGGGCCGCATCCTGCGGCCGAAGAGCGACGGCCGGCCGGCCCACTTCTACGCCATCGTCATGCGCGATACCAAGGACCAGCTCTACGGCGCCCATCGGCAGATGTTCCTGACCGAGCAGGGCTACAAATACGAGATCCTTTACGAGGATGACCTGGCCGATTTCGACCCGGCCCACGACGAGGCGCACTGGTGAGCACGATGGAATCGTCATCCCGAGCAGATGCCCTGCAGCGTCTTCGCGCCGCGCTACAAACGGTCGTCTTACAAGACCTGCGCAACGCCGCACGCGCGTGGGGGTGGCCGATCAGGGGCACGCTCAAGGCCGATGTCATCCAGGGGCTCATGGAGTATTTGACCAATGCCGACACGATGTCGGCCGCGTTCGAGCAGCTTCCACCCCTGCACCGCAAGGTCATGATCTGGTTCGGCCGTTTGAGCCAAAGCGACGGCCACACCGACGCCCTGGCGCCGATCCTGGAGATCGCCGAAGAGCAGCAGACGACCCAAGAGGCCATCACTCAGGCCCTGGGCGAGCTTTATCGGAAGCTGTTCATCTTGACCGATCCCTTCACCGGCGTCTTCCATGTGCCGGCGATCTACCTCGATTGGCTGCCGGAGTCGGATGCGCCGGGCCTGGTCTATCGTGACCTGACCGCAGACGTATTGCCGGCGCCGACGCCGGGCTTCCTCGACGATCACGTCGCGCGCTTGCTGGCGGCGGTCGAAACCGATCGGCCCGAAGTGAAACGTGCGGCCCTCCTGCGGCCGATCGCTGCCTCACAGCAAGGACGCAATGTAACGATGGCCTATCAGCGCGCCGAACCGCACGCCGGGATCGTTTCGGACGAGCGCCTGGCCGCCTGGGGCTATAGCGCGGCCGAAGAACGGGCCCTGGCCCGCACCCTGTTGTATCTGTTGGCGATCGGTAAGCTGCTGCGCGTGCGCGAGCAGGGAGGCACGCCGTACCTCCTGACAGACGCGGTTCAGGTGGAGGCATGGCATGGCCTATCGCCGGCCGCCCGGCGCGGCCAGCTACGCCAGTGGTGGCTTCAGGGCTGGTTGGCCGACACGCCGGCCGCAGTTCAGGCGTTGCTCACCTGGAACGAGCTCGATTTCTTCCTGACCGCGCAGGACCGGTTCAGCCTGCGCCAGGCTGCCGGATGGAGCAATCGCGAGTATCTGGATCGGCAGATGCAAATCCTGCGCGTTTGGCTGGCCAACTCGCTGTCGGCCACCAAGCCCGAAGTATGGATCAGCACGACGCGCTGGTTTGACCTGCTGTATCGCTTGCGCCGCGACCCCCTCTCTTTTAGCGTGGCTTTTTATGCCGGCTGGTCCTGGTACGACCACGAAGAGCGTCTCGATCTGCAACACCTCCGGCGTGACGTTTGGAACGACCTCTTCGGCGGTCTCTTCGAGGGATGGCTGGGGCCGGCGTACTGGCTGGGCCTTGCCCAGATGGCGGTTGTCAACGGCCGCCTGGTGGCGTTCGGCCGGCCGGCCGAACAGACGTCTGCCGCGAGCCCCCAACAGCTTCCGGCCGACATGTTGACGTTCCTGCCCGACGGCCGACTGAGCCTGCGCAACACGTGGCAGACCGGCGAACTGCGCCAGCTCGTCCTAAAGATCGCCACCGAGGTGACGCGCGATCGGCAGGCGAGCCTCTACGCGCTCGACCCCGCGGCCTTCCGGCAGACGTTGCGCCAGGGCCAATCGGCCGCTCAGGTGATGCGCATGTTCGAGGAGGCCGGCTTCCCCCTGCCCGCCGAACTGCGCGACCGGCTGCAGGAATGGCAGGGACGCCTGGGACGCCATCAGCTTTACGACAACCTGGCCGTGATCGAATTCAGCGACGAACAAACCATGTCGGAGGTGCAGGCGGCCATCGGCTGGAGCCAGGGCGAGTGTTACCCGATCTCGGCGCGGCATTTGGTCGTGTTGCGGCCCGAGATGATCCCGTCTCTCGTCGAAGAGATGCGCCGTAAAGGTTATATGCCGCAGGTGCTCCCATGACCCCTCCCCCTTTGCGCCAGGCCATCGAAGCCTTTCGAGCCAACGATCTGAGCACCATCCTGCGCACGGCCGGCGTCAACGACGTCCCGAAGTTCAAGGATGAAAAGGTGGCGCTCTGGGCCAAACTCATGGCCGATCCCAAGCGGATTCAGACGGCCCTGAACCGGATCAATGGCCGTTGTCGCAAGGCGCTGGAGGTACTGCAACGGGCCGACGGCGAGCTGCGCACCGAGCGCTATCGCCTGTTGCTCACGCGCGCCGGCATCGTCAAGGAGCCCGCGGCCGGCAAACATCGTACAGCCTATTTTGTTGATAGGCAACACCCGGAGAACGCCGGCGACCCCAAGACCTTCGCCGAGGTGTTGGCCGCGCTGCTCAAGTACGGGCTGATCTGGACGCATACCCTGCCCGCAGGCGCCATGACGACCACAAAGATCGGCTTCGAGGGCGGCCGTTTCGTCTATATCCCATCGGAAGTGGCCGCCCACCTGCCGCCGGTGACCGCTCTCCCGCATGCCGAGCCGCCGATCGCGCATGTGCTCCCCGGCTCGGCCCGCACCTGCCAGCGCGATCTCTACCTGCTGTGGAGCGCCGCGCGCGAGGCGCCGTTGCAGCTCACCAGCGCCGAGCTGCTTCGGGCGGCCGATGTCAAGCGGCTATGTGGCCAGCTCCTGGTCCCCGAAACCTACACGACCGGCAGCAAGGAGAGCGACTTCCGACGCATCTTCTTCCTGCGTCGCCTGCTGATGGCGTTGGGCCTTCTCGTCGCCGGCGAAGGCGACAACGCCGGCGTGCTGAGCGCCGCGCCGGACATGGAGTTTTGGGAGAAGAGCGCCACGGAGCGCGTACAAGCCTGTTACCAGAGCTGGCGCGATGGCGCCTGGTGGCACGAGCTATGGGCGACTTATGTCGCCGGCTCAACGCGGGCCAGCGGCTCCGTCGCCCATTTCGCCCCGAATCAGGTGGTCAAGGCGCGGCGCACGGTGCTCGACCTCCTGACGCACTTTGCACGCAAGGGCGCCGAGTGGATCGCGCTCGATACCCTCTCCGATTACTTGCGCGATCACGACGAGGAGTTCCTGGTCGATCGGACAACCGCCGAACAACACTACAGTAGTTATTACTATTATTCTCGTTCTGTGGTTGTCTCGCCTTACCAGCAAAACGCGCTGGGCTGGGCATGGGAGAAGTATGCCCAAGACCCAGAGGCCGGCTGGGATGGCGTGGAGGGGGCTTTCATCCGCGCGGTCTTGACCGAAGGGCTTTACTGGCTGGGGCTGGTGGATCTGGGCTATCTGCGGCCGGTGACGGCCGTGGGCGGGACCGCGGCCGAGGGCTTGCAGGCGGTGCGCCTGACCGATATGGGCCGCTGGTTGCTCCTGGGCGCCGAACCGCCCGCCATCCCCGCCGAGACCGGCCGGGTCGTCGTCCAGCCGAACTTTCGCATCTTCGCCTTCGATCCGATCTCGGATGCGGTGTTGGCCCGGCTCGACAGCTTCGCGACGCGGTTGAACGCCGAGCGGGCGGTGGAGTACGAGCTGACCGCGGGGTCGGTCTATCGCGGCCTGCAAAACGGCCAGCAGGTGCCCGAGATCATCCGCTGGCTGGAAAGCACGACCGGCGCGGCGTTGCCGCAAAACGTCCTGCGGAGCCTCGTCGAATGGCAGGCCGCGTTCGAGCGCATCCTCGTCCGGCCGCGCGTCGGCTGGGTGCAGACGGCCACGGCCGAGCTGGCCGACCGTCTGGTGGCCGAGCCCGACCTGCGCGAGGCGGTCATCAAGCGCGTGGATGCCACTTCGCTGATGGTGCTGGCCGACAAGGTGGATCTGATCGAGCGGCGTCTGTTGGCCGCGGGCGAGTTGCCGGTGCGCGCCGCGAACGCCGAGGAGGCCCAGAGGGCCAGCATCACCCTGACGGCCGACGGCGCCATCCGCTTTGTCCACGCGGTGCCGAGCCTGTACGTGTACAGCCCCCTGTTCCTGCTTGCCGATCAGACCCCCGACGGCTGGCGGATCACGTCGGCCAGCGTGCGCCGGGCCTGCTCGGCCGGCCTCGATGCCACCAGGATCATCGCCCGGCTGGAATCGCTGGCGTTGGACGGCGTGCCGGCCGAGCTGCAAACGCGCATCAAGGCGTGGGGCAAATACTACGGCGACGCGGTGGTCCAGACGCTCACCCTGGTCCAGTTCCGCGATCAGGCCGTGGTGAACGAGCTGTGCGCCGAATCGGCTCTGGCGCCCTACATGCAGCCCTTCATGCCGGCCGCCAACCTGGGCCTGGCGGTCGTCAGGTCCGATGATCTGGCCGCGCTGCGTGCCCTGCTGGCCGAGCGCGGCGTCGAAATAAAATAGAGCCCCACACCAAAACGTGCCAGGCACTTTGAAAGTGCCTGGCACGTGGGATGAAAATAGCGCCAAAACGTGCCAGACACTTTTGAAGTGCCTGGCACGTGAGACACTGAAATGCCGCACTGCGGAGGAAGCCGACCATGGTTGCTGCCTACAAAGCTTTAAAGCCGATAGATATCCTTCTCGTGGAGGACAACCCCGGCGATGTGCGCCTGACGCAGGAGGCATTGCGCAACGGCAAGGTGCTCAATCGCCTTTTTGTGGTCTCGGACGGCGTGGAGGCGCTGGCGTTTCTGCGCCGCGAAGGAAAATACGCGGATGCACCGCGGCCCGACCTCATCTTGCTCGACCTGAACATGCCCCGCATGGACGGCCGCGAATGCCTGGCCATCCTCAAGGCCGATCCCGACCTCCGGCGCATCCCGGTGGTGATCCTGACCACCTCGGACGCCGAGCAAGACATCCTGCGCTCCTATGATCTGCAGGCGAACTGTTACATCGCCAAGCCGGTGGACCTGGAGCAGTTCATCAAGGTCGTGAAGCAGATTCGGGAGTTCTGGGTGAGCATCGTGCATCTGCCGGGGGAAGGCGTGTAGGGCGAGCTGAATCTCGCTCCTCAAGGCACCAGGCGGAGGCGCGCCTCGGCTGCGCGCTCCACATCGTCGCGGGCGAACAGCAGCGGATGATAGTCGCCCGTGAACCAGGCCCCGATCTGGTCATCGTAGTGGCGATTGCCCGGCCGGCCCGCATTGCCGGGCGTCAGCAGGCCGAACGAGTTGCTCCAATCGCCGAGGTCTGAGATGTGGCGGAAGGGCGGGCCGATGACCTGATCGGAGTCGAGCGTGTCCATTCGGTTGCCGGTGGCCCATATGGTGTTGCCGTCGCCGCCCAGCGCGAACGGCCCGCGGTTGAAGAGCGGCGCCAGCGCGGGCACCTGGCCCACGAAATGGATGAAGCGCAAGACGTGCAGCTTGCCCCAGGCCCAATCCTCCGCGGTCGGCCCCAGCCGCGCCTTCAGGAAGTCCACCGTCTCGCGCAGCGCCAGACGAACGACATCATCGCGGCGCTCGCCGTGGCCCAGGTCGAACCAGGGCGAATCGTCCACGGCCAAGAGCTGTGACACCCATTCCCAGGCCCGTTGGCCGAAGAAGCTCGCCTCGGCCAGCACCGGCAGCGGCCCCTTGCCCGCATAGCGCGCGGCGAGATCCTCGCCCAGCCGGTCGCGCAGCAACAGAGCGATGATCCGACGCATGAAGACCTGATAGATGGCAGCCTGGGGGCTATCCACGGCCAGGTTGCCGTCCCACGCGGCCATCATCCGCACGACGGCCATCAGCTCGGGGTCGTCGCATGTCAGCCGACCGAGATGGCCCGCCACCACGCGGCCGGTCGGCGAGACCTGATCGAACTGCATGCGGCGGGTGTAGGCCACATTGATCTTGTCGCGCGCGGCGATCAGCTCGGCGATGCGCTGGGCCCGATCGCCCATGCAATATTCACGGGAGATGAAGTAGGGATAATCGTCGCCGACCACGCGATTGTTGGCCGTGACGATGTAGCCTTGCGGCGGGTCGTAGAGATGCGGCAGCTCGTCGAACGGCACGTAGCCGACCCACTCGTATTCGCCCGTCCAGCCCGGCACGGGCACGCTGCCATCTCCCTTGGCGCGGATAGGTACCTTGCCCGGAAAGCTGTAGCCGATATGGCCGGCCGTGTCGGCGTAGACCGTGTTTTGGATCGGCGCGGACCACTCGCGCAGCGCCTCGCGAAACTCCAGGCACGAGCGCGCCCGGTTCATCGCCCGCAGCGCGTGGATCAGCGCATCGGGCTCCAGCGAGGTCCAGCGCAGCGCCAGCGGCGGCTCCTCTTCCTCCGGCAACAGCGCCCGCGTCAGGTCGGGCGCCAGCGCGTTGATGATCGGTCCGTGTCTGGTGATGATCACCTCTTGGGTGACCGGCGCCGCGCCCTTGACCCGGATGACTTCGCGCAAGACTGCCGCGTCGTGCCATGCGCCTCGAAACTCGTATTGCACCCGGCCGTCGTCGGTGCGCCGCAGGTGCTCCATGTAGAGATCCTGCACATCGGGGAAGCCGTTGGTGAAGCCCCAGGCAACATGCGCATTGTGGCCGGCGACGACGTAGGGCGTGCCGGGGAAGGTGACCCCGGTCACCTCCAGCGCGTCGGCCGGATCGGCCCCGGCATCGGGTTGACACACCAGGTGATTCTCATACCAGATGCACGGAATGCCCATCAGCAGGTGCATGTCGTTGGCCAACAGCGGCTTGCCGCTGAACGTGCGGCTGCCCGCCAGGACCCAGTTGTTGCTGCCCAGGCCGGCGTGCGCGGCCGGGCCGACAAAGCGCCGGGCAACTTCGGCCCGTTCCAATGCCAGTCGGCCCAGGCGTTCGGCCGGCACCTCGCGCAGCTCTGCAGGGATGATCGTCGGCCATTGGGCGGGCCAGGGGACCTCCAGCTCGGCGGCGCGTTCGGGGCCAAGCCGGGCGATCAGCCGGGCGCGCAAGAGCTCGGTCTCCCAGTTGATCGAAAGGCTCCACGCCATCATCTTGGCCCAGCTCAGAGAATCGGCGAGGGTCCAGGGCTCGGGCCGATAGCGCAACAAGGTGAATTCGATCGGCAGGGGCCCGCGGCCGATGAAGGCATTGACGCCCGCGACGTAAGCGTCCAGCTCCGCGCGCACCTCGGGCCGGAGGAGCGCCAGGCCGGCCTCGGCCGCGCGGCGCAAGCCCAGGATGCGCAACCAGCGATCGGCCGGCACCGCGTCCGGGCCGATCACCTCCGCGAGCCGGCCGGCCACCAGCCGGCGGTTGAACTCCATCTGCCACAGGCGATCTTGCGCGTGGACGAACCCCTGCGCGAAGAGCAGGTCGGCCATGTTGGTGGCGTAGATATGCGGCACGCCCCAGCGATCGCGGATCACCTCCACCGGCGCGCGCAGGCCCCGCAGGCGGACCGTCCCTTGGGTGCGCGGCTGGCGCGTCCGGGCCAACCACCTCAGACCGGTTTGGAGCAGGTCGGGCATCGCAAACCTCCTATCACGTGAACCTGTACTCGTCGAAATCGCCGATGGGCCGATAGCCGATCTTCTGGTAGATGCGATTGGATATCGGGTTGGCCAGGTCGGTGAAGAGCGCGCAGAAACACCAGCCGGCGTCGAGCATCCGCTGGCTCAAGGCTGCGACGCACGCGCTGGCATAGCCGCGGCCGCGCAGCGCCGGCGGCGTGTACACCGGGCCGATCGTCACACCGTGCGCCGTGTGACGGCTGCGGCCGGCCAGCGACACCGGCCCATCGTCGTCCCACAGGAAGATCTCGCGGCGGTCAATGCGCTGCGCGGCCTGTTCGGCCATCTGTTCGGCCGTGCCTTCCACACCGACCTCGCGCGTGAAGGCATAAAGCCACTGCGCCACCAGGTCCCGATCGGCTTCGACCGCCACGCGCAGCGCGCCCGCGACCGGCGGTGGCGGGTGGACCTGGCGCAGCTCGTAGACGCGTTCGTGGCGCAAGAGGCGGAAGGAACCGCCGGTTGTCGCGGCCCAGGCCTCGGCGAAGGCGCGCGCGGCCGCGCTCGGGCCGATGGTGCCGGGTGGAGCCCAGCCATGGACATGCAGATCCCGAGCGATCAGGTGGAGTGGGGCCGGATCCGGGCTCTCGGTGTGGATGATCACGCGATGAGGCGGGGTCATGACCGCCGCGGCCACCAACGCATCGCCTTCCTCCACCGTGACCAGATAGGGAAGGGTCTGGATCTGTTCGGGGCTTTCGTTCAGCCGCGTGACGACCCCGAGCATCAGGTTGTTGAGGGCCTCCTGGCGCTCCAGAGCGGCGCGGGCGCAGGCCAGAAACGTCGCCGCAGTCGCATGACGGAAGAGCTTCATGGGTTGGTCGCTCATGCCGCGTCGCGATCGGTGGAGCAGGGCGCGGGCTCCGGCGCCACCGCGCCGATCTCGTCGGCCGTGCGATCCAGGAAGTCGGCTGCGAAGCGGATGAACGCGTCTACGTCCTCGCGATTGGACGCCAGGCCCACCGACACGCGCACCGCGCTGATGTCGCGGCCGAAGCGTTGGCGCAGCTCCTGGCGCAGCTCCTGGAACGACGGCGCCACCGGCCGGCCGAAGAACGTCCGCATGATTTCGGGCGTCAGGCCGTGGGCCACCTCGCCCGCACCCGGATTGCAGAAGCAGCCGGTGCGCACGGAGATCTGCCGACGATGGGCCAGATGTTCGACCAATTGATCGTCTATGACCTGCCCGTCTCGATCGTAAAAGGTCATGGTCACCGTGCCTCCACGGGCGTTCAGGTCGGTCGGGCCGTGGATCTTGACCAGCGGCCGGCCGTTCCTGTGGCGCAGCGCGATGAGCCGTTCGAGGAGCCGGCCGGTCAAGGCCATGACGTGTTCGTGGATGGCCTCCATGCCCACCCCGGCCAGGAAGCGCAGGCCGATCTCGACGGCCGGGATGTTCAGATAGTTGATTGTGCCGTCCTCGAAGCCGGCTTCGCCCGGCGCCAGATAGTGACCATCACCCTGCACCGACGAGATGGTGATCGTGCCGCCTGCGTACCAGGGCCGGCGCAGCTTTGCCAGCGCCTCCCGCCGCGCCAGCAGACAGCCGATGCCGGTCGGATAGCCGAACATCTTGTAGAAGGAAAGCGGCACGAAATCGGGGCACCAACGGGCCAGGTCGAGGCGGTTGGTCGGCGCAAAGGCCGCGGCATCTACCAGCACGTCCCAGCCCCGTTCGCGCGCCTGTCCGATCAGCTCCAGCGGGTGCTGGACGCCGGTGAAGTTGGATTGCGCCGGAAACGCGAACAGATTGCGGCCGCCCGGCGCGGCCAACGCCAGATATTCGTCCAATGTCGTCGGATCAATACGCATCTCCGGTTGGACGATCGGCAGGTAGGTGAAGCGCGCGCCTTTCGCGCGCGCGAATTCGCGGATGCCGTTGACCGAATTGTGGTTGTCGAAGGTGAGCAAGTAGTGGTCGCCAGGGCCGAACGGATACGCCTCGCCGACCAGCTTGAGCGCGCCCGAAGCGTTCGGCGTGAAGACCACCGTGTATTCGCCGGGGGGCGCGTTGAAGAATTCCAGCACATAGGCCCGCGCCTGATCCACCAGGCAGGTCATCGCCTGCGAGGTGGGATTGTGCGAGTGCGGATTGCCGAAGACGTTTTGGCCGAGGAGGGCGAGGTGCTGGCGGAGCTGGCTTTCGGCGTAAAGGCCGCCGCCGGTGTAATCCAGATAGATCTGGCCGGTCGCATCCAGGCGGCTGAATTCGGTGGCGCGCAGGAGGTCGAAATCGTTCATGGGTTTTTCTTCGGCTAGATGCGCAGGCGCGGGTCGAGGGCATCGCGCAGGCCATCGCCCAACAGATTGAAGCCGAGGACCGCGAGCAGGATCGCCAGGCCCGGGAAGGTGGCCACGTGCGGAGCCAAGACCAGGTAGTCACGGCCGTCGCTGAGCATGGCACCCCATTCCGGGGTGGGCGGTTGCGCGCCCAGGCCCAGGAAGCTCAGGCTGGCGGCGGTCAGGATGGCCGTGGCGACGCGCATGGTGAGCAGGACGAGCACGGGTGCCAGGATGTTGGGGAAAAGATGGACCCGCATGATGCGCGGGCCGGTTGCGCCGACCGTGCGCGCGGCCATGACGAAATCCTGTTGCTTGACCGAAAGCACCGATCCACGCACCACGCGCGTGAAAGTAGGCACGGAAAAGATGCCGACCGCGATGATGACGTTCTCCAGGCCCGGCCCGATGACGGCGATGATGGCAATCGCCAGCAGGAGGCCGGGAAACGCCAGTTGGATGTCCACCAGGCGCATGATCAGCATGTCGGCCAGGCCGCCGTAATAGCCGGAGATCAGCCCCAGCAACACGCCGATGCTCCCGCCCAGCAATGCGCCGAGGAAGCCGATGCGCAGCGAAATGGCCGCGCCGAACAGGATGCGGCTGAAGATATCCCGGCCATGCACATCGGTCCCCAGCCAGTGCGTCGGCGAAGGGGGCAGCAGGTTGTCGCGCAGGTTCTGCTTGATCGGGTCATAGGGCGCGATCCACGGCGCGGTGAGGCCGGCCAGGAGCAGCAGAGCGACCACAAAGCCGCCGAACATGGCGGCCTTGTTCTTTACCAGCCGCGCCCAGGCATCGCGCCACAGGCTGCGCGGCCGGCCCGCCGCCGTAAAGGTTGCAGTTTCGGCGGTAGTGCTAGGCATTGCCATAGTGGATCCTCGGGTCGAGCCAGGCGTAGATCAGGTCTACCACCAGGTTGATCAGGACGAACTGGGTCGCCAGAATCAGCAAGATGCCCTGCACGACCGGGAAATCGCGGAAGCCGATGGAGTCCACCAGCAGCCGGCCGATCCCCGGATAGGCAAACACGGTCTCGGTGATCACGGCGCCGGCGAGCAGGTAGCCGAACTCCAGGCCCACCACCGTCACGACCGGGATGAGCGCGTTTTTCAGCGCGTGGCGATAGATGACCGTGGCCGGCCGCAGGCCTTTGGCCGTGGCCGTGCGGATGTAATCCTGGTTCAACACCTCGAGCAGGCTGGAACGCGTCACGCGCGCAATGATGGCGGCCGCCCCCGCGCCGAGGGTGAAGCCCGGCAACACCAGATGCCGCCAGTCGCCCCGGCCGCTGGTGGGGAACCAGTGGAGCTGGACCGCGAAAATCAGCATGAGCATCAGGCCGAGCCAAAAAGAGGGGGTGCAAATCCCCAACAGCGCGGCCACCATGCTGCCGTAATCCCACACCGAATTACGCCGGGTCGCCGCGATGATGCCGGTGATCATGCCGATCACCACCGCGATCGTGATGCTCACGGCCGTCAACTGCCAGGTGGCCGGCATGCGCAAACCGATCTCGTAGGTGACCGGATTGCGCGAGCGGGTGGACTTGCCCATGTTGCCGTGCAACAGGTTGTTCAACCAGGTCAGATACTGTTCGGGCAACGACTTGTCCAGGCCGAGATCCTGGCGGATGAGGACGAGATCGGCCTCGGTGGCATCCAGGCCGGCCACCATGCGCGCCGGGTCGCCGGGCACCAGGTGCAGCAACAGGAAGACGGCCACCGAAACCCCGAACAGGGTCGGGATGAGCACAAGAACACGTCGGATGAAATAGCTGATCACCCTGAGACCGCCCTATCGGATTGATCGCCTCTACGTGCCAGGCACTTGGGAAGTGCCTGGCACGTAAGATGCCTGGCACGTAGCAAGCTTACTTGTACCGGCCGGTGCGCAGATAGGCGATGCCGTCCGGCTGGATCACCATGCCTTCGCACTTGGTGCTGATGCCACCCAGCACCTGGTTGACCCACAGGAAGATCCAGGGCGCTTCTTCCATGACGATCTCTTGCGCCTTGGCGTAGGCGGCCTTGCGCTTCTCGGGATCGGCGGTTTGCAAGCCGGCCTTGATCTGCGCGTCGAACTCCGGATTGTCCCAGAACGCCAGGTTGAAGGAGGCCGGCGGCCACGACTCCTTGGCCAGCAACGGTCGCAAGCCCCAGTCGGCGTCGCCGGTGGAGGGGGACCAGCCGGCGTAGTTCATCATGCTCTTGTTCTCTTCGAACTTCTTGAAGCGTTCGGCGCTCAAGGTGGCCGCCTCCATCGTCACCACCTCGACGTCGAAGCCCACCTCTTTGAGCTGCGCCTGGAGCGCCACGGCCACCTGCTTGGCCTCGGTGCTCTCGGCCGCCCACAGGGTGGTCTTGAAGCTGCTGACGCCGGCCTGGGCCAGCAGCTCCTTGGCCTTCTTCAGGTCATACGGATAGGTCTTGACCGACTTGTAGCCCCAGACGCGCGGGGCCAGCGGCGAATCCACCGGCTTGCCGTAGCCGGCGAGCACCGAGTCAATGATCGCCTGTTTGTCAATGGCGTAGTTCAGCGCCTGGCGCACCCGCTTGTCTTTGAACGGCTCCTTCTGGGTATTCATCGCCACCCAGAAGGTGTAGATCGCCTCGTTCTCGGCGATGGCCACGTTCGGGTTGCCCTTCAGTTGCTTGACCTGGGCATAGGGCACGGTGTTGATGAACTGGGCGTCGCCGGCGAGCAGCATGTTGATGCGGGTGCCGGCCTCGGGCACGGGCTTGATGATGAAGCGATCTACCTTGGCGCCCTGGTCCGGGTTCCAGTAGTCGGCGAACTTCTCGACCGTCAGATGGTCGCCCGGGACCCACTCCACGAACTTGTACGGTCCGGTGCCCACGGGCTTCTTGCCGAAGGCCGGCGCTTCCGCGCCCTGCTTGGCCGCGGCCGGGCTGACGATGCCGCCCGCGGGATGCGCGAAGGTTGCGATCATGGCGCCAAACGGCTCGGAGGTCGTGAACTTGACGGTATACTCGTCCACGACTTCGGTCTTGGCGATGATCTTATACAGGCCATAACGCTTGAGCTTGTTGTCGGGGTTGGTGACGCGGTCGAAGTTGTACTTGACGGCCTCGGCGTTGAAGGGGGTGCCGTCATGGAATTTGACACCCTTGCGCAGGTAGAAGGTGAAGGTGGTGGCATCGGCCGAGGCTTCCCAACGTTCGGCAAGCTGGGGCACCATCTCCATCTTCTCGTTGAAGCCGACCAATCCTTCGAACATCAGCTTTTCGGGGCCGTAGGAGGCATTGTCGTTGGTATCCTGAGGGTCGAGGCTGACGACATCGGCGTATTGGGCAACGACGATCTGTTTGGGCTGGGCGGGGGGCG
>JBBIKA010000020.1:0-20792 GCA_037445695.1 Chloroflexota bacterium
CCGCTCCGCAGGTCGCCGGCCGGGCTCTCGAATGGTTCTCGGCGCTCAGCGTCGGCGCCAAACTGCGGCTGGTGGCCATCGTCCTGCTCCTTGTCTGGCTGATCGGCATCGCCGCGCCCTTGATGATCATCAACCTGCTGTCGAGCAGCGCGCCGGCGCCGGCCGCGCGGCCGGAACAGGGCGCCGCGCGGACCTTGCAGGATCGCGTCGTCCGGGTGGCCCTGGCGGCCGACCTGCCGGTGCAATACACGCCCACCTACACGCCGTGGCCCACCGAGACGCCGATCCCGACGCCGACCTTCACGCCGACCGCGACGCCGACGAATACGCCGATCCCGACGCCGACCTTCACCCCGACCGCGACGCCGATCCCGGCGACCGACACGCCGGTGCCGCCGGTCGTCGTGCGCGCGGCCCAGGCGGCCGCGGCCGCCGCGCCGCCCCCCACGCCCAAGCCGAGCAACCAGTTCACGGTGGTGGAAAAGCGCCGGCTGACCCCGTGCGAGAATCGCGGCAAGCACAACATCTTCGTCAAGGTCGTGGACGCGGCCGGCAATCCGGTGGACGGCGTGACGCTCGTACAGGTGCCGCACGGACAGATCGGCAACGTGTTGGATAAGAGCGTGAGCGGCATCAAGGGTCCCGGCCTGGCCGAGTTCGTCATGTGGAAGGGCGCCGAGTACGATGTCTATGTCTCGGCCGACGGCGTCAATCCGGCCAATACCGAGATCGCGCAGCAGTTGCACTCCAACTTCACCGACGAGGCCATGTGCACCGACGGCGGCGGCGGAGGCAATACGCTGTTCCATAACTCGTTCAACGTAATCTTCCAGAAGAATTTCTAGAGCCAAGGGGTTTTTCGCTTATGTCTACTGAAATCACCCAGATTCTGGGTCGTGAAATCCTGGACTCGCGCGGCAATCCCACCGTCGAGGTGGAAGTGTGGCTGGAATGCGAGGCAATGGGCCGCGCGGCCGTGCCATCGGGCGCGTCTACCGGCGTCCACGAGGCGTTGGAGCTGCGCGATGGCGACAAGGCGCGCTACGGCGGCAAGGGCGTGCTGAAGGCGGTCGAACACGTCAACAAGGAGATCGCCGATGCGTTGTTCGGCATGGACGCCCTGGATCAGATCGCCATTGACAAGGCGATGATCGAACTGGACGGCACGCCCAACAAGAGCAAGCTGGGCGCCAACGCGATCCTGGGCGTGAGCCTGGCGGTGGCGCGCGCGGCGGCCGAGGCCGTGGGGTTGCCGCTCTACCGTTACCTGGGCGGGGTGGCGGCGCGCACCTTGCCGGTGCCGATGATGAACATCCTGAACGGCGGCGCGCACGCCAACTGGCAGGGCACCGACCTGCAGGAGTTCATGATCGCGCCGGTGGGCGCGCAGAACTTCCGCGAGGCGGTCCGCTGGGGGTCGGAGACCTACCAGGCGCTCAAAGCCGTGCTGAAGAGCAAGGGCTATTCGACCGGCGTCGGCGACGAGGGCGGCTTCGCGCCATCGCTCAAGACCAATGCCGAGGCCGTCGAGCTGATCATTGCGGCCATCGAAAAGGCCGGCTACAAGCCGGGCGAGGAAATCTGCATCGCGCTCGATCCGGCCGCCAGCGGCTTCTACGAAGATGGCCTCTACCACCTGCGCACCGAAAACCGCAAGGTCTCTTCGGCCGAGATGGTCGCCATGTATGCCGACTGGATCAAGAAGTACCCGATCATCTCCATCGAAGACGGTCTGGCGGAAGACGATTGGGAGGGCTGGGCGCTGCTCAACCGCACCCTGGGCAACCAGATCCAACTGGTGGGCGACGACATCTTCGTCACCAACGTCAACCGGATCGCCCGCGGCATCGCGGAGAAGACCGCCAACTCGGTGCTCATCAAGCTGAACCAGATCGGCACCCTCACCGAAACGATCAGCGCGATCCAGATGGCGTTCAAGGCCGGCTGGACCGCCATGGTCTCGCACCGCTCGGGCGAGACGGTGGACAGCTTCATCGCCGACCTGACCGTGGCGATGGGCACCGGCCAGCTCAAGACGGGCGCGCCGTGTCGCTCGGAGCGGGTGGAGAAGTATAACCAGCTCATGCGCATCGAGGATGAGCTGGGCGACGCTGCGGTCTACGCCGGCCGCAAGGCGTTTGTACGTTAACGAAGGTAGGGGCGTGGCATGCCACGCCCCTACGAGCCCCATTCACGGGGCTTCCATGTCGTAGCCCGACCGTTTACGGTCGGGCGGCAGTCGCCGCCGCGGGTCGCCGGAGGCTGAAGCCGTCCGGCTACGACGTGGAAGGCCCCTCAAGGGGCCTCGGCCGGTCCCGTGGCTAGCCCCGTTCACGGGGCGTCCACCTCGTAGCCCGACCGTTTACGGTCGGGCGGGTCTACGACGTGCAAGGCCCCTCATGTAGGGGCGTGGCATGCCACACCCCCCCGCTCGTGAGGTCAGGCGTGTCCCATTACATTCTCGACGCGCGCGCCGCAACCCCGCACTTCCCCGGCATCGGCCGCTACGTCACTAACCTGGCGGCAAGCCTCATTCCGCTGCTGGCCGCCGACGAGCGGCTGACGATCCTCCATGATCCGGCCCATCCGCCGGCGCTGAATCCAGCCGAGGCGGTCCGGCTCGTCCCGGCCCCGGCCTCACCCTTCTCGCTGCGACAACAGTGGCTGATCCCACGGTTGATCCGCGAACTGACCCACGTGCCGGGCCCTCTCGCCGGCGCCGGGACCGCGAACGTTATCTATCACAGTCCCTACTATCTCATGCCCTATCGCCCCGGCGCGGCGACCGTGCTCACCGTATACGACCTGATCCCGCTCCTTTTCCCCGGCCACAGCACCTTGCGCGCCCGGCTCCTGTTTCATTGGACCACCGCGCTGGCGCTGCGCACGGCCCGCGTCGTGATCGCCATCTCTGCGGCCACCCGCGCCGACTTCCTGGCCCACTTTCGCCTGGCGGCCGAACGCATCATCGTCATCCCCCTGGCCGCCGACCCGTGCTTTCGGCCGCAGCCGGCCGGGGTCGTGGCCGCCATGCGGGCGCGCTATGGCCTGCCCGAACGCTATGGGCTCTACCTGGGCAGCAACAAGCCGCACAAGAACCTGGTGCGGCTGATCGAAGCGTGGAAGCTCGCCGCCGACCGCCTGAAGCCCGGGCCCAGGAGCCTGGTCATCGCAGGCGCGTGGGACGAGCGCTATCCGGAGGCGAAGAAGCGCGCCGCAGCATTGGGCGTGGACGAGCAAGTCGCGTTCCTGGGTCCGGTGGCCGGCACCGACCTCCCCGCCCTGTATACCGGCGCGGAGCTGTTCGTGTTCCCGTCCCTCTATGAAGGATTCGGACTCCCCGTGCTAGAGGCAATGGCGTGTGGCACGCCGACCATCTGCGCCAACGTGCCGGCCCTGGTCGAAGTGATCTCACCCCCCGGTCCGGAGGCCGGCGCGAACGTACCCCCTGCCTCCCTCTCCGACGCGGAGAGCGCCAGAAACGCTCTCCCGTCCGTGCAGGCAGGAGAAGCCCGTACCGCGCTGTTGGTGGACCCGTTGGATGTGTCGGGCCTGGCCGAGGCGCTGGTGCGACTGTGGACCGACCCGGCCTTGCGCGACGCATTGCGACGCCGCGGCCTGGCCCAAGCCCAACGGTTCAACTGGCAGATGACCGCTCAGCAGACGCTGAGGTGTTATCGCGCGTTGGCCGCAACCCGGCATTGACCCCTTGGCGAAGTAATGACGATGGCACAAGAACCTGAACCCTTGAACATCCTCCACCTCTACAAGGACTACTTCCCGGTGCTCGGCGGCATCGAAAACCACATTCGTGTCCTGGCCGAGGCGCAGGCGGCCGCCGGCCATCGGGTGACCGTCCTCGTCTGCGATCCCGGGCCGAAAACACGGGTCGTCGAGATGGCGGGCGTGCGCGTGATCAAGGCCGGTCGGCTGAAGACGGTGGCTTCCATGCCGATCAGCCTCAGCCAGCCATGGCTGGTCGGCCGGCAGGCCGCAGACGTGATCCACGTCCATTCGCCCTATCCGCTGGGCGAGATGAGCGCCGCGCTCTGCGGCCGCGGGGCCAAGCTGGTGATCACGCATCATTCCGATGTGGTGCGCCAGCAGGGCTGGTTGCGCCTCTACGGGCCGCTCCTGCGGCTGATCCTGCGCCGGGCCGACCGCATCATCGCCACCAGCCCGCGCTACATCGAGACCTCGCCCTGGTTGCAGCCCGTGGCCCAGCGCTGCACCGTCGTGCCGCTCGGCGTGGACGTCCAACGCTTCGCGCCGCCTGCGCAGCCGTTCGCGGGGCCGGCCACCCTCCTTTTCGCCGGCAAGCTGCGCTATTACAAAGGACTGGACACCCTCCTGCGCGGCCTGCCCGACCTCCCCGGCGTCCATCTGAAGATCGTGGGCGACGGCCCCATGCGCCGGCCGTGGATGGCTCTGGCGCACGAGCTGGGCATTGCCGAGCGCGTCCATTTCCTGGGCGAGGTGGCCGACGAGGCGTTGCCGGCGCTCTACCACCAGGCGCACATCTTCGTCTTGCCGGCCAACGCGCGCGCCGAGGCGTTCGGCACCGTGCTCCTGGAGGCGATGGCTTCGGGCCTGCCGTGCGTGACGACCGAGGTGGGCACCGGCACGTCGTGGGTGGTGCAGGATGGCGTCACGGGCCGGGTGGTGCCGCCCCAGGATCCGGCCGCCTTGGTCGCCGCATTGCGCACGCTGCTCGCCGACGACGAGCTGCGCAGTCGGATGGGCCGGGCCGGCCGCGCGCGCGTCCTGGCCGAGTTCGACCAGGCGAAGATGGTGGAGCGGGTGATGAAGGTGTATTTGGCATTTTGGCCATAGTCGGAGTAAGATAAAGCACAAAATTCATAAGCGATCTGTCGGGCGAGATATCCAAATGCAAACAAAACTCGGCCGTATCTGCGATGCGCTGATCGAAGCCGGCTGGTTGGCCGCGTTGATCGCCACGCCCCTCTTCTTCAACACCTCATCGAACCGCGTCTTCGAACCGGACAAGCTCCACCTGTTGCGCTCCATTGCCCTGCTGATGGCCATGGCATGGATCGTACAACTGGTGGATGCCGGATTGGCCGGCCAAAAGACCGCGGAAGCCAACGGCAAGCCCATCGGCCTGGGGACCGCGCTCCGCCGCACGCCGCTCGTCCTGCCCGCGCTCGTCCTGGTGGCCGTCTATCTGATCAGCACCGCGCTGTCGGTCGTGCCGCGCATCAGCCTGCTCGGCTCCTACGTGCGCATGCAGGGCACCTACACCTTCATCAGCTACGTAGCGATCTTCTTCATGGTCGTCACCCATTTGCGCTCGCGGGCGCAGCTCAATCGCATCATTTATGCGATCGTCCTGACCAGCCTGCCGATCTCGATCTACGGCATCATTCAGCACTACGGCCTGGATCCGTTGCCGTGGGGCGGCGATGTCAAAGAGCGCGTGGCGGCCAACATGGGCAACGCCATCTTCGTCGCGGCCTATCTGATCATCGCCCTGTTTCTGACGCTGGAACGGCTGATGGATAGCGTGGCCTCCCTGCTCAGCGAAGAGAAGGGCACGACGGCCGACGCGCTGCGCGCCGGCGGTTACCTCTTTATCCTGGCCGTGCAAACGGTCGCCATCGTCTTCACCCAGAGCCGCGGGCCATGGCTGGGCCTGGCCGCCGGCCTCTACGTCTTCGGCCTGATAGGCATGTTGCTCCTGAGCCGGTGGGCGGCCCGGCGGCCGGCCGCGATCCCCTGGCTGGCCAACGCCGTGCGACCGATCTGGGCGGCCATTATCGGCCTCACCGTGGCCGGCCTGGCGTTCTTAATCGTCTTCAACCTGCCGAATAGTCCGCTGGCCGGCCTGCGCCAACAGCGCTTCATCGGCCGGCTAGGCACGCTGATGAGCACGACCGAGGGCACGAACGCCGTCCGCGTCCTGATCTGGGAAGGGGTGGTGGACATGATGCTCAAGCCCCATCCCCCCATCCAGCAGCCGGACGGCACGCCCGACATCTGGAATCCGCTCCGCCCCCTGATCGGCTACGGCCCCGAATCCATGTGGGTGGCCTACAACCGCTTCTATCCGCCCGACCTGGCGCACTACGAGGCGCGCAACGCCTCGCCCGACCGATCGCACAACGAGACGTTCGACGCGCTGGTGCGCACGGGCCTGCTGGGCCTGGGCGTGCAGATGTGGCTCTACGTGAGCATCTTCTACTACGCGCTGCGCTGGCTCGGCCTGATCCAGGTCGCGCGACAGCGCAATCGCTTCCTGGTGCTGCTCGGCGGCGGCGCGCTCCTGGGCATCCTGATGCCGCTGATCGCCGACCACAGCCTGCGCCTGGCGGGCATCGCGCTGCCGGCCGGCCTGATCGCCGGCCTGATCGTCTACATGACGGTCGAGCTGTGGCTGGTGCCCACGCAAACGCCGGCCGCGGCCGGGGATAGCGCGGAGAGGGCCTCCGACCGGGGCCGCCATCAACTCTTGCTCCTGGCGCTCTTCGCGGCCATCATCGCCCACTTCGTCGAGATCCACTTCGGCATTGCCATCGCTTCGACCCTGACCACCTTCTGGACGTTGGCCGGCGTCCTGGTCGTGACGGGGATGGGATGGATCCGCGAGGCGGAAGAGCAGCCCGAAACGGTCCTGGCGGCCGCCGCGGCCCTGCCCCGCGAGGAAGCATCCGTCTCCGCGAAGGGCAGCCGGCCGGCCGGCCCGGCGCCTGGGCCGGCCGCCAGACAAAAGGCGCGCGGTCGGACATTGTCCGGCCGGCCCGGGGCCGAACGTCCCGGCGGCGCCCGGCCGGCTGCGACGCCGACGGCCCGCCGCAGCGCGCCATCGCCCCTGTTGACCTTCCTGCCCTATGCCGGCATCGCGGCGATCGTCACGCTCATCTTGACGTGGGATTATCTGATCAACCAGACGGCCGCGCAATCGCCCTTTGACATTCTGTGGCGGGCGTTCACGCTGCGGATAGACAACGCCAACTTCCGCATCGTGCAATCGCCCATGCTGCTGATGCTGATGCTCTTCACCTGGGGCGTGGGCGCCCTGCTCGCGGTGACCGAACATCGCCATCTGTGGCCGGGCCGAGACGGCCGGACATGGATCGGCCATGCACTGCTATATCTGGCTGCGGGGATCGGCGTTTGGTTGATCTACGGGGTGTTTCACGCCGGTCGGCTCTCCGTCCAGGGGCTTGCCGGGCTGAACATCTTCCGTCACGTCGCCAGCCACATCCTCGTGTTCGACCTCATCCTGTTCGGCCTGATGTTGCTGCTGGCGGCCGGGCTGGCGGGGGCCGATCGGCGACCCCGACCCCGGCCGGCCGGCCTGGGAACGGTCGCAGTGCCGCTGGCGGTAGGGGCCGTTGCCGCGCTGATCGCCGTCGCGGTGATCCTCAACGTCAACATTAAGACGGTCCAGGCCGACACGTATTACAAGCAAGGGTTGGCCTATGAAGGCGCCGGCATTTGGGATTCGGCCGTCGTCTTGCACCTGGAGGCGGCCAAGCTCGAACCGGAAGAGGACTTCTACTACCTCTTCCTGGGGCGGGCGCTGTTGCAACTGGCCTCCGGCCAGCCGGTCGGCTCGCCTACGCTGCCGACCGAAGTGAGCGCGCAGCTTTCCACCCAGGAGCTGCTCGGGCTCATCGAGCGCGGCATCCGGGCGCGCAACCGCGAGGATCTGATGCGCGCCAGCCACATCGCGCTGCTCACCGCCCAGCGCCTGAATCCCTACAACACCGATCACGCGGCCAACCTGGCGCGACACAACCGCTCGTGGGCCTTCACCGACGCGCTGGGGCCGAACGACGCGCCGACGAACGCGCTGTTGCGCCAGCTCGTGGCCACGCAAGCCAAAGGCGTCAACATGGCCCGGTTGCAACAATCGCTGGCCCATTACCGCGCGGCCGTCTCGCTCAGCCCGCACAATGCCGGCCTGTGGAACGAACTGGCCACCACCCAGTTCATCCTGGGCGATACCGAAGGCGCTCTGGCGAGCTTACAGCATTCGGAAGAGATAGATCCCATCTTCGTCCAGACCCACATCTATCGCGGAGACATGCTCGCTACCCTGGGCGACCGGGCCGCCGCGCTGGCGGCCTATCGTCGGGCCGCGGAGCTGGCGCGCGACGATCCGAACGTGCTCAGCGCGGTGGGCGTCTACAGCGCGCAGACGGGGGATCATGCTGCTGCGCTGGCCGCGTTCCAACACCTGGCCGAGCTCCAACTGGCCGGCTTGAATGCCACCCAGCAGCAGCTCGCCGAGCTGGACGCGCGGGTGAGCACCCTGGGCGGCTATAGCGCGCTGTTGCCCGGCGCCGGCCAGCGGCGGGACGCCCTGCAAAACAGCATCCCCGGCCAGCGTTCGCAGTTGCACCTGACCTACCGCAACATGGCGCTGGTGCTGCGAGATGCGGGCCGCATCACCGAGGCGCTGGAGACGGCCCGCACCGCGCTGGCCTACGCGTCGGACGCCGAGCGGCCGACCATCGAGGCGTTGATTGCCGAATTGCAAAGGAAGACGGGCGGATGACCACCTACCTGTTGATCCTGGCCAGCGCGCTGTTCCTGGCCGTGACGGTGATGCCGTTCGTGCGCCGGTTGGCCTATCGCCTGGGCATGATAGATCAGCCGGCCGCGCGCAAACAGCACACCACCCCCACGCCGCTCCTGGGCGGCGCGGCGATCTATCTTGCCTTCATCGTGTCGCTGCTCCTGCTGGGCGATCGCTTCTATGTCAACCAGGTGGCGAGCATCTTCCTCGGCGCGACCCTGATGTCGCTGCTGGGGTTCTGGGACGACCGTCGCGCGTTAGGCCCCGGGGTGAAGCTGGCCGGCCAGCTCGTGGCCGCGCTGATCCTGGTGCTCACCGATGTGCGCGTCAACGTGGCCCCCTGGACATGGCTCAACGTGGTGATCACGGTGGTCTGGGTGATAGGGATCACGAACGCCATCAACTTCCTGGACAACATGGACGGCCTCAGTGCGGGGATCGCCGGCATCGCGGCCGCCTTCTTCCTCCTGTTCGCCTTCTTCAGCAAGCAATATCTGGTGGGCGCGCTGGCCGCGGCCCTGCTGGGCGCCTGCATCGGCTTCCTCTTCTACAATTTCAACCCCGCCAGCATCTTCATGGGCGATACAGGCAGCCTGTTCCTCGGCTACATGCTGGCGGCAGTCGGCATCAAGCTGCGTTTTCCGGCCAATTCGGCCTTTGTCACGTGGATGGTGCCTGTCTTCGTGCTGGCCGTGCCCATCTTCGACATGACCCTGGTGACGATCTCACGGTTGCGCCGGGGGGTCAATCCGCTGACAACCCCCGGCAAAGACCACCTGAACTTCCGCCTGGCGCGGCTCACCGGCAACCCACGCGAAGCCGTGTTGCTCTGCTATCTGATCGCCGGCGCCGGCGGCATGGTGGCCGCGTTCATCACCCAGGCCAGCATCCTCGAAGGCTACGCGATCGGGTTCGGCGCCCTGCTGCTGGGCATCTATGGGATTTGGCGTTTGGAACAAGTGCCGGTAAGATAAGTAGATTGAGATGCGCATACAAAGATAGGAGTTTCCCTTGAACAAGTCCGTTTACCTCACCCTGGTTGTCCTGAGCCTCCTGGCGCTGCTGAGCGCGGCCTGCGTGCCGCCCACGTCGCTGGTGACCCCCGAGCCGACGCTGACCGCGGTCGCAGCGGCCCCCACCCCCGTGGCGAAGGCCCCGGCGGCCGCTGCGACCGTCCCTCCGACCGCCGACACCCGGCCGACCGTGCCCGCGCCGACAGGCGACGCCCGGCCCCTGGCCCAGTTGCCCCCGGCCCAGCGCAACGAGCGCTTCAGCGGCCCGGCCGCCACCTGGATCAAGCCGAACACCATCTATCAGGCAACGATCACCACCGACAAAGGCCAGATCGTGGTGGAGCTGTTCCCCGACGCGCCGCAAGGCGTCAACAACTTCGTGACGCTGGCCCTGAACGGCTACTATGACGGCTTGACCTTCCACCGGGTCGAGCCGAACTTCGTCGTGCAGGGCGGCGATCCCAACGGCAACGGTACCGGCGGCCCCGGCTACACCCTCCCGGCCGAGATCAAACACCCCCATCCGCGCGGGGCCGTAGCCTGGGCGCGCACCGGCGACCAGGTCAACCCGGAACGACGTTCGAGCGGCAGCCAGTTCTACATCACCCTGCGCGAGACCTCTTTCCTCGACGGCCAGTACAGCGTCTTCGGCCAGGTGATCTCGGGCATGGAGGTGGTGGATCAGCTTGCGGTGGGCGATACGATCCGGCGGATTGACATCAAAGAGGCCGCGGCGTCGCAACTTCCCACCCCGACCCCCACGCCGCTGCCGAAGATGCCGCAGGCCGAGCCGGGCCGACCGCTGGCCAAGGTGCCCCCCACGCAACGCGAGGGGCTCTACAACACGCCGCCTACCATGCCCGGCCAACTGCCCGCCGGCTACGAAGCCACGGTCAAAACGCCCAAGGGCGACATCGTGATCGCGCTCGACACCAAGAGCGCGCCGAAAGCGGTCTACAACTTCGTCACCCTGGCCAACCTGGGCTTCTACGACGGCATGCCGGTCGCCTTCATCCAGCCCGACCTGTACATGGTGACCGGATCGCCGGCCAGCCGGCCCGACAGCGACGTGGGCTATCAGCTCGATCCCGAGCCGGGGCCTCAGGGCTCGCCGGTCATCACCGGCACGGTGGCGCTCTATCCCTTCTTCGACGATGCGTCGGGCACGGTGCGCGCCAGCGGCAGCCAGTTCTTCATCTCGCTGGTGGCAGTCGAAAACAACGAGACGCCCCTCAGCATCCTGGGCCAGGTGATTCGCGGCCTGGAGATCGTCCCGCAGCTTACGATCAGCGACACGCTCACCAGCATCATGATCGTGGAAAAGTAAGAGGTCGGCGTGTCCGCAGTTCAGGCACAAAGGCGCCCCGACGAGGGAGGCCCGACGGAGACGCGAGCGTCTGCGTCGTTCCTCTCTCGTCTCTGGTCGGCGCGACGACGCATCCTGGCGCTGCTCCTGGCGCTCGGCATCTCGGTCACCATCGTGCTCTTTCGGGAGCAGGTAGCGCGGCTGGGCGCCTTCGGCTATCCGGGCCTCTTCCTGGTCAACATCTTCACCAGCGCCACGGTGATCCTGCCCATGCCGGGGCTGGCGCTGGCCTTTGCGGCCGGCAGCAGCTTAAATCCATGGCTGGTGGGACTGGCGGTCGGCAGCGGCGCCGCCCTCGGCGAACTGACCGGCTACCTGGCCGGCTACAGCGGCCAGGGGCTGCTGGAGCACAGCGCGGCCGGCCAGCGCGTGCAACAGTGGATGCGGCGCTATGGCGTGGGCGTGCTATTCGTCATGGCGGCCATTCCGAACCCCTTCTTCGACATCGCCGGCATGGTGGCCGGCATCATGCGCGTGCCGGTGCCGTATTTCCTGGCCGCCTGCTGGTCGGGCAACGTCATCAAAGCCACCACGATCGCGCTCGTCGGCGCCGAGACGATCGCCCGCCTGAGCCCGCTCCTGGAGCGCTGGTTGATGCGTTGAGGCGGCCACCCCATGTTCGAGCTGATCTTTCTGGGCACCTCGGCGTCGGCGCCGTCCACGCAGCGCGGCCTGCCGGCCGCGCTGCTGTTGCATCGCGAATATCGCTTCCTGATTGACTGCGGCGAGGGCACCCAACGCCAGATCCTGCGCAGCGGCCTCGGCTTCAAGCGTCTCGATCGCATCCTCTTAACCCACGGCCACCTCGACCATATCTGGGGGCTGGGCGGCCTGGCCTCCACGTTCGGCCGCTGGGAAGCGCTCGAGACGATGGAGATCTACGGCGGCGCGTGGGCGCTCCAACGCGTGCGCGATCTGATGCGCGTGGTCTTCGGCGCGGCCGAAACGCGCGTGCGCATCAGCTATCACCCGATCGCGCCGGGCATCTTATTCGAGGATGACATCTTTCGCGTGCGGGTCTTCGCGGTAGAACATCGCGGGGCCGAGACGTTCGGCTTCAGCTTCGAGGAGAAAGATCGCCGGCCGTTCCTGGCGGAAAAGGCCGAGGCGCTCGGCGTGCCGGCCGGGCCGATCCGCCGCGACCTGGTGGCCGGCCGGCCGGTGACCTTGCCCGATGGCCGGGTGATCCAACCCGACGACGTACTCGGCCCGGCCGTTCCCGGCGCGCGGCTGGTCTTCATCGGCGATGCCGGCCGGGTAGACACGCTGGTGGACGAGGTGGCCGGCGCCGATCTGCTGGCCCTCGAAGCCACCTACACGGCCGAAGAGGCCGAGGTGGCCGCCGCCTTCGGCCATCTGACGGCCGGCCAGGCCGCCTGGCTGGCGCGCGCCGCCGGCGTGAAGAACCTGGTGCTGCACCACATCTCGCGGCGCTACAACAGCCGCCAGATCCTCGACGAGGCCACCCCCATCTTCCCCGCCACCTTCGTGGCCCGCGACTTCGACCTCTTCCGGGTGGTCAAACAAAAGCCGCTGGAGCGCGCCGACGTGCGCCAGCACGCCACCGAGGGGAGCGATCACGGGAACGCGTGATCACATCGGCGGCGGCACGGGCAGATCGGCGACGGCCGTGTGGACCCACTTGTCGCCGGTCTCGATGAGCATCACCGGGATATCGTCCACGATCGGATATTTGCGGCCGCACCCCGGCTCCTGACAAACCAGCCAGCTCTCCCGAACCAACTCCAGCCGGCCCGGATCCTCCCCCGGCCGCCGGGTGGGTCCGGAAACGCAGGCGGGACAACGCAGAATCGCCAACAGATCAGGATCTATCATCAATTCGCTCCGGAAATTCGAATTGGGCTTTGGCGGGCGGCGCAGCCGCCCGCCAAAGCCCAATTTGACCTCTCACCCGACGGGATTCTAACACAAACTGGCCCACCCCACAACTTGCCCGATAGTGCCCGCTGTGTTATACTGCCCCTTCGGGTCGAAGCCCAAATCTACACGCCTGCCGGAAAGCTGGCCGTGCCCTGCGCAGCGTCGCGCGCCGGGTCCCAGCGGTTGGCAGCGCGGAAGCACTAACGGAAAAGGAGAAACGAAACCGTGTCCGTCATTTCGATGAAGTCGTTGTTGGAAGCCGGCGTCCACTTCGGACACCGCACTCGCCGTTGGCATCCGAAGATGCGCACTTTCATCTTCACCGAGCGCAACGGCATTCACATCATTGACCTGCAGCAGACGATGCGCCAGGTCAACACCGCTTATGCCACCATTCGCGACATCGTGCGCGAGGGTGGGCTGGTGCTCTTCGTCGGCACCAAAAAGCAGGCCCAGGAGACCATCAAGGCCGAGGCCGAGCGGTGCGGCATGCCCTATGTCATCGAGCGGTGGCTGGGCGGCACATTGACCAACTTCCGCACCATTCGCGGCCGCATTGACTACATGCTCGACCTGGAGCGCCGCGCCGAACGCGGGGAACTGGACCGCCTGCCGAAGAAAGAAGCCCTCTTGCTGCGCAACGAACTGGTGCGCCTGAACAAGCGCCTTGGTGGGCTGCGCAACATGACCCATGTGCCCGATGCGCTTTTCATCGTGGACGTCCAGCGCGAAGCGCTGGCCGTGGAAGAGGCCAACAAGCTGCACATTCCGATCGTGGCGATGGTGGACACCAACTGCGACCCCGATCCGATTGACTACCCCATCCCGTCGAACGACGACGCCATCCGGGCGATCAAGCTGATGGGGGGCAAGATGGCCGATGCCGTCATCGAGGGCCTGCAGATGCGGGCGGTAGACGAGGCCGATCGTGCGGCCGCCGCGCCCGCAGCCTATGAGCCGGAGCCCGCGGCCGAGGCGGCCGAAACGGCGCGGCTGGCCGAAGAACTGGCAGAGGTGCCTGAAGACGAGTTCCTGGGGCCTTCCATCCTGAAGCGGCTGGCGCAGGGCGACCTGGAAGAAGAGGATGTCGAGAGCCGGTAAGGGCCTCGCGATCCACCTGTTTCGATCATTTTCGTGATCTACATGTTTCGATCATTTTGAAGGAGTTCAGTCGTGGAAATTACCGCACAAATGGTGAAGGAGCTGCGCCAGTTGACCGGGGCCGGCGTCCTGGATTGTCGCAAGGCCCTGGAGAGCACCGACGGCGATTTCGAGCGCGCCGCCGAGATCCTGCGCGCCAAGGGCCTGGCCGCGGCGGCCAAGAAGGCCACCCGCGAAGCCAAAGAAGGCCTGATCGGCCACTACGTTCACACCGGCAGCAAGCTCGCCGCCCTCGTCGAAGTCAACTGCGAGACCGACTTCGTCGCCCGCACCGAGGCGTTCCAGGCGCTGTGCAAAGACCTGGCCATGCAGGTCGTTGCGGCCCGGCCGCAGTGGGTGCGCATCGAAGACGTCCCGGCAGAAGTCATCGAACAACAGCGCAAGAGCTATGAGGCGGAGCTGGCCGGCGATCACAAGCCGGCCGAAGTGGTGGCCAGGATCATCGAAGGCAAGATGGCCCGGTTCTACGAAGAAAATTGTCTGCTGGAGCAACCTTTCATCAAAGACGAGAGCGTCAAGATCAAAGACCTGGTGACCGCGACCGTGGCCAAGCTGGGCGAGAACATCATCGTCCGGCGCTTTGCCCGATTCGAAGTCGGCGGGTGAGGCGCGCATGAGCGCGTTACGTTACCGGCGCATCTTGTTGAAGCTGGGCGGCGAAGCCCTGGCACCGGCCAGCGGCTACGGCATTGATCCCCATGAAGCCGACAAAGTGGCCGGCCAGATCCGCCGGCTGCGCGACCTGGGGGTCGAGGTAGCCCTGGTGATCGGCGCGGGCAATCTGTGGCGCGGGGTAGACGGCCTGGCCCACGGCATGGACCGGGCCACGGCCGACCACATGGGCATGTTGGCGACGGTCATGAACGCGCTGGCCCTGGCCGATGCCCTGCGCCGGGCCGGGCTCGACCCGCGCGTCATGACCGCCATCGCCATGACCGCCGTGGCCGAGCCGTACATCCGCGGCCGGGCGATCCGGCACATGGAAAAGGGGCGCACGATCGTCCTGGCGGCCGGCACCGGCAACCCCTTCTTCACGACCGATACGGCCGCGGCCTTGCGCGCGGTCGAGATCAATGCCGACGTGCTGATCAAGGCCACCAAGGTAGACGGCATCTACGACAAGGATCCCAAGCGCTATCCCGATGCGAAGCGCTACGAAAGGCTGACCTACAGCGAAGCCCTGGTGGAGCGGATCGGCGTGATGGATAGCACCGCGTTCAGCCTGTGCATGGACAACAACATGCCCATCATCGTGCTGAACCTGTGGCAAGAAGGCAGCCTGGAAAAAGTCGTCTTAGGCCAGCCGGTCGGCACGCTGGTCTCGGCCTGATCCGTCTCCCCTGTATCGGGCGCAGCGCGGCCGGCAGGGCGAAACCGTTTTTGCCCTGCCGGCCGGGCAAGACATTTCCGTAGCCGAGGGTACCATGCTCAAAGACGTGCTCAACGATGCTGAAGAGCGGATGGAAAAAGCGATCGAAGCCTTGCAGGCCGACCTGCGCACGGTCCGCACGGGCCGCGCCTCGCCGGCGCTGGTCGAACGCGTGCAGGTGGACTACTACGGCACGCCAACCCCCATCATCCAACTGGCCGGCATCACCGTGCCCGAGCCGCGACTGCTCGTCATCCGGCCGTGGGATCGCGGCACGCTTGCCGCCATCGAAAAGGCCCTCTTGAAATCCGACCTGGGCCTGACGCCCACCAACGATGGCCAGGTGATCCGGCTGGTCATCCCCCAGCTCACCGAAGAACGCCGCCGCGATCTGACCCGGCTGGTCAACAAGCGCGTCGAAGAGGCCCGCGTCGCGGTGCGCAACATCCGCCGCGACGCCATTGACATGTTGCGCGATCTGGAAAAAGAGAAGCTGATCAGCGAAGATGACTTGCACGAAGGCCGCGACAAGGCGCAAAAGTTGACCGACGATTTCATCAAGAAGATTGATGAAATCGGCAAGGCCAAAGAAGCGGAGATCATGGAAGTGTGACCGCATCTGACAACCAGCCCTCGCTCAAGGAACGCTATCCCGGCATCACGCGCATTCCGTACCATGTAGGCATCATCATGGACGGCAACGGCCGCTGGGCGCAGGCGCGCGGCTTGCCGCGGGTAGCGGGCCATCGAGCCGGCACCGAGAACATCCGCCGGGTGTTGCGCGCCGCCACCGAGTTGGGCATCAAGGTGCTGACGATCTACGCGTTCTCCACCGAAAACTGGGCGCGGCCGCCGGCCGAGGTGAACGCGCTCATGCGTCTGCTTGGCGAGGTGATCCATCGCGAGCTGGACGAATTGCACCGCAACGGCGTCTGCATCCGCCACAGCGGCCGGCTGGAAGGGATCGCGCCAGACCTGCAACGCGAGATCCAACGCGCCGTATCGCTCACCTGCCGCAACGAACGCATCATCCTGAACGTGGCCTTCAACTACGGCGGCCGCGCCGAGATCGTGGATGCCGTGCGCCATCTGATGCGCGACGGCCATCCGCCGGAAGCCGTGACCGAAGACCTCATCAGCCGCTATCTCTATACGGGCGGCCTGCCCGATGTAGACCTGATCATCCGCACAGGCGGCGAGTATCGGCTCAGCAACTTCCTGATCTGGCAGGCGGCCTACGCCGAATATTACGCGACGCCGACCTTCTGGCCCGATTTCGACGAGGACGAACTGGCGAAAGCCATCCTGGAATACGGCCGCCGCGAACGACGCTTCGGCAAGGTCACCCCGGCCGCATGAAGGCCTGGCGCGCATGAGGCCGCGGGGCAAGGCGCCGGCCGCCCTGGATTCTCACACAAGCCCCCGGCTTGTGTGACATTCCACTACGCTGGAGGGGGTATTTTGTGCTGCGCACCCGCGTGATCGTGGCCATCGTCCTGATCCCTCTCGTGATCGGCCTCCTCTATCTCGGTGGGATCCCCTGGCTGCTCGGCGTGTTGGGCGCCGGCATCCTGACTTGGCGAGAGATGGCGCTCCTCCTGTTGCGGCAGTCCTCTTCGGTTGATCGTACCCTCGGCCTCTTTTTCATTGCCGGCGCCATCGTCGAAGCCTATCTCCATGCGATCTTCGCGGCCCAATACGACCTGTTGCGGCCGCTCCTGGTCGCCCTGATCATCTTTTCGCTGATCTGGACGCTCTACAACAAGAGCGAACATCCGACAGCCGATTGGGGCATCACCGTAGCGAGCGCGCTCTACCTCGGCATCACGCTCAGCTACCTGGTGGCGTTGCGGCAGCGGCCCGACGGCTTCGACTGGGCCCTGGCCGCGTTTCTGATCACCTGGACGTGCGACACCATGGCCTATTTCGTCGGCCGATCGCTGGGACGCCGCAAACTGTGGCCGCGCATCAGCCCGAAGAAAACCTGGGAAGGGCTGATCGGCGGCACGGTGGCGGCGCTGGCGGCCGGGCCGGCCGTCGGCCTGTGGCTGTTGGGGCTCGTCTGGTGGCAGGGGCTACTCCTGGGCGCGCTGGTGGCCATCGCGGCGCCCTTCGGCGACCTGGCCGAATCGCTCTTCAAACGCCTGGCCAACGTCAAAGACAGCAGCCAGCTCATCCCCGGCCACGGCGGCATGTTCGACCGCGTCGATAGCCTGCTGTTTGTGTTTCCGGTCGTCACCTATTTCGCCCTCGTCGTCGCGGGCGCTTGAACCGCCGATTTTTGCCAAACCGGTCTTCTGGCTTTATAATGTACAATTGTGCGCTGAAATAGCACACGCATCGTTCGGCTCATACCAAATACTCCCTGCAAGGGGATCAGGGCGCCCGCACGGGCGCATTTTTTCGGAGGATTGCAGACAATGGCAAAGAAATGGGTTTATCTGTTTACCGAAGTCGAGGAGGCCGAGAAGTACGTCGGCGGCAGTTGGGATGCCGTGCGCGGCCTGCTCGGCGGCAAGGGCGCGAACCTGTTCGAGATGACGCGCATCAAGCTGCCGGTTCCCCCGGGCTTCACCGTGACCACCGAGGCATGCAACGCTTACCTGGCCGGCGGCGAGAAGTTCCCCGAAGGCATGTGGGAGCAAGAGCTGGCGGCCCTCAAGGAGATCGAAAAGATCACCGGCAAGGGCTTCGGCGACCCCAAGAACCCGTTGCTCGTTTCCTGCCGCTCCGGTGCCAAGTTCTCCATGCCGGGCATGATGGATACCGTCCTCAACATCGGCCTGACCGATGTCACCGTCGAGGGATTGGCCGCGCTGACGCAGAACCCGCGCTTTGCGTGGGATGCGTACCGCCGCCTGGTCGAGGGCTTCGGCAAGGTCGTCCTGGGCATCCCCGATGAGGCGTTCGAGGCCGCGCTCGATCATATGAAGGAGCGGGTCGGCGCGAAGCAGGACGTAGATCTGACCACCGAGCACCTCAAAGAGCTGACCGCCGAATACAAAGCCATTGTGCGCAAGTACAAGGGCTTCGACTTCCCCCAGGACCCCATCGAACAGCTCCGCCTGGCCACCGAGGCCGTCTTCAAGAGCTGGAACGGCAAGCGCGCGGTGGATTACCGCCGCCACGAAGGCATCCCCGACGACCTGGGCACGGCCGTCAACATCGTGACCATGGTCTTCGGCAACATGGGCAACGACTCGGGCACGGGCGTTGCGTTCACCCGCAACCCCTCCACCGGCGAGAAGAAGGTGTACGGCGAGTACCTGATCAACGCCCAGGGCGAGGACGTGGTGGCCGGCATCCGCACGCCGCAGAAGGTGGAAGTGATGGCGCAGGAGCTGCCCGACGCCTACCGGCAGTTCATGGAGATCTGCGGCATCCTGGAGCGGCACTATCGCGACATGCAGGACGTCGAGTTCACCATCGAGCGCGGCAAGCTGTGGATGCTCCAGACCCGCAACGGCAAGCGCACCGCGGCCGCGGCCATCAAGATCGCGGTGGACATGGCCAACGAGGGGCTGATCACCAAGAAGGAAGCGGTGATGCGCGTGACCCCCGACAACGTCAACTCGCTCCTGCACCCGCAGTTCGACCCGGCCGCCAAGAAGCAGGCCGCGGCCGAGGGCAAGCTGCTGGCCACCGGCGTGAACGCCTCCCCGGGCGCGGCCGTGGGCCGGGCCTATTTCGACGCCGACACGGCCGAGGCCAAGGCCAAGGAAGGCCCGGTCGTCATGGTGCGGCCCTTCACCAAGCCCGATGACGTGCACGGCATGATCGCCGCCAAGGGCATCCTCACCAGCGAAGGCGGCGCCACCAGCCACGCGGCCGTGGTCGCCCGCCAGTTCGGCAAGCCGTGCGTCGTCGGCGCGGGCGCGCTGAAGATTGACATGGAAGCACGCGTCATGACCGCCCACGGCGTCACGGTCAAAGAAGGGGACTGGATCAGCGTGGACGGCAGCACCGGCGAGGCGTTCGTCGGCCAGATCCCGACCATCGCGCCGAAGTTCGAGGAGCAGACCGACCTGATCACGCTGCTGCAGTGGGCCGACGAGATCGCGGCCGAGCCGGGCGTGCGTGCGCCGGGCAAGAACAACTCGCCCACGCGCGGCCTCCAGGTGTGGGCCAACGCCGATTACCCGGCCGACGCGCGGCGCGCCCGCGCCTTCGGCGCCCGGGGCATCGGCCTCTGCCGCACCGAGCACATGTTCTTCGAGACCGAGCGCCTGCCCATCGTGCAGCGCATGATCCTGGCCAAGACCAGCGAAGAGCGCGTGGCGGCCCTGAACGAGCTGCTCCCCTATCAGCGCAGCGACTTCGACGGCCTCTTCGAGGCGATGACCGGCCTGCCCGTCATCATCCGCCTGATTGACCCGCCGCTCCACGAGTTCATGCCCGACGAGGAGAAGCTGCTGGAAGAGGTGATCGAGATGCGCGTGCGCGGCATCACCGAGGGGCTGGCCGAGAAGGAGAGCCTGCTGGCGGCCATCCGGAGCATGCACGAGTCCAACCCCATGATGGGCCTGCGCGGCATCCGCCTGAGCATCGTCATGCCCGAGATCGTGGAGATGCAGGTGCGCGCGATCTTCGAGGCCGCGTGCGACGTCAAGCTGCGCGGCTTCGATCCGCACGTCGAGGTGATGATCCCGCTCACCGGCACCGTCAACGAGCTGAAGGTGATCCAGCCCAAGCTGGAGCGCATCGCCAAGCAGGTCATGGCCGAGAAGGGCACCGAGGTGGACTACAAGTTCGGCACCATGATCGAGATCCCGCGCGCGGCCGTCACCGCGGGCGAGATCGCTCAGTTGGCCGAATTCTTCTCCTTCGGCACCAACGACCTGACCCAGATGACCTTCGGCTACAGCCGCGACGACGCCGAGCGCAACTTCCTGCTCAAGTACGTCGAAGACGGCATCCTGCCCTTCAACCCGTTCCAGACCATTGATCGCGAGGGCGTGGGCCGGCTGATGGACATCTGCGTGGAAGAGGGTCGGCGCACCCGCCCCAACCTGGAGGTGGGCATCTGCGGCGAGCACGGCGGCGATCCCAGCTCCATCGAGTGGTGCCACCTGATCGGCAACAACTACGTAAGCTGCTCGCCCTTCCGCGTGCCGGTGGCCCGGCTGGCCGCGGCCCAGGTGGCAATCAAGCACGCGGGGAAGTAAAGATTAGGGATTAGGACATGTGAGAAAGCGCCGGGCGCCGGGCAGGCGGTCGGCGCTTTTTTTGGTGTGGTGTGGGCTTCAGCCCGCCTGTTCATCACGTACCAGGCACCTGGGAGGGTGCCTGGCACGTGAGCACTTCGTAAAGCGGCGCCACAGATCGGTGTCTTCAAGATGTCCATTGCCTTACCTTTTGCTCGGCGCCTGCGGAACGGCTTGCACGGAGCCAGCACCCGGCGAGTGCTCGCCCTGGCGCTTCCCGCCGTCGGCGAGCAAACCCTCAACATGGCCGTGG
>JBBIKA010000020.1:20892-31083 GCA_037445695.1 Chloroflexota bacterium
GTGCTCGCCCTGGCGCTTCCCGCCGTCGGCGAGCAAACCCTCAACATGGCCGTGGGCCTGGCCGATACCTTCATGGTCGGGCATCTCGGCGCCGCCGCCGTGACCGCGGTGGGCCTCTCGAATCAGGCCGTCATGCTGGTCACCACCTTCTTCGCGGCCACTGCGACCGGCGTGACCGCGCTGGTGGCCCGCCATGTGGGCGCGCGCGAGCCGGATCAGGCCAACCTCATCGCGCATCAAGGCTATCTCCTGGCCGCGCTTTTCGGTGTGCTGGCCATGGCGTTCGGCCTGACGTTGAGCCGGCCGACCATGCAAGCCATCCAGGCGCCGGCCGATGCGCTCGCCTCCGGCGCGACCTATCTGCGCGTCGTCGCGCTCACCTTTCCCCTGGCAGCCTGGCTCTTCGTCGGCAACGCGGCCCTGCGCGGCGCAGGCGACACGCGCACGCCCATGCTGATCATGCTCGTCGTCAACGTAGTGAACGTCGTGGTGGCCTACGCGGCCATCTACGGCGCGGGGCCATTGCCTGCGCTCGGCGTGACCGGCTCGGCCATCGGCGCGGCTGCCGCGCGCGGGATGGGCGGCCTGCTGGTGACCCTGCTCTTGTTGCGCGGACACAGCGGACTGCGCCTGCGAGCCCGACAGCTCCTGCCCAACGCGGCCCAAATCCGGCGCATCGCCAACATCGGCCTGCCGGCCGGCGCCGAACAACTGCTCATGCGCGGCGCACAGACGACCTTCGCGGCCACCGTGGCCACCCTCGGCACCCAGGCATTTGCCGCGCACCAGATCTCCTTGCAGGTGGAGTCCCTGTCCTATATGCCGGGCTTCGGCTTCGCGGTGGCCGCGACGACCCTCGTCGGCCAGGGATTGGGCGCGCGCGATGCGAGCCGCGCCCGCGGCGATGGCCTGCTGGCGCAGCGGCTGGCCATCGCCGTCATGGCCTGCATGGGGGTGCTCTTCTTCCTGTTCCCCACCCAGATCATCGGCATCTTCATCAACGACCCCCAGGTAGTTCAGGCAGGCATCTGGCCGCTGCGGCTGGTGGCGTTTTCCCAGCCGGCCCTGGCGACTTCGATGGTGCTCGGCGGCGCGCTGCGCGGCGCGGGCGACACGCGCACCACGTTGCTGATCACGGGTGGCGGGCTATGGCTCGTCCGCCTGCCGCTGGCGTGGCTCCTGGCCCCGCGGCTGGGGCTGATCGGCGCGTGGATCGGCATGGTGAGCGATCTGTTCGTGCGCGGCGGGCTGGTATGGCTCCGCTTCCGCGGCGATCGTTGGACACGTCTGAAGGTGTGAAATGAACATCGCGCTCGGCATTGACACAGGCGGCACCTATACCGACGCCGCACTGGTGAATCACGCTACGGGCGAGGTGGTGGCCGGCGCCAAGACGCTCACCACCCGCCATGATCTTGCCCTGGGAGTGGCCGCGGCGATCCGGGCGGTCTTCGCCACGCCCGCGGCAACTGCAGCCGGCGTTACGCCGGCCGACGTGGTCATGGTGGCGCTCTCCACCACGCTGGCGACCAACACCCTGGCCGAAGGACAGCGCGGGGCGGTGTGCCTCATCCTGATCGGCTACGATCGGGAGATGATGGCACAATGGGGCTTCGACCGGCAATGGGCGACCGACGATGTGGTGTATCTGGCCGGCGGACACAACGAGCAGGGGAAAGAAATGGCCGCGCTGGACGAGGAGGCCGCCCGCGCGGCCATCCTGGCGCGGCGCGAGCGGGTGGAGGCGTTCGCCATCTCCGGCTATTTCGGCGTGCGCAATCCCGAGCACGAGCTGCGCGTGGCCAGATTGGTCGAGGAGCTGACCGGCCGGCCCGTCACCTGCGGCCACGAGCTGACCAGCAAGCTCAACGCGGTGCGCCGGGCCACGACGACGGCCCTCAACGCGCACCTGATCCTGCCCTTGCGCGAGCTGATCGCGTCGGTACGCCGGACGCTCGCTGCCCTAGACATTCAAGCGCCGCTCATGGTGGTCAAAGGCGATGGCTCGCTGGTGTGCGCGGAGTGGGCCATGCGCCGGCCCATCGAGACGATCCTTTCCGGCCCGGCCGCCAGCGCGGTCGGCGCGTGGCATCTGGCCGGCCGCCGCGACGTGTGGGCGGTAGATGTCGGCGGGACGACGACCGACATTGCCCGGCTGCACGCCGGTGCGCCGATCCTCAACCCGGAAGGGGCCTGCGTTGCCGGCTGGCAGACGATGGTCGAGGCGGTAGACGTGCATACCACGGGCCTGGGCGGCGATAGCTATGTGCGGCTGGACGAGGTGCGGCAGCTTAGCATCGGCCCGCGCCGGGTGGTGCCGCTGTCGCTCCTGGCGAGCGAATGGCCCGCGGCCGGCGCCGAATTGCGCCGCGTGTTGGCGTTGCCGCCGGCCAAACGGCCGCCGGGCGCGGGCGAATTCGTCGTGAGCGGCCGGCCCGCGGGCGCGCGATTGGCCGCCGAAGAAGAAGAGGTGTTGCGCGAGTTGGCGACCGCTCCGTTGTCGTTGGCCGCCCTGGCCGAACGACGTCGCGCCGGCGCGCTGATGCGCCGCCGGATCGAGGCGCTGGAGGCCCGTGGGTTGGCGCGGCGGGCCGCCTTCACGCCGACCGACGCGCTGCACGTGCTGGGACGCTACACGCAATGGGATGTCGAAGCCGCCCGCCTGGGCGCCGAGCTGCTGGCGCAGGCGCTGGGCCTGCCGCTTGCAGATTTCTGCGCGCGCGTCGTCGGCGACGTGGCCCGGCTGATCGCTACCGAGATCGTGCGCAAGGCGCTGGCGGAGCGAGCTGACCGCGCGACGGGGCGACGGGAGGCCATCGGCCAGACGCTGTTGAACCTGGCCCTCGACGGCGACCGGCCGGCCGCTGACGAGCTGAGTTGCACCATTGCGCTGCGCCGGCCGCTGGTAGCGATCGGCGCACCGGTGGCGGCCTACATGCCCGAGGTGGCCCGACGGCTACACACCGCGCTGGTCATCCCCCCGCACGCGGAGGTGGCGAACGCGGTCGGCGCGGTTTCGGGCAGCGTGATCATCCGCCGGCAGGTGCTGATCAATCCATTGGCCGAGGCGGAAGCTCTGCGCGCCCATCTGCCGGACGGCCCGCGCGACTTCGCGCGGCTGGAGGACGCGGTGACGTATGCGCGGGAGACGATGCGCGATCTGCTGGCGGCCGAGGCGCGCGCCGCGGGCGCAGAGCAGGTGGAAGTGCGCATGGCGCGGGAAGATCATTGGGCGCCCGCGCGCGGGGACGCGCGCGATCTGATTTATCTGGGCACCGAGCTGAGCTTCACGGCCGCGGGCCGGCCGCGGGTAGGGGTTATCCACGAATGAGGGCACGAATGCACGAATTCCATGCGTAGCAACACACTCCATGTCATTCGTGTATTCGTGCCGTATTCGTGGACGGCCCGCCGTTTTAGTTTGCCGCCACCACCGGCCCGGCGCGCGTGACATTCCACTGATGGGTGGCCTGCGCCTGGATGTCGTTCAGGCGCCGATAGAGGCCGTTGCGGGCCATCAGCTCGCGATGCGTGCCCTGCTCGACGATGTGCCGCCCTTCCAGCACGACGATCTTGTCGGCGTTGCGGATCGTCGAAAGCCGATGCGCGATGATGATCGTGGTCCGGCCGGCCATCAGCCGCTCCAGCGCCTGCTGGATGAGCAGCTCGGTCTCGGTGTCCACCGATGACGTGGCTTCGTCCAGGATCAGGATCGGCGCGTCCTTCAGCACGGCCCGGGCGATGGCCAGACGCTGTTTCTGGCCGCCGGAGAGCTTGACCCCGCGCTCGCCGATCAGCGTGTCGTAGCCGTCGGGCAGGCGAGCGATGAACTCCTCGGCGTTGGCGATCCGCGCCGCGCGGATCATTTCCTCTTCGGTGGCGTCCGGCTTGCCGAAAAGGATGTTCTCCCGCACCGTGCCGTGGAACAGGAACACATCCTGCAGGACGATGCTGATCTGCTGGCGGAGGCTCTTGAGCTTGATGTCGCGGATGTCGTGGCCGTCCAGGGTAATCATTCCCTCGGAGACGTCGTAGAAGCGCGGGATCAGGCTCGCCAGCGTCGTCTTGCCGACCCCGGTCGGCCCGACCAGCGCCACCATCGCATTGGCCGGGATCTCCAGGTTGATGTGTTCGAGGACCGGCTCCCCTTCATTGTACCAGAAGCTCACATCGTGAAAGACGATGTGCCCGCGCGGCCGGCCTGGCAGGGCGATCGAATGCGGCGTCTCGGCCACTTCGGGCTGCTCCTGCAAAAGCTCTGCCACGCGGTCGCCGCCGGCCAGCGCCTCCTGGATGCTCTCCCAGGCGCCGCTCAAGGCCCGCACAGGCTGGTAAAACAGGTCCAGGTACAGGAAGAACGCCACCAGATCGGCCACCGGCAACGTCTGTTGAAACGCCAGCCGGCCGCCGAAGTAGAGCACGACGACGGTGCCCAGCGAAGAGGCGAAGTCTATGAAAGGCCCGAAGGTGGCCATCAGCCGCAGCGCGCGCAACAGCGAATCGCGGTAGCGATGGATCTGCCTGGTGATGCGCAGCGCCTCGCGCTCTTCTTGGGTGAACGCCTTGATCTCGCGGATGCCGGACAGGTTGTCGTTCAGGGTGGCGTTGAGCTGTCCCAGCTCCTGCTGGCGCTGGCGGAAGGCCGGCCGCACGTAGATCGCATAGCTGCGCATGGCCAGGATCATGAGCGGGATCGGCACCAGGCTCAATAGGGTCAACGGCCAGCTCATGCTGAGCAAAACCGCGGCCACGCCGATCAGGGTCAACACGTTGACCAGCGCATCGGGCAATGCATGAGAGATGAGGCGCTCGAACATATCCGAGTCGTTGATCATGCGCGACATGAGCTGGCCGGTCTGTTTGTCTTCGTAGAAGCGGAGCGAAAGGCGCTGCATGTGTTCGTAGATGTGGCGCCGGGCATCGGCCACGACGCCCCAGCCGGCCACGTGCGCCATGTAGGAGCGCACGAATTGGAGCACGGCCCGTCCGAGGTAGAGGCCGAGCAGGATGACCGTCAGCCGGGTGACGAACGCCATCGTCTCGGCGTTCCAGACGGCCTGATTGGTGACCGCGCCGACCAGGCCGCGGATGATCCACGGCACCAGAAGCTGGACGCCAACAAGGGCGAACATGCTGAGCACCGTCAAGACGAGCGGCAGCCGATAGCTGCGCGTGTAGGGGAGGAGGAATTTGATCGTTCGCATGATGGATGTCTCGCCGCGCTAGGAAATCCGGCATTTCCGCTGCCAGGTACTGCGGAAAGTGCCTGGCAGCTATTATACCACAGGTAGGCGCGGTGGCCGATCTCCGACCGTGTCACCGTGCCACAAAAGCGTTGACAAATCTGCCCCTTGCGTCTACAATGGGGCCATCGTATCTCTCGGGCGCCGGCGCCTGTCGTGGGCGGTTGGCGCCTGGCTTTTTAGCCGATCCGTACTCATGCGTTGTCCTCTAGCTCATTCATCCAAAAAATCGCGCATTCATCCAACAAGGAGGGTATCATGATCCGCATTATCACCGATTCGACATGTGAAGCCCCGGCCGCGCTCTTGAACCACCCGCTGGTGAGCGTCGTGCCCCTGTATGTCATCTTCGGCCAGGAGTCCTATCGGGACGGGATAGACATGACGCGCGAGCAGTTCTGGGCGCGTTTGCCCAAGAGCAGCGTCTTGCCGACCACCTCGCAGGCCACGCCGGCCGATTTCGAGCCGTTGCTCCGCTCCTTCGTCGAGGCGGGCGATGAGGTCATCGTCCTCCCGCTCTCGGCCAAGCTGAGCCGCACCTACGAGTCGGCGCTGGTGGCACGCGACAGTCTGCCGGGCGCGGCCATAGACGTGGTAGACTCGAAGAGCATCTCCATCGGCCTGGGCTTGCTGGTGGAAAAGGCGGTCGAAATGGCGACGGCCGGCGCGTCGCGCGCCGAGATTGTCGCCAAACTGGAGGATATGCGCGAGAAAATCCGCATCCTCTTCTCGCTGCAAACGCTGGAATACCTCCAACGCGGAGGCCGGATCGGCAAAGCGCAGGCATTCGTGGGCACGTTGCTGCAATTCAAACCTCTCCTCAGCATCACCGACGGCGAGGTGCACCCGGCCGCACGCGTCCGTAGCACCAGCAAAGCGCTCGAAACCATGCAAGACCTGCTGGCCGAACAGGTGGCCGCCCGGGGCCCCCAGGTGCACATCGGCTTGACGCACGCCGGCGTGCCCGATGCCGCGGCAGAGGTCGCCGCGGCGCTCGGCCAGCGCTTTGCCACGCCCCATGCTTTCGTCTGTACGCTCGGCCCCGTGATCGGCACGCACGTCGGCCCGGGCACGATCGGCGCGGCCGTGTACGGCGGCGACTGAGTTGATCGCGTCGCGAGGCGTCCGACGGTGTTATCTGTGATGAGAGACGGCGAAGGCCCAGAAGCTTCGATCCAGCACGATCGTCGGTATGAAGGGCTTTCGGAGCGGGAGCTGATCGAGCTGGCCAGGTCCGATCCAGAGGCGTTCGGCGAGCTCTACCTGCGCAACGTGGAGCGGATTTATAATTATGTCTACTATCGTGTCGGCAACAGCGCCGACGCGGAAGACCTGACCGCGCACACGTTTCATCAGGCGCTGGGGAACATCGGCCGCTACGTGGATCAGGGCACGCCGTTTGTGGCGTGGCTCTATCGCATCGCGCACAATCTGGTGGCCAACTACCATCGGGCGCGCGGCCGCTGGCGGACCGTTTCGCTGGACGACGTGGAGCTGGCGGGCAAGGCGGCCGAGAGCCCCGAGCAGAGCGCTGAAACACACGAGCGGCAACGGGCGCTGTGGGCGGCCATCCGTCGCCAGCCGGAGGAACGCCAGCGCCTGTTGATCTTGAAGTTCGCCGACCGGCTGTCGAACGACGAGATCGGCCGGATCATGGGACGCACGGAGAGTTCGATCAAGTCGCTCTATTTTCGCACGCTCAAATCGTTGCGCGCCGATCTGGAGGCGCGCGAATGGCCATAGCCCGTCCGGTGAGGAAACATGATCCGCATTGTGACCGATTCCACCTGTGACCTGCCGACGCTCTTGTTGGAGCGTTTTCGCATTCGCGTGGCGCCGATCAACATCCAGTTCGGGCAGGAGAGCTTTCAAGAAAACGTGACCATCGGCCAGGATGAGTTTTATCGGCGGGTGGCTGCGGACAACGCCATCCCAACCACCTCGCAGCCGTCGCTGGGTCAGTTCAAAGCCGTCTATGCCGAACTGGCGGCCGAGCCCGACACCGAGGAGATCCTCTCGCTCCACATCACGTCGCACCTGAGCGGCACGTATGATTCGGCCGTGGTTGCGGCCGGACAGATGCCCGCCGAACCGCCGATCACGGTCTTCGACAGCTTGAGCGGCTCCATGGGGCTGGGATTCATGGTGCTGGAAGCCGCGCAACTGGCCGAAGCCGGCGCGAAGATGACGGAGATCATTCGGCGGCTGGAGGTGGTGCGCGAGCGGATGCGCATCTTTCTGTGCCTGGACAACCTGCGTTTTGCCCAGATGAGCGGCCGGGTGGGTATGGTGCGCGCGCTCCTCTCGTCGCTGCTGAACATCAAGCCGTTGTTGACCGTCAATCAGGGGAAGCTGGAGCTGGTGGGACGGGTCCGTAGCCAGGCCCAGGCGCTGAACGGATTGGTCGAGGCGCTGCATCAGGCCTTGAAAGGGCAGGAAGGCCCGGCGCCCCGGCTGGCCGTAATTCATGCGCAGGCGCCCGAGGCCGCGCGCCAGTTGGCCGATCTCTGTAGGGAACGGTTCCACCAGTTGCCCGAAATCATCAATACGCTCTCCATCGGCATTGCGGTGCATTTCGGGCCGGGCACGGTAGGGATGGTGGGATACGTACCCTGAGAGGAGACGACGCAGGGCCGGATTCCTCCGGCCCTGCTTTGGAGAAGCCGAGGACGGCTACATGAACGACGAAACGACCCTAACCGTGAATCTGATCCCCTATCTGGCGCTCACGCGCGAGCTGGCGCATCTCATCGTCCCCGTCCATCCGCGGCCCGAATTCTGCGCCGGGCTGTACGCCGGGCTGATGGAACAGGCCCGCCGGCGTCCGGCGGCCGGCCTTCCAACCGTCGAGATCGAACCGGCCGCCGGCATTCCCACCCGGCTTGTCCGTTGGATCGGAAGTGTGCCGATGCAAGATCGGCGCTGGGTGTGGGGCGCGGCCGCGGTCGGTTCGGCGGCCTCCCTCGTCGGCGCCCTGGCTTACCTGATGCACAGCCGGCGCCGGTCGGTTGTGCCTGCAGTAGAGAGGGCGAAATAAATCTTGCCCTACAAGCGCAGATGCGTCGCTTGAGTCAGGCCGGTCGGTCGTAGCCTCGCGATCTCACCACCGCTCCAACAGCGCCGTCAATAGCCGCACGCCGTAGCCGGTCGCGCCCTTCGGCTGGGTCGGCTTGTCCTCTTCGGCCAGCGCCATAGAAGCCATGTCCACATGCGCCCACGGGTAGCCCTCGGTGAAGTGTTCGATGAACTTGGCGCTGGCGCCGATGCCGGCAAAGCGGCCGGCCGAGTTCTTCACGTCGGCCACCTGGCTCTTGATGGCCTCCGCGTATTCCTCATAGAGGGGCAGCCGCCACAGGCGGTCGCCCGAGGCGTCGGCGGCGGCCAATAGCTTGTTGGCCAGCTCGTCGTTGTTGCTGAAGACGGCCGCGGCCTGCGGCCCCAGCGCGATGGCCTGCGCGCCGGTGAGGGTGGCGATGTCCACCACCGCGGCCGGCCGGTACTGTGCGGCATAGGCCAATGCGTCGGCCAGCAACATGCGGCCCTCCGCGTCGGTGCTGATCACCTCCATCGTCTTGCCCTTCATGCCGATGAAGACGTCGCCAGGCTTCTGGCTGCGGCCGCCGGGCAGGTTCTCGGCGCACGGCGCCAGGCCGACGACGTGCAGCGGCACGTTCAGCCGCGCAGCTACCCCCAGCGTCGCGATCACCGCGGCCGCGCCGGCCATATCGTCCTTCATCTTCCACATATCTTCGGCCGGCTTGAGGGAGATGCCGCCCGAATCGAACGTGACCCCCTTGCCGACCAGGACTACCGTCGGCAGATCGGGCCGGTCGGCGTTGTGTTCCAGGATGATGAACTGCGGCTCCTGCTCCGATTCTTCGGCCACGGCCATGAAGATGCCCATGCCCAGCGCCTTGCACTCGGCGCGGCCCAACGCCTGAAACTTGAGGCCGGTTTCCCGCGCCAGCGCCTCGGCGCGCTCGGCCATGATGGTCGGGGTCATGCGATTGGCCGGGGTGTTGACCAGATCGCGGGCCAGGAGCACGCCCTGGGCCACGGCCTCTCCCCGCGCGCAGCCGGCCTGAAAAGCGGCCAGCCGGCCGGCGTCCCGCTCGACCACGATCAACGCCTCGGGGTCGGGCTTCCAGTCTTTGGGCGGCTGCGAACGATAGCCGCCATAGCGATAAAGCCCCAGCCGCGTCCCTTCGACCAGCGCGGCGGCGGCCGCGGCCGGATCGAGGCCGCCGATGCCGGCGCCGTGGACGATGGTGGCGACGGTCTTCACGCCCAAGTCGCGCGCCTTGCGGCCGGCCGTCGCGGCCGCGTTGCGCGCGGCTTGCAGGTTGAACTTGCCGGCCTCGCCCAGGCCGACGACCAGGACGCGCGGGGCCGGCAACGCGCCGCGCGTGTAGAGCACCAGCGTTTCGCCGCTCTTGCCGGTGAAGTCGCCCGCGGCGATCACCGCGCTGATCGCGCCGCCCAGCGCGCGGTCCACCGCGCCCGTCGCGCCGCCCGGCGCGGTCACGCCCTGGAAGAGATTGACAACGATCAGATCGGCCGTACTCTGGCCGATATCACCTTGCTGCAGTTCGATTTTCATGTTAAGCTCCTTGAAGTGTGTTTATGAGGTTAACTGCCTGCTGCTTTGTGAGGTTAGATTTTGCACTTTGCCGCATTGACCCCCACCCCCGGCCCCGAGAGAAGACCCCTCCCCCGGCCCCTCCCCTACACGGGGCGACCCCTCCCCCGGCCCCTCCCCGTGTCGGGGAGGGGTGGCCCTCACCCCATTCGCACCAAGCTAAGCCGTCCAACAGAGGTTGGAACGCAAGAATGATTCAGAATGGGCTGGCATTTGCTATGCCTGCCGTTTTTCCTGCCCCTCACCCCCCTTTGTCCCCCCTCTCCCCTTGGCCGCAGGCCAAGGGGAGAGGGGGATAATGGATGAGGG
>JBBIKA010000021.1:0-29729 GCA_037445695.1 Chloroflexota bacterium
CTCCCGCCGCCGTCAGGCGAGCGGGAGAGGGGAGGGGCAAGGGGAGGGGTGAGGGCGATGACCGGCAACAGGCCTACTGGCAACCTTAGCTTGATGCCTATGGGGTCAGGGGGTGAGGGTCCGCGCCCAAGGCTCAATTCGCGAGATGACGGTGAACAGTTACACGAAGTTCTACGAATGAGCAAAGGAGCCATCTGCGGTATAATATGCCCGATTAAAGCCTTCGAGCGAGCACACCATGCGCCTGCTTGCCGCTATCCTGGTGCTTCTCCTGGCCCAAAGCGGGTCGCCGCCGTCCGCACTGGCGCAAGACGAACCGCCCGCGCCCCCGCGCGTCTACCTGCCGCTGGTGCTGCGCCACCATTATAGCGGCAACCCACCTCTGCTGATCTCCGCGCTTTACTATGACACCTACCTGACCGGCGAGCCGGACGAAGCGTTCCAGCTCTACAATCCGTTGCCGTGGCCGGTGAACCTGGCCGGCTGGCAGATGAGCGATGGTCGTCGCGCGGTCGTCTTCCCCGCGCACCTCGACCTGGAAGCCCAAGGCCGCCTCTGGTGCGCACGCCGGGCGGTCAGCTTCACGCTGAGCTTCGGCTTCAAGCCCGGTTGCGAATACGGCGGCGATACCGACCCGGAGGTGCCCGACCTGACCGGGACGGCGCTTCAGTTCGCCAACAACGGCGGCCGGATCACGTTGAGCCATTCCGGCCGGGCCTACAGCGATACCCTGGTCTACGAAGAGGGCGATGTCGCTTCCTCCGGCTGGCAGGGGCCGGCGGTCTACCCCTATCGGCCTTCGACCGCCTTCCGCGCCGAAGGCCAGATCCTCTATCGCAAGCTGGATCAGGCCACCGGCCTGCCGCTGGCCGATACCGACACGCGCGCCGACTGGGCGCAAGATCCGGCCGACCCCATCAACGGCCGCCGCACCCAATATCCCGGCTGGTCTTTGGAGCGCTTCTTCCGGCCCCAGGTTGTCACCGAGACGGCCGACCTCCAGGTGATCGTCGCGCCCGATCATTCTTACGTCGCGCTGCGGGCGCTGCTGGAGGCCGCCCAACAGAGCATCCGCTTCGAAGGTTACACGTTCGACAGCGCCGACCTGGGCGCACTGATCGCCGCGCGGGCGCGCGCCGGCGTCCAGGTGACGATGGCACTGGAAGGCAACCCGGCCGGCGGCGTGACCGACCAGCAGCGCTGGATCGTCGAGCAGATCGCCGGGGCCGGCGGCCAGGTCTATTACTTCCGGTCCGGCCCGAGCATCGGCAATGCCAAACGTTATGTCTACCAACATGGCAAGTTCTGGGTGCTGGATGGCCGCCTGGCGCTGATCGGCAGCGAGAACCCCAGCCCCCAATCCTTCCCGGCCGACGACAAGGCGGACGGCACCTACGGCCGTCGCGGAGTATACCTGGTCACCGACGCGCCCGCGGTGGTGGCCGGCCTGGAGGCGTACATGGAGGCCGATCTGGCGGCCGAGCGCTACGGCGACCTGTGGGCCTGGGACCCGGCCGATCCGGTGCTGGGCGCGGCGCCGGAAGAGTTTGTGCCTTCCTATGAGTCCGGGGGCACCTTCTACAAGGTGCAACAGCCGCAGCCGTTGCAGATCCGGGGCACCTTCACGTTTCAGCTCATCAGCGCGCCCGAACAGACGCTCCGCACGCAGGACGGCCTGCTCGGCCTGATCGCCCAGGCCGGCCGCGGGGACACGATCCTGGTCGAACAGCTCTACGAGCACACCTGGTGGGGCGCGGAGGCCAGCAACCCCGCGGACGACCCGAATCCCCGGCTGGAGGCGTATCTGGCCGCGGCGCGGCGCGGCGCGCAGGTGCGCGTGCTCCTTGATGCCTACTTCGACGACCTGTCCAGCCCGCGCAGCAACCAACGCACGGTCGAATATGTGAACGCGGCGGCCGCGTCCGCCGGGCTCGACCCGGCCGCGCGGCGCGGCAATCCCACCGGCCAGGGCATCCACAACAAGATGATCCTCGCCCGGATCGCCGGCCGCGGCTGGGCCATCGTCGGCAGCTTGAACGGCGGCGAGGTGTCGGCCAAGCTCAACCGGGAGATGGCGTTGCTGGTCGGCTCGGATGAGGTGTACGACTACCTGGCGAACGTGTTCTGGTCCGATTGGGAAGCCTCCTCGCCTGTGCTCCCCTGAGGGAGAAGGGGAATCGGCTAAGTTGGGCCTTTGACCAGTTGTGCCTTTTCTGCTAAGATCAGATCGTCTGCTGATTCAGGAGGGACAACATGCGACGCTCAGAGATCAACGCCATCATGCGGGACGCCGATGGGTTCATCCGCAGCCAGGGGTTTCATCTGCCGCCTTTCGCCTACTGGACGCCCGCAACGTGGGCAACCAAAGGCCCGGAGGCGCGCGAGATCGTCGAATGCGGCTTGGGGTGGGACATCACCGACTTCGGCAGCGGCGACTACGCGCGGGTGGGCCTCTTCCTCTTCACCATCCGCAACGGCCGGATCGAGAATCTCCGCCGCATGCGCGGCAAGCTCTACTGCGAGAAGATCATGATCGTGGGGGTGGACCAGCTCACGCCGATGCATTTCCACTGGAGCAAGACCGAGGACATCATCAACCGCGGGGGCGGCCGGCTGGTGGTTCAGCTTTACAATGCGACGGCCGATGAGCGCCTGGCCGATACGCCTGTCACGGTCCACGTGGACGGCGTGACGCGCACGGTGCCGGCCGGCGGCCATGTCGTGTTGGACCCCGGCGAGAGCATCACCCTGGTGGATCATTGCTACCATGCGTTTTGGGCCGTCGGGAACCGGGTGCTGGCGGGCGAGGTATCGCTGGTCAACGACGACCAGCACGACAATCGCTTCCTGGACCCGATCGGCCGCTTTCCGGCGATCGAAGAGGATGAGGCGCCGCTCTATCTGTTGACCCAAGACTACGCGCGCTACTACCGCGGAGGATGAACGATGACGGTCGTCGTTGCCGGCCATATCTGCCTGGACATCATCCCTCAGCTCTCCGGCATCAGTCGCGAGGCGTTCGAGCGTTCGTTTACGCCCGGCCACCTGGTGGAATGCGGACCGGCTGCTCTCTCCACGGGCGGCGCGGTGTCCAACGTCGGCCTGGCGCTGCACAAGCTGGGCATCCCGACGCGGCTGATGGGCAAGATCGGCGCCGATCTCTTCGGCCAGGCGGTGCGTCAAGTCGTCGAGTCGTATGGGCCCGGCCTGGCCGAAGGCATGATCGTGGATCCGGCCGCGACCACCTCCTACACGGTGATCATCAACCCGCCGCAGGTGGATCGCATTTTCCTGCACTACGCCGGGCCGAACGACACCTTTGCGGCGGCCGACGTGCGTTACGACCTGGTCGCGGACGCGCAGTTGTTTCATTTCGGCTATCCGCCGCTCATGCGTCGGATGTACGAGAACGGCGGCGCCGAGCTGAGGGAGATCTTGCGACGTGTGCGCCGCGCCGGCACCACTACCTCGCTCGACCTGACCTTTCCCGATCCTTCCGCGCCGGCCGGCCGGGCCGACTGGACGACCATCTTGCGAAGTAGCCTGCCGTTCGTGGACATCTTCCTGCCGAGCATCGAAGAGGTGCTCTTCATGTTGCGCCGGCCCACCTATGAGGCGTTGCGGGAACGGTATGGCGCCGATCTGTTGCAGGGCATCACGGCCGGGCTGCTCTCGGATCTGGGGGCAGAGCTGCTGGAAATGGGCGCCAGGGTCGTCGGGCTAAAGCTGGGCGACCGCGGCTTCTATCTGCGCACGGCCGGCCGGGCCGCGCTGGCCGATCTGGGCCGGGCCGCGCCCGCGGATCCGGCCGCCTGGGCCGACCGCGAGCTGTGGTCGCCCTGCTTCCGGGTCGAGGTGGTGGGCACGACCGGCGCAGGCGATGCCACGATCGCCGGCTTCCTGGCCGGCTTGCTGCGCGGCCTGGGCCCGGCCGAAGCGGTCACCGCGGCGGTGGCGGTAGGCGCGTGCAACGTCGAGGCGGCCGACGCGCTGAGCGGACTGCGCACATGGGACGAGACGCTGCGCCGGATCGCGGCCGGTTGGCCGCGGCACGCGCTGGCGCTTGCCGCGCCGGGCTGGCACTTCGCCGCAGACCATGGACTGTGGATGCGGGAGTAATAAATGGAAATGCCGATTGAAACAGTATTACCCCGAGCAATAAGAGAAAATCAATCCATATATCGCACAAAACTGCCCATCGGACATACCAGGACTTGTTCCACGGTTGGCGGCATGAACTTGCCGGGGTCAAATATGGAGAAGACGAGATGAGCTTTCGTCAGACCCTGCACGGAAAAGAACGAAGCGATCGAGGCTTCAAGATCGTCATTGATCGAGACTCACGAAAAGTGCTCGTATCGTTCGATGCCGCCTCTGTACATCCCAGACATACGGTAGGACTCGCAACTTGCGTGGCCCCATCCCCTCGCCCCTTCCCCGCTTGGCGGGGAAGGGGCGAGGCGAATAGCGAGGTATTTTGGCCGCCTTCGGCGGCCAAAATACCCCTTTCAAGGAATTCCCCGCCCCCCGCAAGCGGGGGGCGGGGTCAGGGGTGGGGGGGCCCCACTGCATCCGGAATTGTCGAAATGCCTCTTGCCCCGCCAGAAGCTGGAGAACCACATTTTGCCCCAAACGGGATATTAAGACAATGATCTATACCGTCACCCTTAATCCATCCCTCGATCGCACGCTCACCGTGTCGGGATTGCGCGTGGGCGAGCTGAACCGGGCGCACCGCGTCCGACTCGACCTGAGCGGCAAAGGCATCAACGTCTCCCGGCTGTTGCGCCGGCTGGGCATCCCCAGTCGCGTCATCGGCTTCGTGGGCGGCAGTACGGGCCGGGCCATCCAGGATGGCCTCACCGCCGAAGGCTTCGAGACGATCTTCATCGAGGTGATTGGGGAGACGCGGCAAAACATCACGATCCTGGACGAGGCGACCGGCGCCTGTACCAAGATCAACGAGCCGGGCGCGTCGGTGGGACCGGATGACCTGGCCGCCATGCTCGCGCTGATCCGCGAAGCGGCGACCGAGGGGGACCTGTGGGTCTTCAGCGGCAGCTTGCCGCCCGGCGCGCCGACCGATTTCTACGCGCAGCTCATCGCCCTGGTCCAGGGCCGCGGCGGCCGCGCGTTCCTGGACACCAGTGGCGAGGCGCTGCGCGCCGGCCTGAGCGCCCGGCCCTACGCCATCAAGCCCAACAGCGAGGAGGCCGGCGAACTGCTGGGCGCGGCCATCACCGACAACGCCGGCCATCTGGCCGCCGCCCGCCGCCTGCAGGCCGCTGGGCCCGCCCTCGTCTGCCTGACGCGCGGGGCCGATGGCCTGGTCCTGGCCTACAAGGAAGCCCTCTTGCTGGTGCCGCCCCTGCCGGTCACGGTCCGCAGCCCCATCGGCGCGGGCGATGCCGCCCTGGCCGGCCTGGTGTGGGCCGTGAAGGACGGCTGCAATCCGCTCGAAACCGCCCGGCGGGCGCTGGCGTGCAGCGCGGCGGCCGCCATGCAAGAAGGCACCGAAGTGGGCGACCGGGCAACGGTCGAGCAACTGCTGACACAGGCCAGAAACACACCGATTGTGGGGTAACGATGGGAATGCTGCCGCGGCCAACGGATGACCGTCGCCGACGCCGGATCGGCCTGACGATCTGCGCCGCACTCGCATTGATCCTCGCAGCGGTCCAGGTCGCCGTGGCCGCGTCCGCCGCCCACGCCCAACGGGCCGGCCCGATCATCACCACCCCCACGCCGACTCCATCGCCCACGCCCCGGCCCCGCACGCAGTACGAAACGTTGCTCCTGACGCCCGCAGCGCTGCGCCGCGGACAGATCGTCTTTCTCCCGCTCGTCTCCCACGCGGCGGAGCGCCGGCCCGCGGAAGTGCCGGCCGACCGCTTCACCTACACCGTCCGGCCCGGCGATACCTTTTGGACCCTCGCGCTCGATTTTGGCCGCGACCTGGACACCATGGCCTGCGCCACCACGCCCCGCGCGGCCGACGTCGAAACATTGACGCCCGGCCAACAGATCACGGTGCCGGCGCTGCGCGATCTGTGCTACACCGTCACCCCCGGCGACACGCTGGAAAGCATCGCCCGCCGCCACGGCCTCACCGTCGCCGAGATCGTCGCCGTGCCCTGGAACGGCCTCCAGGGGCCGGCCGACGCGCTCGTGCCCCAACAACGCATCCTGCTTCCCGGCGCCCGCCCCAACGTCCAACCCAGGCCCGACCACCGCCAGATCAGCATCATGGCCGACGATTGGGCCCAGACACCCTATCGCGACTGGCCCTACGGCGACGGCCACTTCATCTGGCCCGTGGTGGGCCCGATCTCGCAATACGCGCACGAGGGCCATTGGGCGCTCGACATCGCCGTGCCGCAAGGGACGCCGGTGCGCGCAGCCGATCGCGGCACCGTGGTGATGGCCGGCTGGAGCCCGGTCGGCTACGGCTTTCGGGTGGTGATTGACCACGGCAACGACTACCTGACCCTCTACGCGCACCTGCGCGACATCTACGTCGAAAAGGGCCAGGTGGTGGGCAAAGGACAGACGATCGGAGTCAGCGGATCGAACGGCAACATCACCGGGCCGCATCTCCACTTCGAGATCCGCGATTTCGGCGCGCTGATAGATCCGCTCGCGCTGTTGCCGAAATGATCGTTTTGACGTCTGCCAAACAACGGACAGGCTCGGCGCGGCCTTGCCGCTCGGTGGAATGAAAGGAGGCCCTCAATGGCACGAAAAAAGCACAAGGCGCCGACAATGGACGACAACGCGGCGGCCCTGGAACCAGCCACGGCCGCTGCTGCAGAAGTACCGGCCGCGGCAGGCAATCCCCAACAACAGGCAGATATGACCCTTCAAGAGACCGAACGCTGGATCAGACGCCAGACCGAACTCCTGTCGCGGCTCATGAAACACGGGGGGCTTTTCCGGGCCGATCTGGCGACCGCGCTGGCCGAGATCACCGAAGCCGGCGCGGAAATCATCAACACCGAACGGGTGAGTGTTTGGAGCTATAACGAAGACCATTCGGTCATCCGCTGTCTGGATCTTTATGAGCGCAGCAAGGCCCGGCACAGCGCCGGCGAAGAGCTGCGCAGCGCAGATTTCCCCAGTTACACGAACTGCCATCTGCGGGGCGAAATCATTGCCGCAACGGACGTTCGCACCGACCCGCGCACGCGCGAAATTTCTGCGGCCTATTGGGATGCGCACGACATTTACTCGCTGATGGACGCGCCGGTCTGGCGAGACGGCCGATTGGGTGGCCTGATCAGCTTCGAGGCGGTCGGTGCACCCCGTACCTGGTCGCCGGCCGATGAGCATTTTTGCGCCATCATGGCCTCGTTGGTTTCTCTCTGCTTCGCAGCAGCCGAACGCAATTCCGTAGAAGCCGCGCTGCGCAGCAGCGAGGCCAAATATCGCACCCTGCTTCAAGTGGCGCCGGTCGGCATCGGCCTGGTGATCAATCGGGTGTTCCAGGAAGTCAACGAGACGGTATGCCGCATGACCGGCTATACCCGCGACGAACTTTTGGGCCAAAATGCGCGGCTTCTCTATCCGACCGATGAAGATTACGAATATGTTGGTCGCGAGAAATATCGCCAGATCGCAGAGCGCGGCTCCGGCCGGGTGCAGACCCGCTGGCGCCGCAAGGATGGCGAGATCCGCGAGATCCTGCTCAGCTCCGCGGCCATGGACCCGTCCGATCCGGCCCGCGGGGTCACCTTTACCGCACTCGACATCACCGACCAGGTGCAGGCCGAAGCCGCACTGCAGCGAAAAAGCCATCTACAAACATTGCTAATCCGCCTCTCCACCGAATTCATCAATCTGCCCCTGGAGCGGATGGATGCGGCGATTCAAAACGCGCTGCAGGAGATGGCCAGCTTCGTTGCCGCCGATCGCGCCTACGTCTTCGACTATGACTTTCGCGCCAATATCTGCACCAACACCTTCGAATGGTGCGCGCCGGGCATCACACCCCAGATCGCACAGTTGCAGCGGGTGCCGTTGGAAGACATTCCCGAGTGGGTGACGCCGCACCTGCGCGGAGAGGCGATCATTATTCCCGATGTCGCTGCGCTGCCGGCCGGCGCCCTGCGCGAGATCCTGGAGCCACAAGAAATCAAGAGCCTGGTGACGATCCCCTTGATCGGCCAGAACGGCCCCCTGGGGTTTGTCGGCTTTGACTTCGTGAGGCGTCATCATGTCTCCAGCGATGACGAAATCGCTCTCCTGCGCCTCTTCGGTCAGATGCTGGTCAACGTCGCGGAGCGCAGGCGGCTGGAAGAGGCGCTGGCCACGCGTGTCCGCCAACAGGCCGCGCTCGCAGAACTCAGCCGGTTCGCGCTGAGCGCCACCGACCTGCCAACGCTCTTCGACCGGGTCGTGGCCCAGGTCGCCGAGACCTTCGACGTGGAGTATTGCAAGATCCTCGAACTCCAGCCGAACGGCGAGACGATGAAGCTGGTGGCGGGCGTCGGGTGGCGGCCGGGACTGGTGGGCGCCGCCCTCATCCCTGCCGGCCGCGAGTCGCAGGCCGGCTACACCTTGCTCGCCTCGGCGCCGGTCGTGGTCGAGGACTTGCGCACCGAGACCCGCTTCAGCGGGCCGGCATTGTTGCACGAGCACGGCATCGTCAGCGGCATCAGCGTGATGATCCCCGGCCGCGAGCGGCCGTTCGGGGTGCTCGGCGCGCACACGACGCGCGATCGGCGCTTTACCGCAAATGACATCCACTTCGTGCAAGCCGTGGCCAACTTGCTGGCCGAAGCCATCCAGCGCTGCCGCGTCGAAGAAGCCCTGGCGACCGAACGCACCCTGCTGCGCACCCTGATAGATCACCTGCCCGATGCCGTCTACGTAAAGGATACGGCCGGCCGCAAGACCCTCGCCAACTTGGCCGACGTCCGCTTGATGGGCCTGACCTCGGAGGCCGAGGCGCTGGGCAAGACCGATTTCGACGTGTATCCGGCCGCAATGGCGGCCGCCTTTACGGCCAACGATCGTCGGGTTCTTGAGACGGGCCAACCGATCCTGAATGGGGAGGAGCGGATCATCCGCAGCGACGGGACGACCGGCTGGCTGTTGACGTCGAAGGTGCCGCTGCGCGACAGCACCGGACAGATCGTCGGCCTGGTGGGGATCGGCCGCGACATCACCGAGCGGGTGCAGATGGAGGAGCGACTGCGCGCGACGCTGGCCGACCTGCAGCGCTCCAACGCCGATCTGGAGCGTTTCGCCTATCTGGCCTCGCACGACCTGCAGGAACCGCTGCGCATGGTAGCGAGCTACGTGGAATTGCTGAAGCTGCGCTACCAGGGCCGGCTAGATGCCGATGCGGACGAGTTCATCGGCTATGCTGTGGAAGGAGTCCAGCGGATGCAGCAGTTGATCCTCAATCTGCTGGAATACTCGCGGGCCGGAATGCGGAACCTGCAGCTAGCGCCGACCGATATGAACCTGGTTTGTCAGGCCGCGCTCCACAATCTGGAGCTGGCGATCGCCGAGTGCGGAGCAACGATCGAATGCGAACCGTTGCCGACGGTGCAGGCCGACGCAGCGCAACTGGCGCAAGTGTTCCAGAACCTGATCGGCAACGCCCTAAAGTTCCGTCGCGCGGAGCCCCCACGGGTGCGCATCTGGGCCGAGCGCCGCGCCGGGGCAGCCGCCAGGAAGCCGGGCTCGGCGGAATGGGTGTTTGCGGTGCAGGACAACGGGATCGGCATCGAGCCGGAACACAGCGAGCGGATCTTCGTCATGTTCCAGCGGTTGCACAGGCGCGGAGAATATTCCGGTCGAGGGATCGGACTGGCGATCTGCAAGCGGATCATCGAGCGGCATGGCGGCCGGATCTGGGTGGAGTCCACGCCCGGGCAAGGGAGCACGTTCTACTTCACCCTGCCGGCCTGAACCCAGTGGCCGGCGATCGCAATCGCAGCTAATGGACGTGCCGCCGGGCGTCCACCTGCGTGGACGCGGGCCCGGTCGGCGCAGGCCGACCTGGCGGCGAGCCGCCCTTCGCCCCGAATGCATTCGGCGGCCGCCATCGCGGCCCGTGGCTTCACCCTGCCTTGATCAGCGCCTTGATCACCTTGAGCTCGGCCACGTCGGCCAGGGCCTGGCCGGCCTGCTCCAGGCTGTACTCGGCCGAGATCATCCGATCCCACGGGAAACGGTCGCCGTAGCGCGCCAACACGCGCACCCCGCGGTAGAAATGGCTGAAGTCGGAGCCCCAGCAGCCGCGCACTTCCAGATGTTTGCGGTTGAGATCCCAGTGCGGGTTGATCTCCACCTCGCCCACGTCGGTGTACTGGCCGACGACCACATAGCGTCCCGCGTCGCGCGTCATCTGCATCCCCTCGCGCACGGCAGCCGGCGCGCCCGTCGCCTCGATCGTCACATCGGCCCCGCGGCCGCCGGTGAGCGCCTTCACAGCCGCGACGCGCTCGGCCGGGCCGAGCTGGGTGATGTCAATCACCGCATCGGCGCCCATGGCCCGCGCCATTTCCAGCCGCAACGCCGGCGCGCCGACCACGATCACCTGGCCCGCGCCCTGCAGCTGCGCCAGCGCCACCGCGTTCAACCCCACCGGGCCGCTCCCCTGGATCACCACGCTGTCGCCCAGCTTGATCTCGGCCCGCTCGATGGCGTGTACCGAGGTGGGCAACCCGCAGCCGGCCGCGATGAAGCGCTGGGGCGGCAAGTTTGGCGGCAGACGCAGCGTCTTCACCCCCGGCTTCAGGTAGATCGCCTGCGACCAGCCGCCGAGCAGCCCCTCGTTGGCCGAATACGTGATGCCGTAGACGCGGCGGCTGGGACAACGCGTGCTCGCCTTCGCCACCGTGCAATACCAGCACTTGCCGCAGGTCTCGTGCACGTCCAGGAACGTGATCACATCCCCCGGCCGCAGAGGCGCACCCTCCAGGTCGAGCACCTCGCCGCCCGTCTCGGCCACGTGGCCCACGCTCACATGGCCCGGAATGATCGGAAAGGGCACGCCGGCCAGGTGGCCGCGGTGCAGATGCACATCGGTGCCGCACACTTCGCTGTAGAGCGTCTCGAGCAGGATCGCGCCCGGCTCGAGCTGTGGCCGCGCGAATCGGCGCACCTCGATCGCCGCGTCCACGCCGGGCATCACCGCGGCCCGTACGAAGGAAGCCCCCATCATATCACCTCCGCTTGGATTTTGGGCAACAGCCAGATCAACGGCAGGCCGGCCAGAAAGATGACAGCACTGACCATGAACGCCGGCCGCAAGCCAAAGCGATCGCCGAGCGCGCCCAGCGCAATCGTCACGACGGCCATCAGCAGGAAATTGAGTGCCATATAGATGCCGTTCGCCAGCGCCCGGTTCTGCGGATAGCTCTCCTGCACCAGCGCCATGATGACCGGCGTGCCCGACATCACCGTGAAGCCGAGCAGGAGCAAGAGCGGGAACTGCATCCAGCCGCGCGCGGCCAGGAAAAGGAACATGCAGAGTGGCCCGGCCACGGTCATCGTCGCCAGGACTGCCTTGCGGCCGAAGCGATCGCTGAGCGAGCCGCCGACAAGCGCGCCCGCCACGGCCGCGGCCTGCAACACCGACAACGATGCGCCCGCCAGCCACAGGCTCGCGCCCTCGCGGCTCAGGAAGGTCGGCAAGAAGGTGCTGAGCGCGACGGTCAGAAAGAAGCGCGTGACCAGCAAGCTCGTCAGCGGCACGAGCAGTGGCCGCATGGCGCGCAGCGCCGCGCGCCAGGGCCGGGCCGTGACCCCTTGCCGGGGCCGATCGGGCGCGTTGCGCAACCAGAGGTACAGCGCGGCCGACGCCAGCCAGCCGCCGACCATCAGCCAGATCGTGCCCGGCAAGCCCCATAGCGACACCGCGCTGACGACGATCAGCGGGCCGACCGTGCGTCCCAGCTCGCCGCCCACCATCCAGAAGCTCATGCCGCGGCCCAGGTTGCGGCCCGAGAGCCGGCCGGCGATCACCGGCCCCACCGCGTGCAGGCCGGCCGAGCTGACCCCGGCCACGAGCAACAGCGCGGCCATCACTGCATAGCCCGGCGCGATCCCCAACAGACACATCATCGTCGCCGTGATGGCCGGCGCCAGGATCAGCGCATAGCGCATGCTGATGCGGTCGGCCAGGTAGCCGATATAGGGCTGGATCAGCGAAGGCCACTGATAGAAGACGCTCAGCGCGCCGGCCTGCGTGGTGGAGAGGTTGAATTGGGCGATGAACGCCGGCAAGAGGGGAGCCAGGAACGCGGTATAGGTGTCGTGCACGAAGTGGCCGCCGGCCGTGGCGATGACCGCGGGAGCGTGAAACCGCTCGACATCGGCCGCTTCTGCGCCGGCAGCCAAGGTGAGGGTGGGGGTCGTCATCAGCATTCTCCCTGCAAAAAGGCAATCAGGTCGGCCAACGTGCCCTGCCGGGCCGGCGGCGGCGCGTCGCCGGCGAGCCGGGTGTTGACGCTGGGCGTCAGAAAAGTGGTGCAGCCCAGCCGGCCGGCCACCAGATCGGCCGCCTCATCGCCCACCACCAGCGCATCCTCGGCCTGGCAGCCGATCTCGGCCAGGATCTCCGCGAAGTAGCGCGGATTGGGCTTGGCAAAGCGGCTGTTCTCGAAGGTGGTCACGCGGCGATAGGGAAAGTCGGCCACGCCGGCCCAGGCCAGCCGCTGGCGGATGGCCGTCTCGGGGAAGAGAGGATTGGTCGCAATGACCACCGCGCAGCCCAGGTCGAAGGCCGCCTGTACCGCAAGCCGCGCCTCGGGCTTGCGCTTGGTCAGATGTTGCAACGTCGGGTAGTCGGTCGCGTAGAAGTCCGCGAAGATCGGCTCCAGCTCGGCCGGTGAGCGTCCCACGCGAGGATAGAAGGCGGCGGCGAAGACCTCGGCATTGGTGGCGCGGCCGTCGTTGGCCACCATCGCGCGCGTGGCCGCCAGCAGGTGGGCGATGAACTCGGCGGTCGGAATCAGATGCGCCACCCGAGCGGCCAGCTTCTGCATGTAGTGCGGCAGAAAGGTCTCCATGTGGCTGTCGAGCAGGGTGCCGTCGAGATCGAAGAGGATGGCTTTATAGGGTTTGCTCATGGCCGGGTCCGTGGATGATGATGGTGCTCCAGCTCCTGATTGCATTTTCAAGAGCTCATATTATAGCGGTACACAGCGGGCCGGTCAAACGCCGACTCTTTTTACAATCCTGGGCTGTTCGTTGAGCCGATTCCTGCCGGGATTACAGAAAGGCGCGGCCGTATTTTTTATAATTATGGTTCTCCAGCTTCTGGCGGGACAAAAACATTTCGTTAATTCCGGATGCAGTGGGCTCCCCACCCCTGACCCCGCCCCCGCAAGCGAGGAGCGGAGAATCCCTCGCAAGGGGTATTTTGGCCGCCTTCGGCGGCCAAAATACCCCGCTGTTAGCCTCGCCCCTTCCCCGCTTGGCGGGGAAGGGGCCGGTGGATGGGGCCACGCAAGTTGCGAGCCCTACCGTCTTCCCACCAAAAGCCGCAGAGCCAGTAAATTCATGATTACCAAAGAAAGCACTACTGGGCGAAAAGGAGGTTTCCATGATTCCTTCTCTCTGCACTTGGGGGTGGTTGCACAAAAGATCGCTGATAGGCGCCTGCCTCCTGGGCTGCATTCTGACGTTATTGGCGCACACGGCGCCGGTGTCTTCAAAGCGCTCCGACAAGGTGGCCTTATCTTTCAGGCTGGCCCCTGTGGCGTTGGCCGCCGTACGTGGCACGCACGACGACACACCCCTCGAAGCGCTTTCCCGTCTGGAAATGCAGGACTGGAATGCCACCCCGAGAGAGGCTTACAAAGAGTTTTACGTAGGCGGCAATGGCTACGAAGGAATTTTCACCTATACGCTCCCGGCCGGCCTTGCGCCTGCCGACGTGGAGGACTTGCGCGTGCGCACCAACCAGCGCGGCCCGACGCGCGAGGTGCAGCGCTGGTGGTGGGAATTGCGCGATTTCCAAAACGGCACGTGGGTCGCCCTGGGAGACAACACGGGCGTCGAGCGGTGGAAGTGGACCTATCAAGTCTTTGCCGCGTCTATTCCTGTGACCCACAGCATCAATGCAAACGGTGAAATTCAGATCCGCTATCAAACGAACGGGGAGATGGATACCAGCCAGATTGATTATCTGGTCATCGAAATCGTCACGGCGTCGGCACCGGCAGCCGGCCACGCCCTCTTCCTGCCGCTCGTGCAAAGGAGCCCGGCCTCAAGCGCAACGCCTACCTCCACCGCAAGCCTTACAAATACGCCTGTGGCCTCGCCAACCCCCACCGCAAGCCCGACGAATACGCCTGTGGCCTCGCCGACCTCCACCCCTACAGCTACCGCGACCGGTACGCCCGGTGTCACTGCAACGCCCACCCGAACGCCCACCCCGACGGCCACCCCACCCCTCTCTGGCGATGTGTGCGCCTTCGTTCCAACGAACGGCGTGGTGTTTGCCACCAGCATGGAGCATCCCTACTGGTATCAGCTTGCCAATCGCGGCAACTCCGCCTCGGTGCTGGCACCGTATCCGCCCAATCGGGTATATTACAGCTACCCCAACAACGTCAGCGTCGTACAAAGCCCGGTGCGCAAAGGCGCGAAGGCGCAGCAATTCCAGAATCTCGTCGGCACACACGAACCGATAGCCGCGTTTAAGTATGCGCTTCCGCGCAGCGATGTGTACTACTGGCGTTTCTATCGCCAATATGAGGCGGGCTATCAGTTTACCTGCGAATCCAAAGCGTTTTCGCTGTATGCCCACAACCCGATCACCTTCACGCTGCCGGCCGGCCAACGCCCGGATGGCACGAACGAAGCGAGCTGCTTTCTGCAGATCATGCCCAATTGTTGGTATGACAACGCCGCCCATGTCACGCGGTGTTTCGACCCGGCGGGCGTGTACGATCGCGGGGAGCCGGTGCTCTACTGCTATCATCTCGATCAGCCGACCGGCTATGGGGAGAAGCTGCGCCAGAATGTCGGCGCACCTGTCTATATCACCGGCGGGCAATGGCTTGATTTTCAGATGATGATGAAGCTGAACACACCCGGGCAGGCGGACGGCGAGGTCAAACTTTGGATCAACGGCGAACTCAAAATGCACCACAACACCATTCGCTTCCGCACCATCCCGGAGCTCCAGCTCAACGCCGCGGCGTTGGGGGGCTATATCGGCGGCAGTTGCACCAGCGTGCGTGACCAGAAAATCTGGGACGATCATTACATGGTTTCTAAGGTCTACATCACCGACGAGATGTTTGACGCCATGTGCGAAACCAAAACGGAGTGGTTTGACAACGGCGTGCCGTATCTATGGGATCTGGAGCGTCAATGTTGGCCCGGCGTCAACTGTCCCTCGCCTTGATGGGCAGGCGATCCTGATGCTCAGCGCAAGATCTCCGATGATTGTCAGCTACCTGTCGGAGGCCGTTCTGGCAAACGGCCAAAAGCGTGGTACAATGAGGCCCGTGAAGCGAACCGGTGCCCCCTAAGGGCACGATCTGCGAAATTCGAAGGAGCCATCCATGAGGCGTCGATCGCTAGCGGGGCTGTTGTTCGTTCTGGTGTGGCTGTTGGTCTTCGGCGGCGTGGCTGCCGCGCAGGATACCAAGACGCTCTACTGGCAACGCTACGACGTTGACCTGAGCGTGCAGAAGAACGGCGATGTGCGAATCACCGAGACCCAGGAGCTGGTCTTCACGCAAGGCACGTTTCGCTACGGCCAGCGCGAGATCCCTCTCAACCGCCTGAGCGACATCACCGACATCGCGGTCCGCGAGCTAGACGGCCCGGTGTACCGCCAGGCCTCCACCGACGAGCCGTATACCTTTCGAATCATCCGCGAGAGCGGCTGGGTGAAGATCCGCTATAACTTCCCCCCCAGCGCCGACACGCGCCGCACCATCGTGATCGGCTACACGGTGAAGGATAGCCTGCGCTACTATCCCGACCAGGGGGTGGATCAACTGTTCTGGAAGGCGATCCCGGCGGGCAATCCCTTCCCCACCCAAACGGCCGTGATCACCCTGCACGTACCCGAGCCGGCCACCTTCACCAATTACGGCGTGTACGGCGCGCAAGCGACGACCGATTTTCGGCCGGGCCAGCGTGACGCCTCCATCACCATCCGAGGGCCCATTCGGGCCGGCCAGGAAGTGGAGGTGGTGGCCGAATGGCAACACGGCATCGTCGCCGGCCAGGCGCAACCCTGGCAAAAGGAACTCGATGCCGAGGCCGCGCAAAAGGCCGCGCAGGAAGAGCTGCGCCGCCGCTGGGGCCCGGTGGCCGATCTGGCCTTCCTGGCCCTCAGCGGCCTGATCCTGATCGGCGGGTCGGTGCTGCTCTATCTGTGGTGGTACAACCGCGGCCGCGATGCGCCCGTGGGCCTGATCGCCGACTATCTGCCCGAGCCGCCGGCCGACCTGCCGCCGGGCATCGCCGGCACGCTGCTGGACGAGACCGCCGACCTGCAAGACATCCTGGCGACGATCCTCGACCTGGCACGCCGCGGGGTGCTCGAGATCGAAGAGATCAAGGAGCCCGGCTTCCTGGGCATCGGCAGTCGCAATGATTATGTCTACCGAAGGAGGCCGACCGCCATCCCCCTGCGCGCCTATGAGCAGACGTTGCTCAAGGAGATGTTCGGCAACCGTGACGAAATCCGGCTCTCGGATTTGAAGAACAAGTTCTATCGGGCCATCCCGGTCTTGCGCAAGCAGCTCTATCAGGCGGTCGTGGATGAAGGCTTCTTCAAACGCAGCCCCGAGAGCACGCGCACGCGCTACAGCGTCCTGGGGGTCGTGGCGCTGATCCTGACGGTGTGCGTGGGCATAGTGCTGGTGGGCGCGCTGGCCGAATTTTCGTCCTTCGCGCTCTGTCTGCCGATCGCCCTGGGAGGAGTGGCCGTCGGCATCATCATCCTGGCGCGCTACATGCCGCAGCGCACCCCGGCCGGCGCAGACGCGGTGGCCCGCTGGAAGGCGTTCAAGCGCTATCTGGAAAACCTGGAGAAATACACGAAAGTCGAGGAGGCAGCCGACATCTTCGAGCGTTATCTGCCCTACGCGGTGGCGTTCGGGCTGGAGCGCGGCTGGCTGCAGAAGTTCGCGCGCGTAGAAGCGCCGCCGCCCACCTGGTGGATCCCCTACGGCTATGGGCGACCTTTCTATGACGGCGGCCTGGGGCCGGCGACCGCCGGCGGCCGGCCCTCCGGCTCGGCCCGCGAGGTGCTCGGCGAAGGCGGCCGGCCGACGCTCAGCGACATGTCGCGCGGACTGGGCACCTCGTTGGCCGGCATGAGCGCCGGACTGGGCGCCATGCTGGCGTCGGCGTCCAGCACCTTGACCAGCGCGCCTTCGTCGAGCGGTGGGGGCGGCGGCGGGTTCTCGGGCGGCGGCGGCTTCTCCGGCGGCGGGGGCGGCGGCGGCGGAAGCAGTTTCGGATGACGACGGGAAGACACTATCATCGCAGAGAAAGGGGTCGGTCATGCCAGGACAGGGAAAGATCATCGGCATCATCTTGATCGCGGTGGCCCTGGTCGCCTGTCTGCTCGCGACGGCGCTGCTGTTGGGACAGGTATCGAGCGGGGAAACCACGGTCACGGGCGCGATCCTGGGCCTGTTCATCGTGGCCCTGGTGTTCGTGTTGCCGCTCGGCGGCGGGGGCATCTACCTGTGGATCAAAAGCCAACAGGAGAAAACCGAGTATGCGGCCATCGAGAAGCAGAAGAAGCTGCTCAACATGGTGTTGGCCCAGGGCAAGGTGACCCTGGCCGAGGCGGCGCTGGAACTGAGCCTGCCGCGCGATCAGGTGGAAGACATGGTGCGCGACCTGGTGGGCAAGAACCTGTTCAGCGGCGCCATCAACTGGAACGACGGCGTGCTCTACTCCCGGCAGGCCGCGCAGATGAAGGCCGACCGCAAATGCCCCAACTGCGGCGGCCAGGTGGAGCTGGTGGGCAAGGGCGTGATCCAATGCCCCTATTGCGGCTCGGAAGTGTTCCTGGCGAGCTGAAAGTCGAGGTTGGTATATGGCCATGACGACCGCGGTGCGGCGGGAAGCGGATGTTCCGTTCCTGATCCGGGTGCTCTGGTTCTTTCTGATCGGCTGGCACGTGACCCTGTACTGGATCGTGGCGGCCTGGCTGCTGAACCTGACGGTGATCGGCCTGCCGCTGGGGGTGTGGATGCTCAACCGCGTGCCGCTGGTGTTGACCCTGCGCATGCCGGCGAGCTATCAGGTGATCGGGCTGCGGGACGGCCGGCTGGTGGCATGGCGCGAAACCGTGCCGCAACACGGCTGGCTCCTGCGACTGCTCTATTTCCTGGTGATCGGCTGGTGGTTCAGCCTGTTGTGGGCATTACTGGGATGGCTTTTGTGCGTCACGGTTATCGGATTGCCGTTCGGCGTGTGGATGCTGAATCGCCTGCCGGCGGTGACCACGCTGATGAAGCACGGCTAGACACTACTTTATGAACTGGAGAGGATGCTATGGACCCACTCGAAAAAGCCAAAGAAGAAATGGGCTGGCTGGAGAGTTTGTTTTCGAAGCTACCCGGCATTGCCGGCTACCGCGCCAAGGAGATGCGCCGCGACACCGATAAGCTGGTGCGCGATGCGCTGGCGCGCGAGCTGGCGGAGCGCCGGACGAAGATCACCGCCATGCAAAACGATCTGCTGGCGGCCGGCGGGCTGTTGTGGCTGGACGACATCGAGCGGGTCGTTGGTCGGCTGCAACTGCTGATTGACCGCATCCGGACCGCGGCCTACGGCTATGCCGGCTTCTTCGACGTCCAGCGCGTCAAAGAAGACGCACTGGATAAACTGGCCGAGTTCGACCGGGCGCTGTTCGAGGAGCTGCCGCGCCTCGACACGGCCATCGAATCGCTGGCCCAAGCCATTGAAACGAACGAAGGCATCAAAGAAGCGGTGACGGCCGTGGGAAACATCCTGGCCCGGCTCAACGAGACCTTCGGCAAGCGTACCGCAGCGATGCGAGAGTTGTGATGCGTTATACCAAACGTCATACATCCTTAGGAGGGACCCATGGCTCGGATTATTGATGTCATACAGGCGCCAGATCAAGCATTGGATCAGATGGTCTATCGCGTGCCCGAGACGGGGCCGGGCGATTTCCGCATCGGCTCGCAGGTGATCGTGCGCGAAAACCAGGCCGCGGTCTTCTACCGCGACGGCAAGGCGCTCGACACGTTCGGCCCCGGCCGGCACACGATCACGACGGCGAACATCCCGCTGTTGATCAACGTGCTGCAACTGGCCACGCGCGGACAGACCCCCTTCACCGCCGAAGTCTACTTCGTGAACACGCGCGATTTCATTGACATGAAGTGGGGCACGCAAGAGCCGATCGCCATGCGCGATAAGGACCTGGGCCTGGCCCGGCTGCGCGCCAACGGCCGCTACAGCATGGCGATCACCGACCCGCAGCTCTTTGTCACCAAGATCGTCGGCACCCAGGGGCTGTATCAGACCAGCCAGATCGCCGACTACCTGCGGGGAATCATCGTCAGCCGGCTGACCGACCTGCTGGGCGAGAGCAAGGCGGGGTTGTTCGACCTGCCGGCGCTGTTCGATGAAATGAACGCGGCCGCCCGCGTCAAGGTGGCCGAGGATTTCGCCGCGCTGGGCATCACCATCAAGGCGATGTACATCCAGTCCATCAGTCCGACCGAAGAGACCGCCAAGGCGATTGACGAGCGGGCCTCGATGGGCGCGATCGGCGACATGCAGAAGTACCTGCAATTCCAGGCCGCGCGCGCGATGGGCGATGCGGCCCGCGCGGGCGGCGAAGCGGGCAGCGCCATGGGCACCGGCGTGGGCCTGGGCGCGGGGATCGGGGTCGGCGCGGGGATGGCCGGCATGATCAGCCAGGCGATCCAGGGCGCCGCGCAACCGCAGCAGCCGGCTGCTCCGGCAGCCGGCGCGGCCGCGCCCGAGGTGATGAACCTGGCCGAGGCCGCGGCCTACCTCAAGGTGAGCCAGCAAGATGTGCTGAACCTGATCACCTCCGGCCAGGTCAAGGCGAAGCAGATCGGCAGCGAGTACCGCATCGCCAAGAAGGCGCTGGACGATTTCCTGGCGTCATAAACGCCGAGCTGTTTACGGGTAGACGAAGACATTGCCTTCGTCTACCCGTGCAGCCGGAACGCGCCTACCGTACGTTGGCCGCGGCTTGTCCTCCGGCGGCTTGCGCTTCCAGCCGTCCCACCATCTCGGCCATCACCGCAAACGCGGCCTCCACCGGTTCCGGCGTCAGCATATCTACGCCGGCCAGCTTCAATGCGTCCAGCGGATACCGGGAGCCGCCCGCCTTCAGAAAGCCGAAATACGCCTCCACCGCGCCAGGCGTGCCTTCCAGGATGCGCCGCGCCAGCGCGTGCGCGGCCGAGATGCCCGTGGCGTACTGGTAGACGTAGTAATCGGTGTACAGATGGCCGAAGGTGGCCCAGATAATGCCCACCCGCGACCGGTCCACTTCCACCGCGTCGCCGAAGCCCTCGGCGAACAGGTCGGCGCACAGCGCGTTCATATCGTCGGCCGAAAGCCCCCGGCCCTCCTCTTCCCGGCGATGGACCTCCAGCTCGAAGCGCGCCAGGGTCGGCATGATGAAGAAGTAGCGATAGAAGTTCGCCATCGCCTCCTCGATCACCTCAAGCTGAAACAGGCCATCGGCCTTCTCCCGCAGCAAGTACGCCCGCACCATGGCCTGATGGAAGTTGGAGGCCGTCTCGGCGGCGAAGAGGGAGTAGCGGCTGTAGAGCACCGGCTGGTTCTGCCACGAAAGCAACGAGTGCATCGAATGGCCCAGCTCATGCGCCAGGGTGCTCAGGCTGAAGATGTTATCGTTATAGCTCATCATGATGAACGGGTAGGTGCCGGGCCGGCCCATCGAAAACGCGCCCGACGCCTTGCCCTGACACGGATACACGTCCACCCAGCGTTCTTCCAGGCACCCGCGACGAATCGTCGCCACGTACTCCTCGCCCATCGGCGCCAGGCCAGCACAGATCCAATCCACCGCCTGCTCATAGGGGATCGGCGTGCGCGCGGCGGCCAGCGGCGCCCACATATCGTAGGGCCGGAGCTGCTCGACGCCGAGCGCCCGGCGCCGGGCCGCGAAGTAGCGATGCCACACCGGCAGATGCGCGCGAAAGGTCTCGATCAGGTTATGAAAGACCGCCACCGGGATGGCGTTCTCGAACAGCGCCGCGGCGAGGGTCGAAGCGTGCCGTCGCGCGCGGGCCATGAAGACGTTGGCCTTGATCGAGGTGATCAGGTTGGCCGCCAAGGTGTTTTTGAACGCCAGATGGGCGTCGTGAAAGCCCTCCCACGCCGTGCGACGCACCGCGCGATCGCTTTGCGAAAGAAGCCCCTGGAACGTGCCCTGGGTCACCTCGTAGCGCGTGCCGTCGCTCCCCACGGCCGGCGGGAACTTCAGATCCGCGCCGGTGAGCATGTCCATGGTCATTTCCAGGTTGCGGAACGGATCGGCCACCAGGCCCAACAGCTCTTCCACCTCGGCCGAGCGGATGTGCGCCTGCTTGCGGAACAGATTGTCCACATAGTGGCCCAGGTACGCCAGCCGCGGCTCATCGGCGATCCAGCGGCGCAACGTGGCCTCGCCGATGGCGAGCAGCTCGGGATCCAGATACGCGGTGGCCGCGCGCACCCGGCCCATCAGGCTCTGGCTGCGGCCGGCCATGCGGGCCCCGGCCGGCGAGGTCGTATCCACCTGGTACGTCATGTGGGCATACACCATCACCCGACCGACGCGGCGATTGATCTCCTGGATCGCGTCCAGGGCATCGGCCAACGCGGTCGGGCCCTCGGCCAGGCGGCCGGCGAACGCGGCCACGGCCGGCAGGCTCTCGGCGATGCTCGCGCACTCGGCCTCCCACGCCTCGACCGTCGGAAAGACGCTTTCCGCGTTCCAGGTATACTTCGGCTCGATCTCGCTATGCTTGCGAATCTCTCTCATCGGAACCAATCCCCAATCCCTAACTAATACGCCCGCGCGAAGATCGCCACCCGCTCGGTGCGCTTGCCGGTGTAGAAGCAGACCCCTTCCCCTTCCGGCGCGTCGAACGGATAGCAGCGGATCGTGGCCTTGGTTTCTTCCTTGATGCGATCCTCGTCCTCGTCCGAGCCGGCCCAATGGACGCGGATGAAGCCACCGGGGCCGTCAAGCACTTGCTTGAACTCGTCGTAGTTCCGGACGGTGTGGGTATTGGCGTCGCGGAACGCAGTGGCACGCTGGAGCAGCGCGGCCTGGATCGTGACGAGCAGATCGTGCGCGGCCTGGGCCACGCCGGCCGCCGGCACGCCGAACGTCTTGCCCTCCTTGCCCGGCAGGTCGCGACGGGCGAAGACGACCGCGTTTTGCTCCACATCGCGCGGGCCGATCTCGATGCGCAGCGGCACCCCGCGCATCTCCCAGTCGTTGAACTTGTAGCCCGCGCTCACCTCATCCCGGTCGTCCAGCTTGACCCGAATGCCGGCCGCCTTGAGCGCGGCCGCCACCTGATGTGCGAACGCCAGCACCGGCGTCTTCTCCGCGTCCTTGCGCCAGATCGGCACGATCACCGTCTGGATCGGCGCCAGCCGCGGGGGCAGCACCAGCCCCTGATCGTCGCCGTGGGTCATGATGATCGCGCCGACGATGCGCGTGCTCAATCCCCAGCTCGTCGTCCAGGCATATTCCATCTCGTTCTTCTGGTTCAGGAACTTGATGTCGAACGCCTTGGCGAAGTTTTGGCCCAGGAAATGGCTGGTGCCCGATTGCAGCGCCCAGCCGTTGCCCATCATCGCTTCGATGGTCGTGCTGTAGATCGCGCCGGCGAACTTCTCGCGGTTGCTCTTCTTGCCCTGGATCACCGGAATGGCCGCCTCGTTGATCGCGAAATCGGCATAGACGCCCACCATGCGGAGGGTTTCCTCTTCGGCTTCGGCCTGGGTGGCGTGCGCGGTATGGCCTTCCTGCCACAGGAACTCGGTCGTGCGCAGGAAGAGCCGCGTGCGCATTTCCCAGCGCACGACGTTGGCCCATTGGTTGATCAGGATCGGCAGGTCGCGATACGAGCGCACCCACTGGCTGTACATGTAGCCGATGATCGTCTCGGACGTGGGCCGGACGACCAGCGGCTCCTCCAGCTTCTCGCCGCCGCCGTGGGTCACCACGGCCAGTTGCGGCGCAAAGCCCTCCACGTGCTCGGCCTCCTTCTGCAAGAAGCTGAGCGGAATGAAGAGCGGAAAGTAAGCGTTGACGTGGCCGGTCTCTTTGAAGCGCCGGTCCAGGGCGGCCTGGATGTTCTCCCAAAGCGTATAGCCGTAGGGCCGGATGACCATGCACCCTTTGACCGGCGAATAGTCGGCCAGTTCGGCCTTTTGCACCACATCGGTATACCAACGCGAATAGTCTTCGCCGCGCGGAGTGACACCTTTTTCTGTCATAATTGCACTTGCTCCTATGTGTTTTCTCGCCACGCTGCATCTCGGCGGCCGGCCGCCTGCGCGCAGCGTAAGTTCCGTTGCTCAACAAGAGATAGGTGAGGCGCCCTCCGTCCTCTGGCCGGTTAGCCGAGAGGCGGAGGGCCAGGAGGTATTGGGGGTGCGCTCAGGGCGGAAGGGACTTCGTCGGGAGTATAAACGATCCGGGCGAGCCGGGCGATGGACTCGCCCAGGTCGCTGTGGCGACGAAACGCGTCCACGAGCGGCGGCCAGTCGGCGCCGAGCAGCACGAGCGGCTTGCCGACCTGGGTGCGCGTCTGGAGCAGGCTCCAGGCCAGGGTCACCTCGGAAAGGGTGCCGATGCCCCCGCGCACGGCCACGAAGCCGTCGGCCCGTTCGAACATGATCGCCAGGCGCTCCAGCAACGTGCGCGCCTTGATCTCTTCGTTCAACCAGGGGTTGGGGGGCAGGGGGTCGAAGATGGCGCAGGTCACGCCGATGACATGGCCGCCGGCCTCGGCCGCGCCGCGGCTGACGGCCGCCATGCTGCCGTTATAGCCGCCGGTGAGCACCGCGTAGCCGGCGCGCGCGAGCACGCGGCCCAGCTCATACGCCTGCCGATAGAGGTCGCTCTCCTCGGCGCGGCGGGAAGAACCGAACACCGCGATGGTCTTCACGCGATCTCCCATTCGTCTCTCCATCTTCAACTATAACGCACCAGCTCCCAGCCGCCCGTCTCCCATTGCGGCGCCAGCTCCAGCACCCGATAGCCGTACGTGTTGATGATGCGGGTGGCGCCGAAGTCGGTCTCGGTGACATGATTGCGGTTGTAGATATGCGTATGGCCGTGGATCATCAGCGTCGGCCGGCACAGGCGCAACAACTGCAAATACGAGACGAAGCCCTGATGCGGCAGGTCTTCGGCATCATGGATGCCGCGCGGCGGCGCGTGGGTGATCAAAATGTCCAGATAGCGGCCGTAGCGCAGCCGATTCCAGAGCAGACGTCGCATCAGCCACAGGACCTGCCGGCGCACCTGAGCTTCGCTGTATTGAAACGGCGCGCCGGGATTGTAGCGCCGGCAGCCTTCCAGCCCGGCCAACAGCACCCCGCGATAGCGCACCGTGCGGCCGTGCAGATCAATGCCCCATTCGCTCACCCCGTGCATCTCTCCGGGTGCGCTCGCCGGCCGGTCCGACTCCGTCGCCATCGGCCGGTCGTGGTTGCCGTGCACATAGAACAGGGGCACGTCCAGCAAGCCGACAATATACTCCAGATAGTAGCCGGGCAAGTCGCCGCAACCGAGCACCAGGTCAATCTTGCCCACCCGCTCCCGCAGATACGGGCCGTACAACACCGGCTCGACTTTGTCGCTCACGGTCAAGATGCGCATGATCGTCCGGCCGTTCCCATGAGATGCCCAGGCCGCCTTGCCTGCGCGCCCGGCTGAATACGATAAAGTATATCACGGCCTCGTGCGGTGTGCAACGTCGGCCCGCCGAATGAATTCGGGGCGAAGGGACGTGCCCGCCGCGAGGTCGGCCTGCGCCGACCTCTCCCCCAACCCCTCCCCCAAATTTGGGGGAGGGGTTGGGGTGGGGGCTTGGGGTGGACGCCCGGCCACCGGCCCGTTAGCCGCGATTTCAATCGCCCCCAGATCTGGCCGACGGAGCCGCGGGGGATTTTGACAAAGTCGGCGGGCAATGCTAACATGATGGCGAATCCCACCCAAACAGAAAGGGACGCCGACCGTGCTACGATGGTATGCGCTCAACACCAAGCCCCGTTCCGAAGCACGCGTGGCAAACGCGCTGATGGCCCGCAACTACGAGATCTTCCTGCCGCTTCTGCCCACCGCGGCCAGCGAGCCGCTCCAGCCGCTCTTCCCCTCTTACCTCTTCGTGCATTGCGACCTGGAGGTCGTGAGCGTCGCCAGCCTGCAGTGGATCCCTGGCCTGCGGCGCATCGTCTCCTTCGATGGCCGGCCGGCCATCGTGCCCGATCAGGCCATTGCCCTGATCCGCTCGCAGCTTCGCCAGATCGAAGCCCAGGGCGGCCTGCCCACCCACAACTTCAAGCCCGGCGACGAAGTGGTGATTGACGAGGGGCCGCTGGCCGGATTGCGCGGCATCTTCCAGGGGCCGCTCGGCCCGGCCGAACGCGTCCACATCTTGATCCGCTTCCTCGGCGAAGTGAATCGCGCCGAGGTGCCCGTCGCCGCCCTGCGGCGGGCGCCCGAAAAGCCGGAGCCCCTCCAGAGGCGCCGCGGGACGCGCGGCCATATGCGCCGCGTCAACGACCGGCCGCCGACCGACAGCGCGGCCACGACGGCAGCGGATTTACGCGCACGGCCATCATCGTAATTCGGGCCGGATTTGCACCTTTTGCTACTTCCTGTTATAATCTCGCCCGCGCCTGGCCGCAGAAGAGAGCAAACCGATGGCTCTGTGCACGAGACGCCACTTGCTATGGAAGCTGATCCCCGCGGTCGGCGCGGGCCTGGGGATGCCGTTGCTTCTCGCCCTGCTGGTCGGCTCGGCGGTGAACCGACCGTTGCTCGGCCTGTGGGTCGGCAGCAGCATCGGCATCCTGATCGGCACGTGGCTGGTGGTGCGGATCACCACTCATCAGTTGCAGGCAGTGTCGTCTGTCGGCTCAGCGAACGAGTATTCCGTAGCGACGACTACGGAAAGGAGGAACGAGCGTAGTGTTGAAGAAACTGTTGACCGTTCGTAATCTGGTGATCCTTCTCGGGGTCGTTGCTCTGTTTGTCGTCTCCGGTTGGCTGGGACTGAAAGTCCCTCCTCCCCACGTGGCTCTGGCGGCCGAACCCCTTTTCCACATCGGTGAGTTCACCATCACCAACGCCCTCTTGACCGGCTGGATCGTGATGCTCATCCTCATCGCGGCGGCCTGGCTCACCACGCGGAGCTACCCCAAAGACCTGGCGACCGCGCCGAACAGCGCTTTGGTCCCCGGCGGGATGTTCGCCAATTTCATCGAATGGGTCGTCGAGGGGATGTATAATTTCTCGGCGGGCGTGGCCGGCCACTGGGTCACCAAATTCTTCCCCATCGTCATGACGATCTTTCTCTTCGTCGTGACCTCCAACTGGCTGGGGCTGATCCCGGGCGTAGGCTCCATCGGATTGTTCGAACACCCCGAAGATCAGGCCATGCACGGCTACGTGGCGCACGGCGTGGTGATGACCGCCGAACAGGCGCACGACGGGGAAGGGGTGGTCCTGGTGCCCTTCCTGCGGCCGCCCTCCACCGACCTCAACTTCACGTTGGCGCTGGCGCTTTCCTCCGTGCTGCTGACGCAGTATTGGGGCGTCAAGGCGCTCAATCTCGGCTATTTCAGGAAGTTCCTCGACCTTTCCGGCTTCAAGCAGGGCGCGTTCATGGGCTTCATCATGCTGTTCGTGGGCCTGCTGGAGCTGGTGGCCGAGTTCGCCAAGATCATCTCTTTCGCTTTCCGTCTCTTCGGCAACATCTTCGCCGGCGAAGTGCTCCTTTCGGTGATCGCCTTTTTGATTCCGTTCATCGCGTCTTTGCCGTTCTACGGCCTGGAAGTCTTCGTCGGCTTTATTCAGGCGCTGGTCTTCATGATGTTGTCGCTGGTCTTCTTCACGGTCGCCACGATCGGCCATGGCAGCGAGGAACATCACTGAACCGGAGCGCAACCCGTAGCGTAAGCGGCCGGCTTGCGCCGGACAAAACGAACGCACGAGCCGCGGGCTTGTGCGACATTTCTACGACAAGGGGGACACATGGACGTTGAAGGACTGAAGGCTATCGGTGCAGCGCTCAGCATCGGCCTGGGGGCGATCGGCCCGGGCATCGGCATCGGCATCCTGGGCGCCAAGGCGATGGAGGCCATCGGCCGCAATCCGGAAGCGACCGGCGACATCCGCACCAACATGATCCTGGGGATCGCGTTCGCCGAAGCCGTGGCCATTTACGCGCTGGTCGTCGCGCTGATCATCAAGTTTGTCTGATAAGTCAGATAGTCGCATAGTCACATGCTCGTCATAGAGATCATGGCCGGATCGGGTTTGTCCGGCGCAATTCGATGACCCAATGACGCTCTGATGCTCTGACTATTAGACTACTCGACTATTCGACTGATTAAGGGAGGGGCCTTTGGAAAAGCTCGGCATCAATTTGGGATTGTTGATTTCCCAATTCATCAACTTTGCCCTCCTGGCCGCGTTGCTCTATCTGCTGTTGTACAAGCCGGTATTGCGGATGCTGGCCGAGCGCAAAGCGCGCATCGCGGCCGGCATGGCCGATGCCGATGCGGCGCGGGCGGCCGCGGCCAGGGCGCAACAGGAATACGACCGCAAGATCGCCGAAGCGCAGCGCCGGGCGCAGGAGATCATCGCCCAGGCCGCCCAGGCCGGTGAGCAGGTCGGCGCCGAGATCAAGGCCGAGGCGCAACGCGAGGCCGAGCTGATCCGCCAGCGCGCGCGCGAAGAGGCGGCCCAGGAACGGGCGCACATCCTGGCCGAAGTGCAAAGCCAGATCGCCAGCCTCTCCATGGCCGCCGTCGAACGCATCCTGGGCCAGGAAGTGGACGAGGCCACGCAGCGCCGGCTGATCGGCCAGTTCATCGCTACCCTGGGTGAAACGCAATCATGAACACGCAAGATCGCGACCGGGCGCGTGCTTACGCGGAAGCGTTCTACGCCGCGGCCTTCGAGCGCTGGTTGACCGCGCTGACGGAGGTCGCCGAACGATTGGCCCGCGAGCCGGGGCTGCTGGCGCGTGGCCAGGCCGATCAGGCCGAGTTCAGCCTGCGCAAAGAGCAGTTGGACCGGCTATTGCCTGCCGATGTAGACCTGCCGGTGCGCAATCTGCTCTACACCCTGGCGCAACGCGGGGACCTGAGCCTGTTGCGCGAGGTCATTTTGTCGTTGCGCGCGCGCGCCGCGCGCGGCAAAGAAGCGGCCGTCCGCGCGGTCGTCACCAGCGCGGTGCCCCTGACGCCGGAAGAGCAGGCCGCCCTCGCCCAAAAGCTCACGGCACAATACGGCGCCGACCTGGAGTTCGAGTACCAGGTGGATCCCGCCATCCTGGGCGGCCTGATCGTGCGGGTGGGCGACAAACTGATTGACGGCAGCGTCGCGAGCCGGCTGGCCGCGCTGAAACAGGCGTTGGGCGTCGCCGCGGCGGAATAAGCGCCGCGCATTCGCAGCATGAGCAGTATGGGGAGTCACACATGGCCGTTCGTACAGAAGATCTGGTTGCGCAACTCAAACAGCAAATCCTGAGCTTTCAGGCGCCGACGCGCACGGTAGACATCGGCACCGTGCTCCAGGTCGGCGACGGCATCGCTCGCCTGAGCGGCCTGCCGAACGCGCGCGCAGCCGAACTGGTAGAATTCGAAAACGGCACCCTGGGCATCGTCTTCAACCTGGAAGTGGACAACGTCGGCGTCATCATCATGGGCGAAAGCGCCGGCATCGCCGAAGGCCAGACCGTGCGCAGCACCGGCCGCATCGTCTCGGTGCCGGTCGGCAATGCCCTGATCGGCCGCGTGGTCAATGCCGTCGCCCAGCCAATTGACGGCAAGGGGCCGATCAAGACGGACCGCTATCGCCCCATCGAGCGGATCGCGCCCAACGTCGTGACCCGCAAGAGCGTGGACACGCCCGTCCAGACCGGCATCAAGGCCATAGATGCGATGATCCCCATCGGCCGGGGACAGCGCGAGCTGATCATCGGCGATCGGCAAACCGGCAAGACCGCGCTGGCCATTGACACGATCATCAACCAGAAGGGCGGCAACCTGATCTGCATCTACGTGGCCATCGGCCAGCGCCAGAGCCAGGTGGCCCAGGTGATCGCCACGCTGGAGCGCTACGGCGCCATGGAACATACGATCGTCGTGGCGGCCACCGCGTCGGAGCCGGCCGCGCTGCAATACATCGCGCCCTATGCCGGCTGCGCCATCGGCGAAGAGTTCATGGAGCAGGGCAAGGACGCGCTCATCATCTACGACGACCTCTCCAAGCATGCCCAGGCCTACCGCCAGGTGTCCCTCCTGTTGCGCCGGCCCCCCGGCCGCGAGGCGTACCCGGGCGATGTCTTCTACCTGCACAGCCGCCTGTTGGAGCGGGCTGCGCGCCTGGCGCCCGAATACGGCGGCGGCTCGCTGACCGCGCTGCCCATCATCGAGACCCAGGCCGGCGACATCTCGGCCTACATTCCGACCAACGTCATCTCGATCACCGACGGCCAGATCTTCCT
>JBBIKA010000022.1:0-16549 GCA_037445695.1 Chloroflexota bacterium
CCTTTCGTTTCTGCCCATGGGGGGCCCCCCCGGCCCCGGGGGGCCCCCCTGGGTCCCCCGGCCTTTCCGGCGGGGGGGGCCCCCCCCGGGGGGGGCCGGGGGGCGGCGGCTTCGCCGCCGCCTCCAACCCCTTCTTCCCGTTTTGGAAGGAGAAAGGGGAACAAGAGGGGGAAGCGGCAATTTCCCGCCGATCAGCTTGACCGATCAGGAAGCCTAAATGAAACTGGTGATCTTCGGCGCGACCGGCGGCACCGGCCGTCAACTGGTTGCCCAGGCGTTGGAGCAGGGCCACGAGGTGACCGCTTATGTGCGCAACCCGGCAAAGCTGAACATCCAACACCCGAACCTGACCGTCGTTCAGGGCAATGCGTTGAATGCCCAGGTCGTATTAGCAGTCGTCTTCGGTAAAGACGCGGTTCTTTCGGCCCTGGGCACGCGCAAGACCGGCTTGCCCGACCTGATTCAGGGCACGCGCAATATCCTGGACGCGATGTATCAAGCCGAGGTACAGCGCTCGATTTGGGTCAGCTCGTTTGGGGTGGGCGAAAGCCTGTACCAGATGAATTGGCTAGGCCGCCACGTGATCGCCCGCGGCCTCCTGCGGGCGTTTTTGGAGGAAAAAGAGATCCAGGAACGCCTCATCATGGCCAGTGCGGGCGATTGGATCATCGTGCGGCCAGGAGGATTGACCGATGGCCCGCGCACCGGCGTCTACCGGGTCATCCCCGCCGACGCGACGGAGAAGATTGCCCGGCCCGTCATCTCCCGGGCCGACGTAGCCGATTTCATGTTGAAAAATCTGACCGCGACGACCTATGTGCGACAGGCGGTCGGGTTGACCTACTGAATTCAAGGAAGAGATACCATGACAGACGTGGACTCGTGGGTGAACGAACTGGCCGCGCTAGCGCCGGCCGACCAGGAGCGGGTGCGCGAATATATCGCCTTTTTGCGCTGGCGCGCCGGACGGCCAGAGGCGGCCGCTCCGGCCCAGCCGCTCCCGACCGGTGGCCTCTGGCGTTTCAGCCTGCTGGAACATTTTGCCGAGGCCGACGTGAGCGCCAGCCGGGGGACGGGAGGGATGGAGGTCAAGATCGCGGAAGCGACCGTGGGCCGCGAGCGCCGACCGGCGCTCTGGCAACACCCGCCTGTGATGGGCGAATCCATCGTCGAATATCATGTGCCGATCCCGGCCGACCTGGTTGCGCCGGGCGCCCGGCTGCGCTTCAGCATCGGCATCCGCGATGGCGCCAACGCACAGGACCATCTGGTCGCGTTTCGGGTGCGGGTAGACGGCTGGCAGATCTGGAGCCGGGCGGCTTGGCCGACGACGTGGCAGCCGTTCGAGATCGCCTTGCCGTTTCAGGCGGGCAATGTCTTGCGGCTTGCTTTTGCCACCGACGCGCTCGGCAGCCATCCCTTTGCCTGGGCCGTCTGGGGCGAGCCGGAGTTGGTGGGAACATTGCGCTGAGCAACAGGTGGTGGAGGAGGAGGAAGCACCATGAAAACGGTCGCGAAGGACCATCATCCCCTGGTCCAACTGGCTCGCGCGGCCATCGAGCGCTATGTCCGCGATGGTCGCATCATCAGCCCGGCCGAAGCGCCGACAGCCGTCGCAGGGGAACCGGCCGGCGTGTTCGTCACCCTGCACAAGAAGAGCACGGGCGAGCTGCGCGGCTGCATCGGCACGATCGGCCCGACCCAGCCGACCCTGGCCCACGAGGTGATCCAGAACGCGATCTCGTCCGCGACGCGCGATTGGCGCTTCGAACCGGTCGGCCCCGACGAGCTGGACGATCTGGAGTACGAGGTCAGCGTGCTCTATCCGCCGGAGCCGATCTCCGGTCCGGACGAACTTGACCCGAAGCAGTACGGTGTCATCGTCCAGCGCGGGGGCCGTCGCGGCCTGCTGTTGCCCGACATCGAAGGGGTGGACGACGTGGCAACGCAGATCCGGATCGCGCGGCAGAAGGCGGGCATCGGACCGCACGAACCGGTGAAGCTATACCGCTTTCGCGTCGAGAAGTATGTCTAAGCCGCGCCGCCATTCCGATCAGCGGCGGCCGGCGTTACGCCTGGATGCCCAGGCTACGCAACAGCGCGCCGACCGCATAGGCGACGGCCGCGGCCAACCCGCCGACCAACAGCATTTCCAGGCCGCTGCGCAGCGGTCGCTGGGCGGTCACCAGCACCTTGGCCGCGCCCAGGCCGAAGAGCGCTAATGCCGAAAGCCCTACCGAGAGCGGAAAGGCCAGGTGCGCCGGCACCGGCACAGCCAACCCCACCAGATAGACCAACAACGGCACGCTGCCGGCGACGATGAACGCCAGCAGCGTTGCGGCCGCGCTCATCAGCGGGTTGCTGTCGTCCCGCAACATCTGCAGCTCTTCAAGCATCATGGCATCCACCCAGCGCGTCTTGTCGCGGCTCTGGATGGTCACCAGTTGCTGCGCGTCCTCCTCCGGGTAGCCGCGCGCCCGATACAGCTCATAAAGCTCCGCGCGTTCGCCTTCCGGGAAATGTTCGACCTCCCACGCCTCCCGACGGCGCTCCTGTTCGTAGTACTCCTGTTCGCTTTTGGTCGAAAGGTAAGCGCCGGTCGCCATCGAGAAGCCGTCGGCCAGCAAGTTGGCCAACCCCATGATCAGGATCACGCCGGTGCCCAGGCTGGCGCCGGCCACGCCGCTCACCACCGCGAAGGTGGTGATGATGCCGTCCAGGCCGCCGTACACCAGGTCGCCCAGGTATTGCGCACTGCTGCCGGCATGTTGTTCGCGCGTGGCGTGGGCAATCCGCCGGACGTCATGCGCGGCGGCCGCCGCCGTCCGGTCGCCTTTGGCGAAGGCCCGGCGCGCATCCTCCAGTCGTTTGCTGATGCTCATGTTCAGGCTACTTCCCCAGTGGCTTATAAGCAAACGCCTGTGCGTATTCGACGGCCGCCCAGCGTTCCTCCGGGCTCAGGCGATCCTGCCAGGGCGGCATGATCCCCTTGCCGCCGGTGACAGACTGGTAGAACTCGGTGAGCGATCGGCTGGCGATGTATTCCACGCTGGTGAGCGGCGCGGCCTGGGGGATGAGGCCCTTGCCGTCCGGGCCGTGACAGCTCACGCAGTTCGCTTCGAAGACCGTTTTGCCCTTGGCCAGAGCCGTCTGGGGCACCGCGAAATGCCAGACGTAGAACGTCACGTCCCAGCGCTCCTGGTCCGAGAGGTCTTTCTCGAAGCTGGGCATCTGCTCCTTGCCCTTGGTGATGACCTTGTAGAACTCGGCGGGAACGGCCGCCCGAATGTAATCCACATCGGTGAAGTTGCGCGCGCCGGCTACCTGGGCCTTGCCGTCCGCGCCATGACAGGCCACGCACTTGGCCGCGTAAATCGCTTCGCCGGCGGCCGCCGACGGCGCGCTGGCCGGGAAGACGACCCCTACGGCCGCGGGCCGCGGCGTAGGGGTGACGATCGGCGGCAGGGTGGCCGGCGGCAGGGTCGGGATCTTCGTGGGCGCAACGGGCAAAGGTTGCGGCGTGTTACAGCCCACCAACAGCAGGATCACAAACGCGGCCAGGATGAATGCTCGCTTCATAAGCTCTCCTCGTGCTTTCTTCATTTGCTCAACGTGCGCACATAGTTCACAACATCCCAGCGCTCGCGCACGCTCAGGTTCTCGCGCAGCGGCGGCATGACGCCGAAGCCCTGGCTGATCGTCAGGTACAAGGCGCCGTCGGTCTGCTGGGCGAGGCGCGGCTCGGTCAGGTTGGCCGGCCGCTTGGCATCGGCCTTCCAGAACTGCACGACCGGGCCATCCCCTTGGCCCGCGGGGCCATGACACACGGCGCAATGCGCGCCGTACAACTGTTTGCCGCGGGCCAACGAGACCGTATCGGCCGGCACGGGATTGACGGGCAGCTCGCCGTTGTGCGGCAAGCTGGGCGCCTCGAAGCTCACCGCATCGGCCGGCGCCCACTTGCGCGGCCCTTCCTGCGGCCCCACCGACGCCTGGACCTCCATGTTGCTCCGCCAGTTGACCTTGATCACGTCGTATAAGAAGATCAGCGGCACGGTGAAAAGCACACCGACCACCGCAAAGGTCAGGATGATGCGACGCAATACTCCGGGAGGTGGGATCATAGCGGCCTCCGCTCCGGCTCATAGACTTTTTCGGCCCCGCGCTCCAACATCACCCGCTTCACGTCGGCCTCGATCCGCAGATCGCAATCGCACAACAGCGCGATCCGGCTGTGATTGATGAGCGGATCGTAGTACTGCGGCCGGGTGGACGGGAACCCGCACTTCCAGGCCAGCGTCAGGAAGGTGCCCAGCAACAGGCCGAGCATGGTCAGTTCGTACCAGATCACGATCGAGGTCGGGATCGTCGGAATCGGCCGGCCGCCCACGCGCACCGGATAGAGCCATAAGGTGCCCCACGTCAAGAAGAGTGCGATCCCGAAGCCGGCCAGCGCGCCCAGGATGCTGAACCAGGGAAACTCGCGCAGCTTGGGTCGGCCCAGCATCTTGGCCGTGTAGGGCACGCCCTGGATGATGCTCATCTCTTCTTCGCGCAGGCCCAACACGCGCAACGCCTCGAGCGCGTCGGCCGTGGCGCTTACATCGGTAAACAGGCCCATGATGGCGATCTTCTTGGCCATAGCTTCCTCCCTATTCCAGCTCCGCGACCGACGTGACCACCGTGCGGCCGATGCGCCGGCGCGAGTGGCTGAGCTGCCCTTCCAGCACCTCCCAGACCGGGATCAGCGGAATGAACTTGGAGGCCAACACGTAGAGCAAGATGAACAGCGCCAGCGTGCCCAGCGCGATGGAGACCTCCGGCCACTGCGGCGTGTATTCGCCCCAGTCGAACGGCAAAGTTCCGCGTTGCAGGAAGCCGGGGATGATGATGACGCGCTCTAGATACATGCCGATGTTGATGCCGACCGTGATCAGGAAGAGCGCGATCGGCGAGCGGCGGATGCGCTTGTTCCAGAGCGTGAGCCAGGGGATCACGATGTTGAAGAACAGCATGGCGTACCAGAGGGGCGCAATCGGCCCGCGCGCCTGGAAGAGCAACAACTGGTGGCCCACCCAATCGCCGCCGTACCATTCGACCAGATAGTCATTGAAGAAGAAGTAGGTCCAGGCGAAGGAGAAGATCAGCACCAGCTTGGCCAGCGCGTCGAAGTGTTCAGGCCGCAGGAAATACTGCAGGCGCATGGTCCGGCGCACCACCAGCAGCACGGTGATCACGGCCGACACGCCCGAGAAGATCGCGCCGACCACGAAGTAGGGGCCGAAGATGCTGCTGTGCCAGCCGACGTGCATGCTCATCGCGAAGTCCCACGACACGATCGTGTGCACCGAGAACATCACGGGAATGATGGCAAAGGCGAAGATCTTGATCGCCATATGCAGATAGTGCCACTCGTACTCCAGCCCGCGCCAGCCGAGCGATAGCCACTTGTAAAGGGTGTGTCGCCAGCCGTTCGTGTGGTCGCGCGCCATCGCCAGATCGGGAATCATCGGCAGGTAAACGTAAAGGGTGCTGCCGATCAGATAGGTCGTGATCGCCAGCATGTCCCACATGAGGGGCGACTGGAAGTTCGACCAGAGCTGACGTTGATTGGGCATCGGGATCATGTAGTAGACGACCCACACGCGGCCCAGGTGGATGAACGGGAACATGCCGGCGCAGATCAGCGAGAAGGAGGTCATCAGCTCGGCGGCGCGGGTGATGGGCCGGCGATATTCGGCGTTGAAGACGCGCAAAATGGCCGAGACGAACGTGCCGCTGTGGCTGATGCCGATCCAGAACACCATCGTGGCGATGAAGATGCCCCAGAAGACGGGCCGCCGGATGCCGGCCAAGCCCATGCCCCAGCGGATCATGTAGGCCCAGGCGCCCACGAAGCATACCAGGACGATGCTCGCCAGCAGCGCCACCACCAGCCACCATGTCGGCCCGGCCTTGAACATCGGCCGCAACATGATGCGGTTCATATCCTCCTGGGGCAGGGGATCGAGCAGCAGGCGCTCCTGCGGGTTATCCTCGTGAGGCCAGATCAACTTGCGCGGCAGCTCAGCCAACATGCGACTCACCTCCCTTCAGATAGACTACGGCCGGTTCGGTGCCCATGTCTTCGAGCAGCTTGAACGCGCGCTTGCTGGCGACCAGCTCGTGGATGCGGCTTTGCTCGTCGTTCAGGTCGCCGAAGACGATGGCATCGGTCGGACAGACCTGCGCGCAGGCGGGGACGACGTCGCCGTCGCGCATGGCCCGGCCTTCGGCCGCCGCCTGGTTGGCGCCGGCGTGGATGCGTTGGATGCAAAAGGTGCACTTCTCCATCACGCCCCGGTAGCGCACGGTCACATCGGGGTTGAGTTGCTCGTTCAGCGGCTCGGGGAAATACGGCTCGAACCAGTTGAAGACGCGGGCCAGGTAGGGACAGTTGTTGCCGCAGTAGCGCGTGCCGATGCAGCGGTTATATACCTGCACGTTGATGTTCTCGACGTCGCTGTGCGCGCTGGCGAAGACCGGACACACCGGCTCGCAGGGCGCATGTTGACACTGTTGACATAACACCGGAATATAGCGCGCCTGCAGGTCGGGATATTCGCCCTGCCAGTAGCGCTCGATGCGCAGCCAGTGTTGCGCCCGGCCCTGCGTGATCTGCTCCGGCCCGACGGTCGGCACGTTGTTTTCCGCGTGGCAGGCCACCACGCAGGCCTGACAGGCGGTACATTTGTCCAGGTCTATGACCATGGTCCAGCGATGACCTTGCTTGGATTCAGCCATGCGTTAGCGCTCCTCTCTCAACCCGGGAACTTTTCGGCTTGGTTGGCGAAGTCCACGCCGACGTTGTTTTCGATGCGCGGGAGGGTCTGCTGGCGACTCGTCTTTTCGATGCGCACGCGCGTCGCCGCCCAGGCCAGCTCGTCCCCCTCGGTGACGACCGGCGCCAGGATGGCCAGGGCATTGGCCCCGCGATAGTTGGCGTAGCGACCGAAGTTGGAATGGCCCTGTCCCAGCGGCACGGCCACCACGTCGGGCCGGATGCCCGGATGCGTGTAAACGATCGCTTCGATTGTGCCGTGGGGCGAAATCACCTTAACCACGTCGTCGCGCTTCAGCCCCATCTCGGCCGCGGTGGCCGGGTTGATCTCGACCCAGGTGCCCCAGGAGGCGGTCGTGATCGGATCGGGGCCTTCCTGCAGCCACGGCTGATCGGCCCCGCGGCCGTCGCCGAGCAAGGTGGACGGATAGGGATAGAGGAAGAACGGATATTGGCCCGGATCCCCCTCCGACTTCGGCCGCGGCACCGTGGCGCCGGCCGGCGCGACAACCTGCTGCGCTTGCGCGCGGGCTGCGGCCTGCGGCCACCAGCCGCCATATTGCCGGAAGCCGCCCCAGACATTTTCGGCCGTCTTGGTGCTGTAGATGGCGTCCTTGCCGACCAGTTTGGCCGTCATCTCCTTCATGAACGCGACGGTGTTCGGCCAGGGCAACGCCTTCTTCGTGGCCTCGCTCACCCGTTGCGCCAGGTCGAGGAAGACGTCGCTCGTTTGCCGCGTGTCGTAGAGCGGCGTTACCACCGGCTGCTGGCTGCTGATGACGGGCCGATCGGCCGGCGGCGCAACGATCTGGTAGCCCCACGATTCCAGATAGGTGTTGTTGGGCAAGACCAGGTCGGCGTAGACGGCGGTTTCGTCCACCGTGTAGCTGAAGGAAACGACGAAGGGCACGCGCGCCATCGCCTCGGCGAACTTCGTCGCCACGGGCAGATCGTAGACGGGGTTGCCGGCCACGAAGAGCACGTCTATCGCGCCGCTGCTCATCCGCTCGATCAATGCCTGCACGTCGGCAAAGCTGCTGAGCGCAGCGCCGACAAAGGCCGGGTCGGGCAAGGGCGGAGGCAACAAGATCGGGCTATCTGGCCCGGCCACCTGGCCCATCAGCGCGTTCAGGGCCATGACCGCGGTCATGGCCTGCAGCGCGTTGGTGTGGCCGGCCAATCCGCCGCCCGGCAAGGCCAGGGGCCGCGCGAAGCGGGCAAAGGTGCGGGCCAGCTCTTCGAGCCGGTCGAGCGGAACGCCGCTGATCCCCGCGATGCCCTTGACGTCCACGGCCTTGAAGAGCGCGGCCGCCGGGCTGTCCTTGGCCTTCGCCAGGCCCAGCTCGACGATGATCGCGCCGAGCGCCTGCGCCACCAACCCCCCGGTGCCGGGCGCGACCGGCACCCAGCGATCGGCGACCGCGGCCGTGGCCGACATGCGCGGCTCAAACTGGACGAAGTAGCCGCGCGTGCCCAGCGGCCGGCCGCGCATCTGGCCGTAGGCCCGACCATAGGCCACCGGCGACAGCCACGTCTCGTTGAAATTGGCGCCGAACGAATAGAGCACGTCGGCCTGGGCGATGTCGAACATCGGCAGGTTGGGGCCCGTGCCCGACAGCGCGGCGGTTGCCGCCGCCAACGTCCGCCGGCCATCCATGGCGGCCAACGTGTCGTAGAGCACGGGCGGCTGCCCGCCGACGGCCTTCAAGAAGGGGCCGACGATGGCCGCCAGCGAGTCGGGAATCAGGTTGCCGTAGAAGGCCACGCCGCCCGGCTTCGCTGCCTTCACCCGCTCGGCGAGCAGGCTCAGCGCGGCCTCCCACGTGATCGGCTTGTAGCTTTTCGAGCCGCGCTGCTCCTGGCGCACGGCGTTCTGCAGACGGTCCGGGTTATAGAGGACCTGGAGGCCCGCCTGGCCGCGGGCGCACGTCTTGCCCCGATTCAGCGGATGGAGCGGATTGCCCTCGATCTTGATGGCGCGGCCGTTGCTCACGCGCACCAGGATGCCGCACCCGGCCGGGCATTGGCCGCACGTGCTGGCGTACAGCACCTTCTGGCCGGGCAACGCCTCCTCGGGCGGCACCACATACGGCTCCAGATAGGTGGGCGCCTGAAGATTGACCGTGCAGCCGCTCACGGCCACGGCCGCCCCGCTCAAACCGCTCAGCGCAATAAACTGTCGGCGAGATATCCGTTGGCTCATCCCCACAACCTTTCTCGGATGCACATGCTCACGCGTTCACATGCTCGCGTTGACGTTGGGCGCTTGACGCCTCAATAATGACACGTCTCACAACTGATCAATTTCGTCACTTTCTCCGGCGCCTGCTTGCGATGACAGTTCAAGCAGAAGCCCATATTCAGGTTGTACGGCTGGGCGTACCCCATGCGGGCCACATCGCCGTGACAGCTTTCGCAGGCCACGCCGGCCGCAATGTGCGGCCGATGGTTGAAGTGGACGAAGTCGGGCTGTTCGAACACCCGCACCCAGCGGATCGGCTGTCCCGTCTCCCACTGTTTGATGAGCTTGTTGGCGTCCGCCTGGTCTTTGGGATCTTTGGGCAGGACGGACGCATGGCAGCCCATGCACTTGTTCAGCGACGGCAGCCCGGCGACGGCCGAGGTTTGCACGCCGGGGTGGCAGAAGATGCACGACACGCCGGCCGCCACATGTTTGTTGTGCTGGAACGGAAGCGGTTGCGCGGGCGCGGCCAACGCGCGCGGCAGCAACAGGACGCCACCAACGATCAGCGCGGCGGCCACCACGACCACGAGCACGGCCACGGGCAACAGCCACCGATGCCTGAAGAGGCGGGTGATGATTTCGCTCATATGGGATGCTCCCTTGATTGAAAACATGGCTTCGTGAGAAATTCAATGCGTCGTTGGACGGGCCGTCGAGCGGTAAAACCACAGGCCGCCCAGGATCAGCAGCGCGGCAACGAACGGCAGCGCCACCACCAGCAACGTCGAAGTCGTGCGCGGGGGCAAGACGCGTTGCGTGAAGCGCAGCTCGGCCGCCCCCTGCCCCGCCCGCACGCGGATCAAGCCGTCGTATTGCCCCGGCTCGCCGATCTGCATATGCGCGGCGTAATCCACGGGATTGCCGGCGTCCTGATGAGTCGCCGCGGCCTCCAGGCGCACGTCCGTGCCGGGCAACGCCAACACCACCTGCACTTCGGCGTCCTTCACCTTCTCGCCGCTCTTGCCGTCGCTGATGCGCACGGCAAAAGTGACCGGGCCGACCTGCGCTGGCTCGGGCGACGCGGTGACGAACAGGCGATATGGGCCTACAGGCTCATCGCCGGCGATCACGCGCGTCCCGCCGCCCGGCCCCAGGTTCTCGGCCACGGCCGAGCCCGGCGCCAGCGCGACGATCAGCGCCAATAGAAACACGAAGAACTTGAACATACAATTACTTACGGTACATGAACGTTCCCCGCATCTCCATCGGCTGCACCAGGATCGCCAGCCCGACGATCAGCAGCGCCAGGATGAGCGCGAGCCACGGCCCCGTGATCGCCAGCGCGTTGACGCGCGATCCGGCCGTCTGCTGGCGGGCGATCTGGACTGCTGCGACGAGCGAGCCGAACGCACCCCCATAGAGGCAAAGCGCTTCGATCGGAAAGAGCCATTCGCCGGGCACGAGCGGCCCCAGCCCCCACTGCACGTTCCCGCGATACAGCCCGATATCGGCCGCGAACGACTGCACCACCGGCACGATCGTCAGAGCGCCGGTGAGAAAGTGGAAGCTGTAGTGCGCCAGCCACATGCCGAACCCCAGCGGCACAAGCGCATAGACAAAGCGGCCGATCACCGCGGGCAACGGCCCGGCCGCGGGCCCCAGCCGGCGCCGCGTGATCCAGCCCGCCGCAGCCAACAACAATCCCGGCAGGATGATCAGCCCCAGCGCGAAGATGAACGCCAGCTCGAGCGTCGGATGCGGACCGGCCAGCCGCCGGCCGATCTCCGCCCGCAGCGCGTACACCGGCCCGATCATAGCGAACGCGTTGACGAAGCTGCCGAACACCAGCACGGCCACCAGCGCGGCCAGGTCGGGCCGGCGGCTCAACCGGCCGATGCCCGACCGGAACGGATCGCGCCACAGCTCGGCTGTCGGCAGGCGGCCGATGAGGCCGATGTTGTCGTAAGGGCACGCATGGACGCAATCCAGGCAAAAAGTGCAGTCCAGGTTGCCGACCTTCGCCGGCTGGAAGAGCGCCAGCTCGCATCCTTGTGCGCCCCGGATGCAGTCTTTCGTCCGGCAGTCGGCGCACTTCGCCCTGTCGCGAACCTTGATCTCCAGGGGTGAAGCGAGGGCGCCGAAGAAATTGAACTGGCCGAGCGGACAGATGTGCTTGCAAAACGCCGCGCCGCGAAAGACGGTATCCACCGCGAACGCGGCCGCGAAATAGGCCAGCGCGATCCACGCCGTCAGCCATGGACTGGCCCACAAGCTGAAGCGCTCGTAAGCGAAGAAGAACAGCACGAGCAGCACCAGCGCCGGCCACTTGTTGCGCACGAGGCGCGGCACCGGCCGGCCGCCGCGCCACAGCCGCTCGCGCAGCCGGCGGCCAACGCGCCGCGGCAACATGAACGGACAGGCCATGCAGAACAGATTGCCGGCCACCAGCAAGGCCAACACCACCAATCCGCGGTAGTGCAACCAGACGCCCACCGTCGCCAGGTTCTTCGGCGCCAACTGCGGCCCAAACAGCCCATCAAAGATGATCAGGGCCGCGATCAGCAGCAAGGGCACCTGCATGGCGAGTCGGGCGTGACGCCACTTGAGAAACCGACCGAGGACGGGCCACCGGAGCAGATCTGGGCCGCGACGCGCCATGCTATCGGGCATAAACGGTCATGGGAAAACGCCGGCCGATCACCCGTCCATCGGCCAAAGTCGCCTTGATGTCAACGTACCAGTCGCCGGCCATCGTCCATTGGATGGCAATCGTATACCGGCCATCGGCCGCGGCCGTTACCGTGCCGAAAGAGGGCTTCATGCCGGCATGGCTCATGTTGCCCTCGACCGTCAGCCGGGCGTCGGCCACCGGGCGGCCGGCCGGGTCGGTGAAGGTCACGACCAGTTGCCCGTCGCCGACCACCGGCGGCGACGGCTGCACGTCCAGCGTCATCACGAAGCCGTCCTGCACCGGCGTGGCGGCCGCTTGCATCCGACCGCAGCCGGCACCGCTCAGCCCAACGACTACCACAACGAGCGCAACGCCGACCCTCCAGGCCCGGCGCAGCCGACGGCCAATCCGTCCGGGCTTACAACAGCCATCCGTTCCCGTGATCATATCCTGCCTGGCAAACTTCAACGAATCAAAGATACCCAGATCAGCGGAATCACCAGGACCAACGGCGCGAAGAAGATGAACGCATACCAGCGACTATCGTAGCGCAGGTGCATGAAAAACAGGATGACCAGCAGCGCCTTCAGGGCGGCCAGCAAGATCAACAACGGCACCCTGATCCCGGCGGTGATGTACGACACCGCGACCTCGATCAGGGTCAGGAGCGCCAGCCCCGCGAACACCAGCAGATAGGTGCGGACGCCGGGATAGCGGTGTGGCTGCAAGGCTTCTTTGGCAGGGTCTACGTGTTTCATGATTGCTCCGGCCGCTTCACATCAGATAGATCAGCACGAACAAGATGATCCAGACCACGTCCACGAAGTGCCAGTAGAGGCCGAACACCTCGACCCGCATGAAGTTCTGCGCCGAGAACTTCCCTTGCGACGCCCAGAGGATCGTCAGCGCGCACCAGATCAGGCCGATGAAGACGTGGAAGCCGTGCAATCCGGTGACCGCGAAGAAGCCGGCCCCAAAGAGGCTGTTCCAGGGGGTCAGCTCGCCGCTGCCGATGAGCTTGGTGTATTCGAAGACCTGGACACTCAGGAACGTGCCGCCGAACAGCAGGGTGAGCAGCAGGAAGGTGCGCAGCCGTTTCTGATTGCCCTGCTCGATCGAGGCGACCGAAAGGGCCACCGTCAGGCTGCTGCAGATCAGGACGAACGTATTGACGGCGGTAACCGGAATGTTCAGGACGTGGTTGGCGTCGGCCGGGCTGCGGCCGCGCATGTCCAGGAAGCCGGCGATCATGGCCGAGAAGAGCATGACCTCGGTCGCCAGGAAGAGCCACATGCCGAGCTTGGCCGAGTCGAGGCCGGTGGCGCTGGCGGCCCGACCGTGAACGGTCAGCGAAGATGTCGTCTCACTCATAGGATCGTTTCTCTCGTGATTCGCGCATTCGTGGATGGTCCACCAATGTTGCGTGCTACTCTCCTCCGCCGGCCACGCCCGGCGCAGGCACAACCCTCGTCCCCGGCACCGGCCGCTCGCCGTAGCCGTAGGGATCCCCCTCCACCACCGGCGGGGTCGGGAAGTTGTGCACCGGCGGCGGCGACGACAGGGTCCATTCCAGGCCGAACGCGCGCCAGGGGTTGGGCCCGGCCACCTTGCCGACGGCCAGGCTGCGCAACGCATTGTACAGGAACGGCAACACCGCGATCGCCATCAGGAACGCACCGATGCTGGAAATCAGGTTCAGCGCCCAGAACTCGGGCGGATAGGTGTAGACCCGTCGCGGCATCCCCTGCAGGCCGGCGATGTGCTGCGGGAAGAAGGTCAGGTTGAAGCCCATGAAGGTAAGCCAGAAGTGGAGATGGCCCAACCGTTCGTCCAGCATCCGGCCCGTGAGCTTGGGATACCAGAGATAAAGGCCGGCAAAGAGCGCCATCACCGAGCCGCCGAAGAGCACATAGTGCAGATGCGCCACCACGAAGTAGGTGTCCTGGACGTGGATGTCAATGGGCACCGACGCCAGGAAGATGCCGCTCAGCCCGCCGATGACGAACATCGAGATGAACGCCAGGGCAAACATCATCGAGGTGGTGAACCGCAGCTTGCCGGCCCAGATCGTCGCCAACCAGGAGAAGATCTTGACGCCGGTCGGCACCGCGATGATCATCGAGGTGACCATGAACGGCACGCGCAGGAACGGGTCCATGCCGCTGGTGAACATGTGGTGCGCCCACACCAGGAAGCCGAAGACCGCGATCGCCATGCTGGAGAAGGCGATCAGCTTGTAACCGAAGATCGGCTTGCGCGCGAAGACCGGCAGCACCTCGGAGATGATGCCGAAGCCGGGCAAGATCATGATGTAGACGGCCGGGTGCGAGTAGAACCAGAACAGGTTCTGCCACAGGAGGGGGTTGCCGCCGCCCCCCGGCGTGAAGAACTGCGCGCCCAGGAGGCGCTGAAGGATGAGCAGCAGCAACGCACCCGAAAGCACCGGCGTGCCGAGCATGATGATGAGCGACGTGGCCACGATGGCCCACGCCAGCAAGGGCATCCGCGTCAGGCTCATGCCCGGCGCGCGCAGGTTGAAGACGGTGACCAGGAAGTTGATGGCGCCGAAGATCGAAGAAAAGCCGATGAATTGGAGCGCCAGCGCCCACAGCGTCTGGCCGACCGGCGTGGTGACGCTGAGGGGCGGATAGGCGGTCCAGCCGCTCTCCGCGCCGCCCACCGCGAAGCTGGCGAGCATCAGCAGGCCGCCCGGCACGAGCAGCCAGAAGGAGACGGCGTTCAGCCGCGGAAAGGCCATGTCGTTGGCGCCGAGCATCAGCGGCACGACATAGTTGGCCGCGCCCACGAAGGCCGGGATGATCCACAGGAAGATCATGATCGTCCCGTGCAGCGTCAACACCAGGTTGTACTGGCTGCCGGTGACCAACTGGTTGTTCGGCACCGCCAGTTGCGCCCGGATCAGCTCGGCCAGCAGGCCGCCGATGATGAAGAAGGTGAACGCCAGCACCAGATACTGGATGCCGATCACTTTGTGGTCGGTATTAAAGACCAGATAATCGCTGAACTTGCGTCCGCCATGACGCACCAGCCCCGTCCCTACGACTGTGTCTGCTGTCATGTGTTCCCCTCGCGCTGAGAATCAGCCAATCGGCAAACCGGCAAATCGGCAGATCACGGATTCGCTATTTGCCCGTTACTTCTGTTCCAACAGGTATTGCACCAGGGCGTTCAGATCGGCCTCCGACATGCGCTGGCCGTAATCGCCGGGCATGACGGGCTGATAGTTGGGCACGATGAACGCGGTAGGCTTGACGATGGAAGTGCGGATGTATTCCTCGGCCGATTGGCCGGGGACCACGTTCGCGGCCCGGCTGCCAATGCCGTCCAGCGCCGGCCCGACCAGCCCGATCGCGCCTGCATCGGCCAGCTTGTGGCAGGCGTTACAACCATATTGATTGTAGAGCTGCCGGCCCAGCGCCTTCGGATCGGCCGGTGCCGCTACGGCGCGCTGTTTGGCGCCCACCTGCGCCTGCACCCAGGTCTGGAAGGTCGGCTCGGCCTCGACTACCGCCTGTGACCGCATGACCGCGTGGCCGGCGCCGCACAGTTCCGCACAAACGATGGGATATACGCCCGGTTCGGTCGCCGTGATGTTGGCCGTGGTGATCTTGCCGCCCATCGCATCCTTCTTGATGCGCATTTGGGGGATCCAAAACGCGTGGTTCACATCGGCCGAGGTGATCTTGAGCAACACCTGGCGGCCAAGCGGAATGTGCAATTCGGCCGTTTTAATATCGTAATCGGGATAGTAGAATTCCCATGCGAACTGACGACCGGTCACTTCGATCACCATTTGATCGGGTCGGGGCCGGTCTATGTCGGCCAATACGCGATAACTGTAGATGGCGAGGAACACCACAATCAGGGCCGGCACGGCCGTCCAGAAGATCTCCAGCTTTGTGTTGCCGCGCAGGGGCGCGCCTTCCCCTTCATCCTCCGGCGCGCGCGCAAAGCGGACGATCGAGAAGAGCAAAAAGCCCTGCACAATGATGAAAATGGCGGTGGCGATGCCGACGAAAAGGCTGAAGAGGGTATCAATCTGGCTGCCCTGGCTGGAGGCAGCCCCGCGCAGGAAGGGATTGGCCGTGCCCATGACAACGCCGGCCACCACGGCCGTCACCCCGATGAGGATCGCCGCCAGCTTGCCGGTGCTGTCGAAGACGGGCGTCTGCGTCCCGGCCATGCTGTGAGTGGTTTGATCGGACATGAGCGTGCAGGCTCCTGCATTGCTGCAAAGTTGAATGGTACGCCGATGTCAGGTTGCCTTCGATGGAGAAGCGTGATCGCGCATAGGTCGCAGTCTGCCCGTAAATACTTGCCGGATGCAGCTTCCCGTCTCACCGGAAACCTCTCGGTTACGGCGCGAATAGCAATATAGAAACAAACAGGCTGGCGCGCTGTAATATCCCGTCCAATCTAAGCCGATCACGCAAACTAAAAACAACTTTACCTGGATTGGAATGGTTTGTCAAGTCTTATGTTGAACCCTCATGGTGCCAACGGCGCCTGTGCCGCAGTTTTTTTCCCGGTTAACTTCCCTTTAAACTCCTCTTAAAATCGAATTAACCACAGGAACGGCAAAATCGGGTATAACCAGCAGCGTAAGTCTAAACCATTCTTCACTGCAAGGAGGTGCAGATGAAAACCCGATTGTTAACTCTGGTGTCTGTCAGCATGTTGTTCCTGAGTCTGTTGGTCGGTCCGTTCACGACCATGACGGCCTTTGCCGACAATGATGGCAACTTCAAGTTCTACGGCACGATCGAGAGCCTGCCGGCCGGCGGCCTGATCGGCGATTGGCGGGTGAGCGGCCGCACGGTCCACGTCAACGTGTCTACGCAGATCAAGCAGG
>JBBIKA010000022.1:16649-29653 GCA_037445695.1 Chloroflexota bacterium
CCGTCAAGTTCTACGGCACGATCGAGAGCCTGCCGGCCGGCGGCCTGATCGGCGACTGGCGGGTGAGCGGCCGCACGGTCCACGTCAATACCGCCACATTCATCGACCAGCGGCGCGGCGCGGCCCGGGTCGGGGCGTATGTGGAAGTGAAGGGGGTCCAGCAGACCGACGGTTCGGTCGTGGCAAGCAAGATCGAGGTCAAGCGATAGCCTTCCCTCGGTAAAGCGGACCAAGGGGGCAGCCGGTTTGGCTGCCCCTGCCTTTTGCCGACGAAGTGAGCAACAAGAGAACTGGCCTTTTCACACGCAGATGTGCACGAAAGGGCAGAGGGGGATGAAAGAATGCCAGGGCTTCAAGTTTTGTACTCAAGTGTGGTATTATTGTCGTTGTGGCTTGGCCTGACCCCGCCCACGGGGGCATCAACGGTCAGCCGACCCCAGAACAATTTCCTGCTTTATCTGCCCTATGTGGCGCACAGTGCTGCAGCGCAGAGCTGCGCGCCGGTAGAACTTGTCCGGGATGGGGGTTTTGAAGCAGGTTTGCCCAATCCTGCCTGGCAGACCAGCAGTAATGTGTTCAGCGATATTCTGGACAATACGCCCGCTCCGGTGCCGCATGCCGGAAGCTGGAAAGCCTGGTTGGGCGGCGATGACAACGTTCAGGAAAGCCTGTGGCAAGAGCTGACGGTACCACCGGGCGGGGACAGTCTCAGGGTGAGTTACTGGTGGCAGGTCGATACCCTGGAAATGGCCCAACATCCCTTCGATACCCTGGAAGTCCAAATTCGGGATGCGGCGGGCACCCCATTGCAGACTCTGGAGACCCTGAGCGATGGCAACGCCGGTCCAGCCTGGCAACAAAGCGTGTTTACGGTGACTCAGCCCTACGCGGGCCAGACCATTCAAATCGCCTTTGTTGGGCAAACGGACGGCAGCAATCCGACCAGCTTCTTTCTGGATGATGTGAGCGTGGTCAGGACGTGTCCAACCGGCCAGGCAGGCAACTGATAGCCCAACGTCATGGCTTCCCCAGGGGACGATTATGGTGTTCAGGCCGCAGCGGACAGTGTTCGCCGTTACCCCGGAACAACGCCCCGCCTTGCGCGGCCCCCGCTTCCGGGGAGCGGTTTACCCCCCACTCCCATCCCCGTCCCCTATTCAGGAAGCGGGGAGAAGTCGCCGCTTTCCCCTCTTCCGCAGGCGGGAGAGGCGGTCAGGGGGTGAGGGCGTTGGTCTGGTCGCACAACACGCGAGGGAAAGAACGCGCACCCGCAGCGATGCGGTTGCGGGTCTGAAGCGAAGATGCTATACTAATTATCATGTGTGCCTTCCGACGTGAGAATACGATTACCCTTTTGCTGATCGAGGACGACGAAAGCATTGCCGAGCCCCTACTTTTCGGCCTGAGGGACGCAGGGTTCCAGGTGCTGCACGCGGCAGATGGCTATCGGGGCCTGGAGCTGGCCCGCTCAAAACAGCCGGATCTCGTTTTGTTGGACGTGCTGCTGCCCGGCGTGGATGGCTTTGCCGTCTGTCGCACCCTGCGGCGCGAGTCAACCATCCCGATCATCATGTTGACTGCCCGAGGCCAGGAAATGGATCGGGTCATGGGGTTGGAAATAGGGGCCGACGATTACATCGTCAAACCCTTCAGCTTTCGCGAGCTTCTGGCGCGGGTAAGAGCTCTTCTGCGCCGGCGCGAGCTCGATCGCGACCGGGAAGCTGTTCTACCGAACGAACGGCTTCAGGTGGGTGATATCGTGCTGGATCGCAACACCCATCAGGTGTGGCAGGCCGGTCGCTTGATTGAGCTGCGGCAGCGAGAGTTCGACCTGATGCGTATCTTGATGGAGAACGTCAACAAAGCCATCCCACGCCAGGAATTGCTGGATCGCGTCTGGGGCGAGGAATGGATCGGCGATCCTCGCACGCTGGACGTGCACATCCGTTGGTTGCGAGAGAAAATCGAAGATGATCCTTCGGCACCGCGCTACATTGAGACCGTTCGTGGTTATGGTTACCGGTTGGTGGACCCAAAAGCTAGGCCGGCTCATCCCGCGTAGCTTGCGAAGCCGGCTGTTGCTCACTTACCTGTTCCTGATGGTACTGGGATTGGGCGGCCTGATCCTGTGGACCGGTTTGCGCCTCGAAGAAGCCGTCATCGAGCAAGCTGAACACGAACTGGAACTGGAAGCCTTGCTCATGGCCAATGCCCTGCGTGAACCGTTGGGAAAATGGATCGCCGATCCGGGGAAAGCGGACGGCGGCCGCTCGCTGGACATCCTGATCCACTCCTATGCCCAAAGCCTTGGCGCGCGCGTGACCATCTTGGACACTGCTTCCGGGGTGCTTGTGAGCTCGCTGGAGGCCATACCGCCCCGGCATGTCGAGCGGGATCATCCGGAGATCCTGGCCGCGTACTCAGGCCGTGAGGTCCACGATATCCGCTGGGATGAATGGCAGAATGAGCAACGGCTTTTTGTGGGTGCTCCGATCCTGGCAGAAGAGGATAAAGTGCAAGGGGTAGTTCAACTTTCCACCTCTATGGGTCCTATTTATGCCGAAATCCAGAACACCTGGATCAGCTTGGTGGTCGCCGGCAGCGTTGTGTTGGCGGCCACGGTTTTAGTCAGCCTGTTGCTGGCCCGTCAGGTTGCCGATCCGATCCGTAAGCTGACGGTTGTCGCCGAAAATATGGCGACCGGCAACCTCGATCAACAGGTCCGGCCGGCCGGGCCGGACGAAATCGAACGCCTGGGTCGGGTCTTTAACCGCATGGCAGAACGGGTGCGAGAGACGTTGGCGCATCAACAGACCTTCGTTGCCAATGCCGCTCATGAGCTCCGTTCCCCGCTCACCAGCCTTCAACTGCGCATCGAGATGCTCCAGAACCACGGCCAGGATAACCCTGAGCTGGCTCGACGTTATATGTCGCAAATGGAGCGTGAGGTGAAGCACCTGCACCGGCTGGTGGAGCACCTGCTGATCCTCTCCAGCGCAGACGAGGGCCGAGAACAACCCCGGCTGCCTCTGGACCTGGCACTTATCCTCTATGATCTGGCCGATGAGATGGAACCCTTGATCCAGACCAACGGCCTGCGCCTGCGGATGGACGTGCCCCCTCACCTGCCAGGTGTGGTCGCCGACGCTGAGGCAATGCGGATTGTGATACGCAATCTCCTGGACAATGCGTTCAAATACACGCCGGCCGGCGGACAGATCGTCCTGACGGCAAGAGCCGAACCGACAGCCGTCGTTGTGCAGGTCAGCGATACCGGCATGGGCATCCCGGCGGATGCTTTGCCTCATATTTTCGAGCGCTTCTATCGGGCGGATAAAGCTCGCTCCCGCGCCCAGGGGGGGGCTGGGTTGGGCCTCTCGATCGTGAAAACCCTCATCGAAGCCCACGGCGGACAGGTCGGCGCCGAGAGCGCGATCGGCCAGGGCACCCGTGTATGGTTTTCCCTGCCGATCCTGCAGCCGGCCAATGGGCCGCGGAAAGGCGCGACCCGGTCGGCGGACCGCAATTAGCCTCGCGTCAGGACTCTCTGGCGTCCGGCGAGCACGGTTTTCGACTGCGGCTCAAAAAATAGAAGGCATAGCCGGCCGACAGGATGCCCGCGAACGCGGCCCACTGGATGGCATAAAGCAGATGTGACCCCTCGTCGAGCCGGATGTCGGAATCGGGCCGCGGCAGCCAGCGGGGCGTCGCGCCGGCCGGCGTCTCTTCTTCCAGGAACACCGGCAGCAAGGGATAGGGCACCTGCTCCTGGATGCGCGGCAGGTCCACCCGGAACCAGGCGTCGAGCCGCGGCCGGTCGGGGCCCAGGGGCGGGTCGGCCGGCGAGAGGCTGCTGCGCCGCGTCTGGCTCGTCCGCAAGATGCCCTGCACTTCCACCTGGCCGACCGCGTTGTGGAAGGTCGGCCGGTGTTGCGCGTCGGCCAGCTCGAACGGGATCCAGCCGCGATCCACCAGCACGGCCGCCTCGGATCCGCTGATGCGCAGCGGGACGAGGAGATGGACGCCCGGCACTCCCTCGTAGGTGCGGTTGCGGAGCACGATCTCCTGCTCGTAGTCAAAGGTGCCGCGCACAACGGCGCGGCGCAAGGCCACATCTTGGGGAGCAAGCGTCATGCCGTCCAGGCGCAGGGCCGGTTCGTTCAGCCGCGCCAGCACCGCGGCGTTGGCCGCGCGGCGCTGCTCCAGCCGGCCGAGCTGCCAGGCGCAGAGCGCCAGCATGGCCATCGTCGCCAGGGCCACCACTACGGTGGCGGGCAACCAGCGGCCGTGGAAGAGAGATGGACGGGAGGAGGCCGGCAAGACGGTCTCTTTCACGCGCTCTCCGACTCACGCTGTGGCTTCGGCCCATTTCGGGTCGCCACGCGTAGGGAGCGGTGGATCGGGATTGGCGATCAGCCGCCGATAGGCGAAGGACACGAGCCAGCCCATGATCAACGCGGCGAGCAGGCCGGGCGACCATGCGCCGATCTGGTCCAAGAGGACGCCGCCGGCCGTCGGCGCGACCACGCGCGTCAGGCTCTCCAGCGAGGCCGCCAGGCCTAACGTGCCGCCCACTTCCTCCGGGTAGACCGACTTGCTCAGCGCGCTATTGATGACCGTATTCATCACGCCCGTGCCGACCGACAGCGGGATCAGGACGACCAGCAGTGCCGGTAGATTGGGGGTCAGTGCCCAGGCAACGAACGCAGCGGTGAGCAGCACGGTCGAGGCGAAGATCAAGTGCTTTTCGCTGAAGCGCGCGGTCAACCGGCCGATCAGCCCGCCCTGGACGATCACAACGAGCAGGCCGACGTAGCCCAGGATGTAGCCGGTGGTGCGGGCGTCGAGGCCCAGGCGCTGCTGGGCGTAGAGGGCAAAGATGCTTTGAAACAGGCCGCTGGCCAGGGCGAAGAAGAAGCGGATGTAGAGCAACGGCCCGACCCGCGGCCGGTTGAGCGCGCGTATCAATGCAGCCAGGCTGAACTCGGCGCGCGGCCGCTGCGCCATCGCCAATCGCATCTCGGGGGTAAGCGATTCGGGCAGCAGGAAGAAGACGGCGAGCCAGTTGGCGGTGGCGAGCGCCGCGGCGACGAAGGCCGGCACGGCGTAGCCCCATTGGCTGAGCACGCCGCCGATCACCGGGCCGATGATGAAGCCCAGGCCGAACGCCGCGCCGATCATGCCCAGCGCCTTCGCCCGATTTCGGGCATCGGTGACATCGGTGATATACGCCTGCGCGACCGTCAGGTTGCCGCCGGTCAGGCCATCGAGGATGCGGCTGAAGAAGAGCACAGCAACGACGGCCGCGCTCGCAGTGGCAATCAACCTGCCGAGCGGATCGGCGAACCCCAGCAAAAGAAAGCCGAGCGCCGTGCCCGCAATGCTCACCAGCAGGATCGGCCGCCGGCCGTAACGGTCAGATAGACGGCCCAGGACCGGCGAACCGATGAGCTGCGCCAGGGCATAGGAGGCCACCAACAGCCCGACCACCGTCGGCGTGGCGCCGTACTTCTCGGCGTAATACGGCAACAGCGGCAAGATCAGGCTGAAGCCAAGCAGATCTACAAAGACGATGGCGAAGATCGTCGCCAGGCGATTCCCTTTCATTTTTTTCCTCTTTCTTGGAGGGAGTTGGGAGGAGCCGCTTCCTCCCAACTCCATAGGCATCAGGCTAAGCCGTCCAACAGAAGTTGGAACGCGAGAATGGTTCAGAATGGGCTGGCATTTGCTGCGCCTGCCGATTTTTTGCCCCTCACCCCCTTTGTCCCCCTCTCCCCTTGGCCTGCGGCCAGGGGAGAGGGGGAATAAAGGATGGGTTTTGCGGCGGGCGGCGCAGCCGCCCGCCGCAAAACCCCTTTTTCCCAAGGGGAGGGGTGAGGGTGATGACCGGCAACAGGCCTATTGGCAACCTTAGCTTGACGCCAATGCCTCCCAATCCCCAGAGATAGTTACCCTGATTCACCGTTGCGGGGCCGAGAGCGCCGGGTCGAACGGCCTGCGCCTCGCGCGCAGCTTGCGCGCGATCCACAGCCCGGCGCTGATCAGCCCGGCGCAGACGAAAACCGCCAGGTACTCGATCAGCGGGATGCGGATGATCTCGTTCAGCCGCACCCACTGGCCGTTGTAAACGATCAGCGTCAGCGCGATGAAGATGGCCAGGATCAGCCACTTCGCCCACTTGGGCAAGCCCAGCCCGTGCATCTGCGTGATGACGAAGATGCCGGCGAAGCCGAAGAAGAACATCGGCCACAGGCCGTTGCCCTGCATCACCGCCACCAGCGTGCCGTGGACCAGCACCATCACCTCCAGCAAGGTCGTCCAGACGCGGTCCAGATGGACGCGGGTGTAGAGCAGCGCGCCCTGGAGCATCAGGAAGAACATGTACAGAAATCCGATCAGGTGGCCGCTCGTGTTCTCCATCGGATGATACCAGAAAGTATAGATCACGGCCCACGCGAAGATGTAACCGTGATTCCGCCGGACGAAATTGACGGCCTCGCGGCCCAGCGGCGCCTTTTTGCCCCAAAACAGGCCGCGGCGCCGGTTCTCCATCAGCAGGATCAGCACCAGCATGATGACCACCGAGGCCTGCGAGCTCCAGATGGAGACGTCCTCGGCCAACCCGCCGTACCAGATGTGCGTCTGCGCGAAGTGCAACAGGATGAAGAAGGCCGAGCCGGCCAGGGCAATGACGTTGATCTTCTGCAGGCCGGGCGTGAACTTCTTGACCCGCGTTTGGGCGTAGTAGATCAGCCCCCAGGCGGCGAACTGGTGCAACAGGTAGAAGCCCCAGGCCGTGACCCGCGCCCAGGGGGTCGTCTCGACCAGCCGCCAGTAGTACCACGACGCGCCACTGTCGGGCAGGTGCGGCACATTGGCCAGCCACCGCCCCGCCAGCCAGATAACGCCGGTGAAGATGAAGCTGAAAAGGATGCCGGCCCATAGGGCCAGCACGTCGGTGCGCCGGGCAGCCGACCGGGTTTGTGTGTTCATGTGTTCCTCCGTTGCATTGACTGAGGAGGAGTATACAAGATTGTAGATTGTTTGTCAAATATGTGTAGATGGTTTTGGGGGACTAAGCGTAACTACCGGTCTCGCCTCTCTCCCGACCCCTCCCCTACACGGGGAGACCCCTCCCCCAGCCCCTCCCCTGCCTGCCGATTTTTTGCCCCTCACCCCCCGCCCCCCTCTCCCCTTGGCCGCAGGCCAAGGGGAGAGGGGGGAATAAAGGATGGGTTTTGCGGCGGGCGGCTGCGCCGCCCACCGCAAAACCCTTTTTTCCTACCCCTCCCCTCTCCCGCCGCCGTCAGGCGAGCGGGAGAGGGGAGGGGAGTGACGACGCGACGCCCCCTTCCTTCGCAGGGAAGGGGGCCGGGGGGTTAGGTTGTCCTCGCAGGGAAGGGGGCCGGGGGGTCAGTAGGGGCGTGGCATGCCACGCCCTAATCGCAGGAAAGAGGGGTGAGGGGTTAGGGCCGAAACTGATCACGGGATGTTTTGGCCGCCGAAGGCGGCCAAAACATCCCTTTCAGAGGGATTCCCCACCCCCGCAAGCGGGGGCGGGGTCAGGGGTGGAGGCCCACTACAGCCGGAATGGCTGAGACGCCTCTCCTCAATCGCTACAGATTCGCGCCGTTGCCGGCGATCACCTCGCGGTACCAGTACGCCGAATCCTTCAGAGTGCGCTTCTGGGTCTCGTAATCCACATAGATCAGGCCAAAGCGTTGCTTATAGCCTTCGGCCCACTCGAAGTTGTCCATGATGGACCAGTGGAAGTACCCGCGCACGTCCACGCCATCGGCAATCGCTCGGCCCAGCTCTCGCAGATAGCGGCGGGTGAAATCAATCCGCGCCGGGTCGTGCACCCGGCCGTCCAGCGCCACCCAATCCATCCCCGAGCAGCCGTTTTCGGTGATGTAGATCGGCTTGCCGTAGCGCTCATAAAGAAACTTCGGTCCCCAATACAGCCCCTGCGGCGTCACGGGCCAGTGGGAGAGGGTCAGCGCCATGCCTACGGGGTGCGGCACCACCTCGGGCCGGCCGTCTTCGCCGGCGCGAATGGCCCTCCCCTGATAGTAGTTGAAGGCCGTGAAGTCTATCGGCTGGCCGATGATGTCCATGTCCCGCGGGCCGATCTGCGGCAGCGCCTTGCCGAAGACCGTGGCCGCTTCCGGCGGATACTCCTTCTTGTAGATCGGGTCATAGAACATGTGATGGTTCCACAGCGTCTGCTCGTGCACGGTGAAGGTGGCCTGTCGCGCCGCCGCGATGTCGGCCGGCGAGTCGCTCGCGGGATGCGCGATGAAGCCCGTAGGCGCCGCGCCGATTACTGCGGCCGTCTTGCTGTGCGCCCGGATGGCCGCCACCGCCTTGCCGTGCGCCAGCAGGCTGTTGTGCCATCCCCTCAACACCTCGGCCCAATCCAGCTTCAGGCCGGGCGCATGGACGCCGTCCCGATGCCCCAGGCCGATGAAACATTGCGGCTCGTTGAGGGTCATCCAGTGGCGCACCCGGTCGGAGAGACGGCCGACCACCACCGCCGTATAGTCGGCGAACCAGTCGGAGCTGTAGGGGTTCAGCCAGCCGCCACGACAAAACAGCTCGTAGGGGTAATCCCAATGGAACAGGGTGACCCATGGCTCGATCCCCGCGGCCAACAGCTCGTCCACCAGCCGGTCGTAGAAGTCCAGGCCGGCCGGATTGACCGCGCCGGTGCCGGCCGGGAGGACGCGCGGCCAGGAGATGGAGAAGCGGTAAGCCTGCAGGCCGATCTCCTTCATCAGGGCCACGTCCGCGCGATAGCGATGGTAGTGATCGGCGGCGACCTCGCCGGTGTGGCCGTTCCACACTGCGCCCGGCTGCCGGCAGAACATATCCCATACCGACAACCCCTTGCCGTCTTCAAATGCCGCGCCCTCGATCTGGTACGACGCGGTCGCCGCGCCCCAGAGAAAACTTTGTGGAAACGACATGGTCTCTCCTCGTTATGCGTTGATCTTCATTTCGTTCGTTGTCATTCGGCCGATCTCGACCTTTAAGATGCGCCGCAAGAGGGCTACGCTGCAAGCATAGGTGGCATCTACGCCGAAATAGCTCAGGCTCTTGCTCAACAAGCTCTGTCGCCGGCTATAGGGCGTGTCGGATGCGTAGTGCAGCAGCCCAATGTCGTAGGGCGCATTGATGAACAGGTTGACGATTTCGTTCACCGGATAGCGCTGAGGGTAGATGTCCTCGTATACCGCGCTCAGGTAGGGGCCGGCCTCCATCTCCAGATCGGTGTACCCTTCGCGGTAGAAGACGCTCATGAACTCCCGGTTCTGCAAGAACGTGCCGCGCACCGTAACCGCCTTCTGGTTGTCGAACACCGTGCCGTAGAGCAGGTAAGGCGCCACGTCCTGGGCCAGAAAGCAGTTTTTGAAGAGAAAGGTATTGCGCGAATGCTCGTCGTAGACCACGTTGGGAATCATGACATCGCCCACGCGGCCGTTGAGGGTGGCGGACTTACCCATGACATAGACGCCCATCAGGTCGGCGGCGGCCGAAGCCACCTGCGAGAGCAGGTGATAGGCGGCGAAGCCCAGCGGATAGTCCACGTTGATGATCAGCGCGCGGCTGTGCGCCAAGGCCGCGAGGCCGGGCAACTGCACGCGCGCGTCCAGGCGCCGCGGGTCGAGCCGACTCAGCTCGATCACCTGCGCGCTGATGTCGAGCGTGTGCGGCTCGTCGTAGCGATGGATGCCCACCTCCTGCTCGGCCGCGGCGAGCGTGCGGGCCTGGTCGGGCCGGTCCCGCAGGTAGGCGCGTTGGACGTAATAGAGGAAGTTCATCTGGCCTGCGCCATCTTCGCGCGCCGCCAGCCGGTGCCATTCATCGGCCAGCCCTTCGATGTTCGTCTCTAGCACGAAGCGCACAAGCTCCTCGCGCTGGCGAGAGGCGTAGCCGTTGAGCAAGTTCGCAATGCTATGCGGGTTGCTTGAAACGAAATAAACGGGCCGGGCACCTGGATCGAGAGGTTGGACCGAGTGGACCAGGCCGTCCCACCAGTTCTCGACCGCCCGGCGATAGTCGTTGAACCCGCGCGCCAGCGAGGTCACGCGAATGTCCAGCGGCCGCCGCGCGATCTCCTGCACGCGCTCAGCGAACTCCTTGCCCCACACCTGCTGCAGCCGGTCGAAATCCTCCGGGCTCAGGCCCAGCGCGCTCTGCACCTCCGCGAGCGCCTCCGTGGCCCGGCATGCGCCGGCCGCCAGAGCCTGGCCGATCTGGGTAGCGCTCAGCCGACGATGCAGCTTGTTCCATTCGATCTGATAGGCGGTGAGACAGGGGATCAGATCGTCAATGTCCGAGACGCTGGACACGAACGCCGCGATCGTCTCTTGGCCGTCGAACTGCATGCGTCGGCGCCGCGCCCGCGCGTCTACCCGGCGCCATCCTGAGATGTCGCCCAGCCCCCCGCGGCGAAACACATCCGCCGATTGGCCCATCACCACCCGCCGGGCCTGATAGATGCAGTCGGGCAGGCGCAACGCGGCATAGAGGAAGGCCGAAGCGTCGAAATCGGGCGACTCCGCGCCGAGATGCAGGCTCGAGCGCATCCCTTCGTGCGTCTCTTCCAGCGAACGAATGCGCACATCGCCGGAGCTGCGCAGGAGAGAATAGTAAGTGCGGATATAGAGCTCGATGCCCTCGCCGGTGGTTTCAGGAACGGTGCGGATCATGGGCCGGCCTCTCTAGCGGCGCCGCGCCTTTTCGAGCGCGCTCTGGATCACCAGAAACTCGCCGATGTTCTCCATCGTCACCAGGCCGATCAGCTCGCCGTTGCGCAGGACCGGCATGGTGTGGCAACTGCACTCTTGCAGGCGCTCGGAGACGGCCTCCAGCATCTCGAACGCGTCGGCGAAGCGCACGTCGCGGCGCATCACGTCGCCCACCAGGGCGTCCTGGCCGTACTGTTGCAGCGCCTGCAAGAGGTCGTTGCGGGTCAGGATGCCGCGCACGATCCCTTCATCTACCACCGGAAAATCGTGCTGTGAGCCGGCCAGGATGAGCGCCACCGGCCGCGCCAGCCGGTCGTAGGGCGAAACGGTCTGGAAGTCGGTCAACATGGCGCGGGTGACGGGGATGTTGCCGAGCGCCGAGCGGGCCTGGACCACGTTGGCCTCTTGCCCGGCCCCCATCCAGACGAACAGCGCGACGAAGACGAGCAGGGGGTTGGTGAAGAGGCCGATGAAGCCGAATACAAGCGCGATCGCCTGGCCCAACGTCGCCGCGATATGGGTAGCCTGGGTGTATTCGAGCCGCGTGGCCAGCAGCGCGCGCACCGCGCGGCCGCCGTCCATGGGAAAGGCCGGGATCAGGTTGAAGAGCGCCAGCGAGAGGTTGATGGAGAGCAGTCGGCCGAGGAACGAGCTGTCGCCCAAGCGTGCCAGGTTGAAGGAGCGCCAGGTGCCGGTGGCCAGCAGCCCCACCACGAGCAGCGCGGCGATGGCGAAGTTCACGGCCGGGCCGGCCAGCGCCACCCACAGCTCTTGCCGCGGCTCATCGGGCATGCGCTCCAGCCGAGCCACGCCGCCGATGGGCAACAGCGTGATCTCCCGCGTCTTGATGCCGTAGCGCCGCGCGGTCAACGCATGGCCGTACTCGTGGAGCACCACGCACAGGAAGAGCGCCAGGATGAACGCCACCGCGCCGAGCGCGGCGGCCGGCGTCCGGCCGACCAGCCAGCCGTTCACCGCCACCCAGCCGATCAACAGTAGAAACGTGGCGTGCATGTACACGCCGATCCCCGCGAATTCGCCGATCTTCCAGGCCCATTTCATGGCGTCCTCCCCGATCTCAGTCGTGCTACTCCGCCCAGTTCAAAATCACTTTGCCGGAATTGCCCGACGCCATGACCTCGAACGCCTGCTCGAACTCGGTGTAATGGAAGCGGTGGGTGATCACCGGGCTGATATCCAGGCCGGTCTGGATCATGGACTGCATCAAATACCAAGTTTCGAACATCTCGCGGCCGTAGATGCCCTTGATAGTGAGCATGTTGAAAATGACCGTGTTCCAGTCAATGGCCAGTTCGGCCGAGGGGATGCCCAGGAGCGCGATCTTGGCGCCGTGGCACATGTTGGCCAGCATCTCTTTGAACGCCTCGCCGCTGCCCGACATTTCCAGCCCGACGTCGAAGCCCTCGGTCATGCCCAGCTCCTTCTGGACATCGGCGATGCGCCGGGTGCGCACGTCGAGCGCCACCGTGGCGCCCATCTTCTTGGCCAGCTCCAGGCGATAGGGATTGATGTCGGTCGTGACGATGAAGCGCGCGCCCGCGTGCTTGACGATGGCGGTCGCCATGACCCCGATCGGCCCGGCGCCGGTGATCAGCACGTCCTCGCCCAGGACGCTGAACGAGAGCGCGGTATGGGTGGCGTTGCCGAACGGATCGAAGATCGCCAGGATGTCGAGCGGGATGCGCGGGTCGGCGTGCCAGACGTTGGTCACCGGCAGGGCCAGATACTCGGCGAACGCGCCCGGCCGATTGACGCCGATCCCCTTGGTGTCTTTGCACAGGTGGCGTCGGCCGGCCAGGCAATTCCGGCAGCGGCCACACACGAGATGCCCCTCGCCCGAGACGATCTCGCCGATCTGCACATCGTGCACGTTGCTGCCGAAGGCCACCACCTGGCCGACGAACTCGTGGCCGATGACCATCGGCACAGGGATCGTCCTCTGCGCCCAGGGGTCCCACTTCCAGATATGGATGTCGGTGCCGCAGATGGCCGTCTTGAGCACGCGGATCAGCACGTCGTTGATGCCGATCTCGGGCACCGGCACTTCCTCCAGCCACAGGCCGGGCCGGGCCTCCTTCTTGACCAGCGCCTTCATCATTTTGGGCATGGTATCCTCCTGACTGATCTGAAAAATAGCCTCTCCGACATCAGGAATCTACTTTTTTGGCCGCCTGACCTCTCTCACCCCCCGGCCCCCGCTCTCCCCTTTCAGGGGAGAGCGGGGGTGCT
>JBBIKA010000023.1:0-29192 GCA_037445695.1 Chloroflexota bacterium
CGCCGGCCGCCAGCCCGCCGGCCGCGGCCGCAAAGCCGATCAGAAAGCCGCGTCTGGTGAGCGTGGCCTGCGCGGCATCGCCCTGCGCACTTTCCCCGGCCACCCGCCCCACGGCCCAGACGACGGCCGAGGCCCAGGCCACGTAACTCGCCAGCAAGGCGGCCCACGAGGCCGGGCCGACCGGCAGATCGGGGCCGGCGGCCGTCCGCACGGCAACGGTCAAGAAGAACGCGCCGACCGCCAGCCCGGCCGCTCTGATCCAGGCCGCCGGCCGCGTGCGCAAGGCGTCGGCCAGCGCGGCCAGGCCGCCGCCGGTGCAGATGACGATGAGCGCGCCGACCCAACGCAAGATGGGCCGCGCCCATTCGCCCAGGCGCTCGATGCCGGCCGTCGCCACTGCGCCCGGCGCCAGCCGGATGATCAGATCGGTGACGGCGAAGGCCGGAAAGGGGATATCCGGCGCGATCTGATGCGCGACGAAGAGGACTCCGAGCAGGCCCGCGGTAGCGAGTGCGCCCATTCCGGCCGCGATGATGGATATCTGATGCTTTGACATCATATGCTCATTCAATCGGGCTATAGCAGACTCATTTTGACCCCCTCACTCCCCTTTTCCCCCTCTCCCCCGTTTCGGGGGAGAGGAGGAAAGCAAAGAGGGGTTTGGAGGCGGCGGCGAAGCCGCCGCCTCCAAACCCCCATTATTGCCCCTTCCCCTCTCCTGGCCTTCGGCCAGGAGAGGGGAAGGGGCAGGGGGAGAGGTGAGGTAGGCAATTACGGCCATAGCAGCAACTGCTTCAGGTCGCGCGCGGCGCGCACGGCCTGGCCGTTGTGGTGGTTGTTGAAATAGACCAGCGTGAGGGGCGCCGCGCGGTCGAGCTCTCGCAGCTTGGGCACCCACTCCCGCAGCTCGTCCAGGGAATAAGTATAGTCGTAGCGCTGCCAGGCTTCCTGATGGTCGTACCAGCGCGCGGCGTTGCGGCCGTGGAAGCGCACATACGCCACCGGCCCCGTGGCGACCGCGATCGGCGGCATCAGGCCCGGGAGCCGCGGCTCGTCCACGCTGCAGAAGCCCAGGTTCAACCGGCGCAAGAGTGCGACGGTGCTCTCCTGCACCCATGCCGCATCCCGAAATTCGATCACCACAGGCAGATCGGCCAGGCCGTCGCGCAGCCGGCCCAGATAAGCGCGGTTCGCCGGATCGGGGTGGAACGAGTAGGGGAATTGCGCCAGCACACAGGCCAGTCGTTGCGCCGCGACCAGTGGCCGCAGCGCAGCGACGAAAGTGGCAAAATCCGGCTGCTCGCGCTCATGGGTTAACCCCTGGAACGCCTTCACCGCAAACAGGAAGTCGGCGGGCGTGCGGCGAATCCAGCCGTCCACAGTCCGGCGGTCGGGGATGCGGTAATAGGTCATGTTGATCTCGACGGTCGGGAATTCGGCCGCGTAGAAGGCCAGATGTTCCCGCGACGGCAGGTCGGGGGGATAGACCGGCCCCACCCAGTCGGGATAGGAAAAGCCCGAAGTGCCGATCTTGATCATGGGTCCTCCGATCTTCGCCTTCACGCGATTCCGTGGTAGAATGGCGCCACATGGTCATTATACCGCAGGAGGGCTCGGATGCGAATTTACTTCTTGCGCCATGGCGAAGCAAACTGGCCGACATGGCAGGGCCCCGACTCGGAGCGGCCTCTTACCGAGAAGGGGATCGCGGAGATGCAAGTCGTTGCGCAGAGGATCGGCCGGCTGCGGCTCGATGCGATCGTGTTGACCAGCCCATTGCGTCGCGCTGCGCAGACGGCCGAGATCCTCGGCCGGGCATTGGGCACGGCGGTCGCGGTGGAACCCCGCCTGGCGCCCGGCTTCGCTCTTCCTCAGTTGCGAGCCCTCATCGAACAGCACCCCGGCCGCGATCTGCTGCTGGTGGGGCACGAGCCCGATTTCTCGGATGTCATCGCCGCGGTGACCGGCGGCCGCGTCAGGATGGCGAAGGCCGGCTTTGCCTGTGTCGAACTGTCCTCCGGGCCCGATCTGGTCGGCGAACTGCAATGGCTGGTGCCGCCCAAGGTGTTCAAGGCCGCCTGATTCAGAAGAGAGGGAGGTGGGGCGATGCAACTTCTGATCGCCATCGTGCAGGCCGAAGATGCCGATGTGCTCGGAGAACAACTGATCAAGAAAGGGTTCCGGTTCACACGGATCAACTCGGTGGGCAGCTTTCTGGCGCGCGGCAATGCCACGATGCTGGTGGGCGTGGAGGATGACCAGGTGGAGCCGGTGCTGGAGGTCTTGCGCGCCACGTGCAAGACCCGCCAGGCGTTCCTGAACGCGTTGCCGCAGATCGAGGCGCCGCACGCTTCGCTGGCGGTGGTCATGCCGCTGGAGGTGACGATCGGCGGCGCGGTCGTCTTCGTGGTGCCGGTACGCCGCTTCGTGCGCCTGCGCGGCGGCTCGGCCCCGCCGGCCACCGATCGGACGTTCCCGCCGCCGGCCGGATCGGCGGCGAGCCCGGCCGCCATGTCGGTGTTGATCGCCGTCTTGCAGAGCGAGGATGCCGGCCCGGTGGCCGACCGGATGATGGCGGCCGGCTATCGGGTCACGGGGCTGAACACGGCCGGCGGCTTCTTGCGCCGGGGCAACGTCACCCTGCTCGTCGGCGTGGAAGCCGGGCAGGTAGACGACGTGCTGGGGATCATTCAGGCGGGCTGTCGGTCGCGCCTCGAGGCGCGGCCGGTGGAAAGCGGCCTGCCTTTTTACGCTGCGACCGTCTTCGTCCTGGATGCCGCGCAGTTTTTGCGGGTGTGATAGGCCAGGACAAACCTTACCTGAGAGTCAGATGCACCATGACAGACAGTCTCGAAGCACATGTGAACACTTTTTCCCGTCCTTCGGCCCTGCGCATCACCGATATGCGCATCGCGAACATCGTCGGCGCGCCGTTCCGCAGCACGATCATCCGCATAGACACCAATCAGGGGATCTCGGGCTACGGCGAGGTGCGTGACGGCGCCAGCGCCAGCTATGCGCTGCTCCTCAAGAGCCGCATTCTGGGCGAGAATCCATGCAATGTGGACAAGATCTTCCGCAAGATCAAGCAGTTCGGGCATCACGCGCGGCAGGCCGGCGGGGTGGCGGCCGTCGAGATGGCGCTGATGGACCTGGCTGGCAAGGCCTACGGCGTGCCGGCCTATCAACTGGCGGGCGGCAAGTTTCGCGACCGGATCCTGTGCTATTGCGACACCCCTACCGTGCCCGACGGCACGGAGATGGGCCGGCGGCTGAAGGAGCGGATGGAGGCGGGCTACAAGTTCCTGAAGATGGATGTGGGGATCGGGCTGTTGCGCGATGTGCCGGGCGCGTTGAGCGCGCCGCCCGGCATGTTGGCGACGACCCACGTGCAACACCCCTTCACGGGGATCCAGGTGACGGCGAAGGGGATCGCCCATCTGGCGGCGTATGTAGAGGCCGTGCGCGAGGTGATCGGCTACGAGGTGCCGCTGGCGGCCGACCATTTCGGCCACATCGGGCTGGAATCGTGCATCCGGATCGGCCAGGCGCTCGATCGCTTCACCCTGGCCTGGTACGAGGATATGTTGCCGTGGCAGTATACCGACCAGTACGTGGCGCTGGCGCGCGCGGTGCGCACGCCGCTGTGCACCGGCGAGGACATCTATCTGAAGGAGGGCTTCAAGCCGTTGCTCGAGGCGCGGGCCGTATCGGTCATCCATCCCGATCTGGCCACCTCGGGCGGCATCCTGGAGACCAAGAAGATCGGCGACCTGGCGCAGGAGCACGGCGTGGCCATGGCCATGCACATGGCCGCTTCGCCCATCGCGACCCTCGCCAGCGTCCATTGCGCTGCGGCCACCGAGAACTTCCTGGTGTTGGAGAATCACGCCTGGGACGTGCCCTGGTGGGATGATCTGGTGACGGGGCTGCCGAAGCCGCTGGTGCAGGACGGCTACATCGCCGTGCCCGAAACGCCCGGCCTAGGCTTCGACGGCATCAACGAGGAGCTGTTCCGGGCGCATCTCAATCCCGCCGCGCCGATCTTCTTCGACACGCCGACCGACGCGTGGGATAACGAGCGCTCCTGGGACCGCCTGTGGAGTTGACGTGCAGCCATCCGGGGCATTGGCGGACCGTTGCACCGGCCGCCAATGCCCCGCTTGTCGGCTCTTTCCGGCTTGCTTCAGTAAAGAAACATCGGCTTTCCCAGCATGTCGGTCACTTTGGGTCGGTAGTGCGCCCGATCGTACATCTCATCCACGTCCACCCGCTTGAGGCCTGAGACCACCGTACTGAGCGGCACGTGGGTGTATTTCCCGTCGCGCAGGGCGACCATGCGCCCCGAGCGCCCTTTGGAGATCAGATCGGTGGCCAGATTGGCGTAGGAAAGGGCCACCATGCGGTCGAGCGAATCGGGCGCGCCGGAGCGCATCAGGTAGCCGAGCTGCTGGTAGATGTACTCCTCGCCCGTGAGCCGCTTGAGGTCCTCGCTCACCTGCGCGCCGATCCCGCCCAGCTTGCGATGGCCGTAGGCGTCCGGCTCCCCGCGCTCCACCGTAGCGCCGCCGATCGGCGCGGCACCCTCGGAGATCGCCAGGATGGCATAGTTGCTCGGGTTGGCTCGCTTGTCTTCCAGCAGCAGGGCCGCCAGGCGTTCGATGTCGTAGGGCACTTCGGGGATGATCGCGCGATCCACGTTGGCCAGGTACGCGGCGAAGAGGGTCGTCTCGCCGGAATTGCGACCGAACAGCTCGATGACCGCGATCCGCTCGTGGGAGCCGGTGGGGGTGCGCAGCGCGGTGATGAAGTCCACGCTGCGGGTGATGGCGGTGCTGAAGCCGATGCAATAGTCCGTGCCGTAGACATCGTTGTCCATCGTCTTGGGGATGCCGACGATCGGGAAGCCTTCCTGGTGTAGCCGGGCCGCATAGCTCAGCGTGTCGTCGCCGCCGATGGCGATCAGCCCGTCCACCTTCAGGTATTCGAGCACGCGCAACACATGCGGGGTGAGATCGGCGGTCGGTTCGGCGCCGGGCTCGGCCGGCGCGGTAAAGGTGGCGACATCCTGCAGGAAGGCCGGCAGCTCCTTGGGCCGCACGGCCGAGGGCCGGATGCGCGAGGTGTGCAAGAAGGTGCCGCCGGAGCGGTCTATCTTGCGCACTACGGCCTTGTTCAGGCGCATCACCCAGCGCCAGTCCTCCGAGGGATCGTTGGGGTTGATGTTGAGCGGCCCGGCCCAGCCGCGGCGGAATCCCAGCACCTCGTAGCCCTCATCTACGGCCCGATCTACCGCGGCCTTGATGCAAGGGTTCAGGCCCGGCACATCGCCGCCGCCGGTCAAAATGCCGAGGGTTCTGATGGGTGTCATGTCGGTCTCCTTGGCATGTCTTTCGGTCTTGAGACGGTCGTGTGGAAGGGATTATACCGGGCCCGGCGGCGGAATGCAAGGGGGCAATCCGTTTGACTTCGCGGCCAACCTGACCTACAATCTGCTTTGTTGCGGAAAGCTATGCGTGCAATGTCTGTTCGAAGCGGCCTGGGTTTGGCCTCGATCGTCCTGTTGCTGCTCGCGTTGATGGCCGGATGCCGGCCTGCGGCCGGTCCGCTGACCGTCTCGGCCGCGGCCGATCTGACGTATGCCTTTCAGGAGATTGCCCCGCGGTTCGAGGCCGCGACCGGCCAACGGGTGGTCTTCAACTTCGGCTCGACCGGCCAGCTTGCCCAGCAGATCGAGCATGGCGCGGCCGTGGATTTGCTGGCGGCCGCCGACATCGGCTTTGTGGAAGATCTGGCGGCGAAGGGGCTGGTGTTGCCCGATACGATCCAGGTTTATGCCCGCGGCCGCATCGTCCTGTGGACGCGCGCGGATAGCCCTTTGCAGCTAGCCGGGCTGGCGGATCTGGCGCGGCCCGAAGTGCAACGCATTGCCATCGCCAATCCCGATCACGCGCCTTATGGCGTGGCCGCCCGGCAGGCGCTGCAGGCGGCCGGCGTGTGGGAGGCGGTGCAGCCGAAACTTGTGCTGGGCGAGAATGTGCGCCAGGCGCTGCAATACGCGGAGACGGGCAACGTGGACGCGGCGATCGTGGCGCTTTCCCTCAGCGTGCCCGCGGCCGCCGGCTCGGGCGTCGCGGGCCGCTGGACGTTGATCCCGCAGGAACTGCACGCGCCGCTCGATCAGGCGCTGGCGGTGGTGCAAGGCACGCGGCAGGAGGCCGCGGCCCGCGCCTTCGCCGCGTTCGTCAACGGGCCGCAAGGTCGGCCCATCATGCGCAAATATGGCTTCGTCCTGCCCGACGAGGAGCCGCTCCGTTAGCCGAGGCGATCCGATGAGCTGGCATCCGCTCCTCCTTTCGCTCCAGGTGACCGCCGCGGCGACCGTGCTGATGTTGGCGGCGGGATTGCCGCTGGCGCTGCTGCTGGCGCGGCGGCGCTTTCGCGGGGCCATGCTGGTTGAGGTGTTGGTCAATCTGCCGTTGGTGTTGCCCCCTACGGTGGTGGGCTATTATCTGCTCCTGGCGCTAGGCCGCGGCAGTCCGGTCGTCGAGCTGTTCGGCTGGCGCGTGCTGTTCACATGGGTGGCCGCGGCCATTGCCTCGGCTGTCGTGGGCTTGCCGCTGCTCGTGCAATCCGCGCGCGCGGCGCTCGCCGGGGTGGATCCCACGCTGGAAAACGCCGCCCGCACCCTGGGCTTGTCGGAGCCGGCGGTGTTGTGGCGGGTGACCCTGCCGCTGGCCCGGCGCGGCATCCTGGCCGGGCTGGTGCTGGCGGCCACGCGGGCGCTGGGCGAGTTCGGCGCGACGCTGATGGTAGCCGGCAACATTCCCGGCCGCACGCAGACGCTGCCGTTGGCCATCTATGACGCGGTGCAAAACCGGGATTATGCCGCGGCCAACCGGATGGTGCTTCTGATGACGGGGTTGGCGCTGCTTAGCCTGTGGGCGGTGCGGCAGTTCGAGCAGCCGCGGCGGCCTGCTTCGGCCCAACTCCCACCAGGTGAGGAGCAGGGGCGCACATGACGACCGGCGGACAGGCAAGCGCGTCCCCGCGGCTGACGGCCGATTTCGTGCTGCAACGCGCGGGTTTCCGGCTGCACGTCCAACTGGCGGTCGGCGTCGAGGTGTTGGTGCTGTTCGGGCCGTCGGGTTCGGGCAAGACGACTACCCTCAACGCGATTGCCGGGTTGATCACGCCGGAGCGCGGCCAGATCGTCCTGGATGGCCGGGTCCTCTTCCGGCGGGACGGCGGCTCGCCGATCAACGTGCCGGCGCGGCAGCGGCGCATCGGCTATGTCTTTCAGCAGTACGCGCTCTTTCCTCATCTGACCGTCTTACAAAACGTGGGGTTTCCCCTGCGCGGCGCGGCAGCGCCGGTGCAGGCGCGCGCGTTGCTGGAGCGCATGAACCTGGCGCACCTGGCCGATCGCTACCCGCATGAGCTGTCGGGCGGCCAGCAGCAGCGGGTGGCTATTGCGCGCGCCCTGGCCGCGCGGCCGGCTGTGCTCCTGCTGGATGAGCCGTTTTCGGCCCTGGATGCCGGCATGCGGCAACATCTGCAAATCGAGCTGGCCGCCTGGCAACGGGAATTCGGCCTGGCGGTGATCTATGTGACCCACCGGCTGGAAGACGCGTTCGCGCTGGGCCAGCGGCTGGCGGTGATGCGCGATGGCCGCGTGGAACAGGTCGGCCCCATCGAGCAGGTGTTTCGCTATCCGGCCAGCGCGCAGGTGGCGCAGGTGATGGGCATCCCGAACATCTTTCGCGCCAGGGTGCTCGCCGTCCGCCCCGATGGCCTGGTGCTGGATTGGGACGGCCTGGAGCTGATCGCCGGGCCGCAGGACATCGCGGCCGGCACGTTTGTGACCGCTTACGTGCGGCCGGAAGATGTCAAGGTGCTCTACCCCGACCGGCCGCTGGTGGATGCCATTCGCTATAATCAGGCGACCGGCCAGGTGGTGGCCGGTCGCCTGGTGCCGGGCGGCCGTGTTCTGCGCGTCCGGCTGAGCAACGGCCACGAGATCGAAGTCCATCACGGTCCTTACACTTATGCTCGGCTCAATCTTCAGATCGGGGATGTTGTGCGTCTTTCTCTGCGCCGCGAGGCGTTGGTTGTCTTTGCCAGGGCATGAGGGGACGTCGCCGCGGTACCGGACATGTGAGCGTCGGACCGCGAGCTTCAAAAAAGGAGCGGAGCCATCATGAAGGTCAACACGGTCAAACAGCGTCTGCTTGGCGGCCGGCCGGCCATCGGCATCGTGTCGAGCTTGGGGTCGGCCGTGGTGGCGGGCTTTTTGGCCCGCGCGGGATTCGATTTTGTGCTGGTGGACAATCAGCACGGCAACTGGGATGATACGACTTCGTTGCACGCGTTTCAGGCGATCACGCTGGAAGGCAGGGTGCCTTTTACGCGGGTGCGCAAAAACGATTTCTATGCCATCGGCCGCATGCTCGATCGCGGCGCGCTGGGGATCGTCGTGCCGATGGTCAACTCGGCCGCGGACGCCGCCGCGGCGGCCTATGCCGTGCGCTTTCCTCCGGTCGGTGGCCGCTCTTATGGCTTCACCCTGGCGGAGTATCACGGGAGCGGCTACGGAAGCTGGATAGATGAGCAGGTCTACCTGGCCGTGCAGATCGAGACGGCCGAGGCCGTGGCGCGCGCCGAAGAGATCCTGGCGGTAGACGGGGTGGACGGCTGTTGGGTCGGCCCGACGGACCTGGCCGCTTCCTTGGGCACGCAGCGCGGCTCCGAGCCGCATTCGGCCGCCATCCTGCGCGTGTTGGAGGCGTGTCGGAAGGTGGGCAAGGTGCCGGGCATCCATACCTACAGCGTGGCCGAGGCCCGACGCTGGCTGGAGGCCGGCTTCCGCTTCGTTACGGTCGGCGCGGAGGTCGGGTTGTTGTTGGAGGGCGGCCGCCGGGTGCGCGAGGAGGTGGGGGGAGGGGATTAGGGATTGGGGATTGGGAGGGTGCGGGGATAGGTGGCCCGGAAGGTGGTGCCGGTGGCGGGGGAGGAATTGAAGGTGATGCGGCCACCGAGGTAGCATTCGCTCAACAGCTTCATGCTGTAGGTGCCCAGGCCGCGGCCCCGGCCCTTGGTGGAGAAGGAGCGCTGGAACACCTGGAGCTGGACGTCGCGCGGCATAGCCGTGGGGTTGTGTACCCAAAACTCGATCTCGTCTTCCGCCGGCCGATACCCAACCGTGACCGTTCCACCTGCCGGAGTGGCCTCCAGCGCGTTCTTCAGCATGTTGCCCAACACGCGGCGCAACAGGGTCGGATCGCTGACGATCGTGGCCGGTTCAGACGGCAGCGCAAGCTGGATGGTGCGGCCCTGAGCCACCTGGTGCTGGCGATAGCTTGCAACCAGCGCGTGCAGCAGCGCCTGCGCGTCGATGGCCTCCGGATGGACGACCAGCTCGTGATTCTCGGCGTTGAGCAGATCGCGCTGCGCCTTGATCTCTTCGATGAGTTGTTCGGTCATCGTGTTCAGCAGCTCGGGCAGCTCCTGTAGCTCCATCGGCTTCGCCTCCCGGATGATCTGCGCGGCGAAGCTGATCGCGCCGGCGATGTTGAGCACGTCGTGGAAGAAGACGCGCTCCAGCGCAGAGCGCCGCTTTTCATCCCGGATGTCCTGGATCGTGAAGATCGTCAGCCTTTCGCCGTTCATCTGATAGGGCACGGCCCACACGCGCAGGTCAAGCGCATCGTTCGAGTTGCGCACCAGGATCCGGCACTCCTCTACATTGGCCTGGCCGCGTTGGCTGGCCAGGATGGCGCGCACCGCGCCGCACGTGCTGCAAAAGGCCGTGGTCCCGCAGCCACCCTCGCTCTCGTAGGCATGGATGCAGTTCAGGGCCTCGCCGGGGCGCAAGCCGAGCAACTGCGTCATCTGGCGGCCGGTCAGGGCGAGGGCGCTCCGGTTGGCAAAGACGATCTGGCGCTGCCGGTTGAGCGCGATCACGATATCGGGCACGGCATCCAGGATCGTCTGCAGGTCTGGACAGTTGGTCAGGAAGCGCTCGGCCTGCGCGGCCGTTGTTTCTGGCCGGTCGCGCTCGGCCGGCGCGAACTCCGTAGGCAAAGGCTTCGGTGCAAGCGAAATCGGGTTATCGTCGGTTGTCGCCATGATGGTCATCTCCGCAGGAGGTTCTGTTTCAGTGATTGACAGAGCGGCCGCACGGGCCGGCACCTTTCGCGCGTTGCGCCATCGCAATTATCGTCTCTGGTTCTTCGGCCAGGGCATCTCTCTGATCGGCACCTGGATGCAAACCATGGCCCAACAGTTGCTTGTCTATCGGCTCAGCGGTTCGGCGGCCGCGCTGGGGATGATCAACTTCATGGGCCTGATCCCTCTGTTGCCGTTGGCGCTCTGGGGCGGCTCGCTTTCCGATCGCTTCCCCAAGCGCATGGTGATCCTAGGCACGCAGACCGGCATGCTGCTCCAGGCGCTGCTTTTGGCCGGCCTCACCTTGAGCGGAACCGTGCGCGTATGGCATGTCTACGCGCTGGCGTTCCTCCTCGGCGCGCTGCAGGCCGTGGACCTGCCGGCCCGCCAGGCTTTCACGGTGGACATGGTCGAGGGCAAGGAGGACCTGACCAATGCCATCGGCCTGAATTCGGCGCTCTTCAACGGCGCCCGCGCGCTCGGCCCGGCCCTCTCCGGGGTGGTGGTGGCCGCCACGGGCGAGGGGCTGGCGTTTCTCATCAACGCGCTCACCTTCGTCGCCGTGATCGGCAGCCTGCTGTTGATGCGCAACCTGCCGCGCTCATCGGCGCCGGCTACCGTCGGCCTGGCGCGCCACATGGCCGAAGGAATCGGCTACGTGGCCCGACAGCAGACGCTCCTGGTGCTGATGAGCCTGGTGGCGGTCAGCTCTTTCCTCTCCATGCCCTATAGCACGCTGATGCCCGTCTTTGCCAACGATGTGTTGCGCCAGAGCGCCGGGCCCGTCGTGCAGGCGCTCTGTTATGGCCCCCTGCCGTTTTTGCGTTGCCAGACGCCCGAAGCGCTGCCGCTGGGCATGTTGCTGACGATGGTGGGCATCGGCGCGTTGATCGGCGCTCTGATCATTGCTTCGCTGCCCGACAGCGCGCGGCGGGGCCGCATGTTGACCGCCGGCAACCTGATCTTTCCGGCCACGTTGATCGTCTTTTCGCTCTCCCGTTCGTTTGTGTTGTCGCTGGCGTGTCTGGCCGTGGTCGGCTTCAGCTTCGTCTCGCAAAACGCGCTGGCGAATACCCTCATCCAGGTATCCACGCCCGACTCGATGCGCGGCCGCGTGATGAGCCTTTATTCGCTCACCACCCAGAGCACGATGCGGCTGGGCGGCCTGCAAGCCGGTGTCGTGGCCGATCGCATCGGCGCGCCGCTGGCGATCGGCCTGGGCGCCACGCTCTCGCTGGCCTATGGCGCGTTCATGGCCTTGCGTTTCCCGCGCGTGCGGGAGCTGCGGTGAAAGCATCAGTAGTAGCACAGGATTAATCCTGTGCTACTTTGTGCTACTCGTAGTAGCACAGGATTAATCCTGTGCTACTCATACCCGTGGGCCGATGACGTTGATGGCGAACTCCTTCGCGCCCCACATCTCGGCGGCCGTTTGCTTGCCGTTGGCTACGGCGATGATCTCATCGAAGATGCGCCGGCCAACGCGGCCGAGCGGTTCGCCCGCTTCCACGATCGTCCCCGCATCGAGATCCATGTCGTCGGCCAGGCGGCGATACATGGCGCTGTTCGTGGCGACCTTGATCACCGGCGCGATGGGACAGCCGGCCGGCGAGCCGCGGCCGGTGGTGAAGACGACGATCTGTGCGCCGCCGGCCACCATCGCGGTGACCGACTCCGGGTCGTTGCCGGGGGTGTCCATGACCACCAGGCCGCGCCGGGTGGGCCGGTGGGCGTAGGGAATGGCCTCCTGGACGAGCGTGCTGCCGCCCTTGGCGATCGCGCCGAGCGATTTCTCTTCGATCGTGGTCAGCCCGCCCGCGATGTTGCCGGGCGTGGGCTGGCTGCCGCGCATGTCCACCCCCATGCGCGCGGCATCGGCCTCGCGGCCGCGGGTAAACGCGACGATCCGCTCGCCGATCGTCTGATCTACCGCGCGGGCCGCCAGCACGTGTTCTGCGCCGATGAACTCGGTCGTCTCTGACAGGATGACCGTGCCGCCGGCCGCGACGATCAGATCGCTCGCCACGCCGACGGCGGGATTGGCCGTGATGCCCGACCAGCCGTCGGAGCCGCCGCACTCCAGCCCGACGATCAGCTCGGAGAGGGGAATCGGTTCGCGGCGGGCGCGTTGCAGATCTTGCAGCAGTTCACGTGCGATGCCCAGCGCCTTGCCGTAGGTCGCCCGCGTCCCGCCCTCCTCCTGGATCGTCAGGCGCACGACGGTCAGGCCCAGGCCGGCCAGCTTCTCGCCCATCTCGATCGTCGGCATCGTCTCGCAGCCCAGGCCGATCAAGAGCGCCGCGCCGACGTTGGGATGGGCGGCGAACTCCTCCAGCACGCGACGCGACTGCGCCAGGTCGTCTCCCAGTTGCGAACAGCCCCAGGCGTGCGAGAGCGCGACCACGTCGGGCAGGGCCTGGCCCATGCGGTCCACGACGCTGTTGGCGCAGTGAACGGTAGACATAACGAGAAGGTGATTGCGCACGCCGGCCCGGCCGTCTTTGCGCCGATAGCCCATGAAGTGGGCTACGTCCGGCGCGTCTACCGCGGCGGTTTTCGGCTTGAACGCTGCGGCCGGGCCGACCGCTATCGGCTCGCCGGCGGCCGCGCCCCAATCCCCGCGGCCGCGCAGGCTCTCGATATTGTGGACATGGACATGCTCACCGACGGCAATGTCGGCGACGGCCCGGCCGATCGGCTGGCCGTACTTGATGACGATCTCCCCGCGACCGATGGCGCGCCGCGCCAGCTTATGGCCGAAGGGGATCGGCTGGACTACAGAGATCGTCTCATCGGCAACTTCGACCATCTGGCCGGCCACCAGGTCGGTGGCGGCGACTGCGACGTTGTCGTCGGGATGCATCAGCAGAGCTTGCACGATGTCCTCTCCGGTGATGGCAGATCAGGCGGCCGGCGCGGGGACGACCCCGACCTCGGCCAGGCGGCGTTTGGCTTCCGCGTACACCTCAGGCGCAAGCGGGCCGCGGGCGATGGCCTGGACGTTTTCGGCCAGATGCTCCGGGTGCAGCGTGCCCACGATGATGGTGTGCGCGTGGGGGTGCGTCAGGGTGTAGCGTAGCATGAACGAAGTGCGCGACTCGCCGGGCGCGCGCAGCTCATCGAGCTGCGCGGCCTCGAACTTCGCCCAGCGGTCGGTCCGGCCCAACCCCACGCCGGGTTCGCCCTTCGCGACGCCCCCGCGCACGATCACGCCGCTGCCCGCCTGGCCGACGGCCGCGATCCACTCCTCGTGCTCTCGTTCGAGCGCCGAGTAGGGGATCTGGAAGGTGTCGAAGACGCCCCAGCTCAGGTAGATGGGCAGGTGGGGCAGGGTGGTGGAGACGCCGATGAAGCGCGCCTTGCCCTGTTGGCGCATCTCGCGCAGGGCATCCACCAGGCCGGCCTGTTCGCAGACATCGGCCGGCGGGTTGTGGAGCTGGATGATGTCTACGTAGTCGGTCTTCAGGCGGGCCAGGCTCTCGTAGAGGCCGCGGAAGAGGTTCTCGCGTGTCCAGACATGCGGCGTGTCGTCGGTGTGTTCATCGCGTCGGGTAACGTTACAGCCGCACTTGGTGGCCAGGAAGAATTCATGGCGGCGGCCCGCAAGATACTTGCCGATGAACTCCTCGCTGCGGCCGTAGTCGTTCGACGTGTCAATGAAGTTGATGCCGGCGTCGAGCACGGCGTTCAGGATCGTGCGGGCTTGCTCCTCGGTGACGGGGCGGCCGCCCCAGATGCGCGGGCCGCGGATTTCCATCGCGCCGTAGCCCAGCCGGGTGACGGCCAGGCCCGTGCGACCCAGGGTAGCCGTAGGGAGAGATGCGGTCATGTTGTGCGCCTCCAATATTCGGTGTAAACTCTATCGTAATTATTGTAGCACTGGAACGATCGCGGGGCAATATCGCCAACATCACCAAGGTCTTCAAGCAAGGCGAGTCACATGCCACGCGCACCTTGCCGGAACCCCTGGCCTCCTTGCGCGAATACTGCCGCCTGCACCAGTTCCTGACCAGCTACTCAGTCGCCATTCAGAACCGTATGCACTGCCTGCGTTACCAGATGCATCCCGAGTTCGACGCCCTCTTCGCCAATCCGGTCTGCGCCACGGCGGTCGCACTCATGGAAGCCGAACTGGTACAACCCCAACACTTGCTCCAGTGTGATCTGACCGATCTGACCGCCCTGATCCACCAGAGCAGTCACGGCAAGTTGGATCACACACGCGCCGCCGAGCTCCAGCAGTCGGCCCGCTTCACCTTCGCCACGCCTTATGCGGCTGAAGACAGTTCCTACAGCCTCAAACTGCTGGCGCAGGCTTACCAACACATCCATGCGGTCCTCCTACCCCCGCTGGAACCCAGATCCAGACGACGCTGGCCGCCCCAGACTTCCCGATCCGCCACCACTTGGCCGAGATCAAGTACTTCGGCCCAGTCGTCATCGGCACTTTTCTCGCTGAGTTGGGGTTGCCAGCCTGGTTCCCGACCGTTGACAGTGTCGTCGCCTGGTTCGGCTTCGATCCCACCGTCGCCGAATCGGCCAACCATCCGGCTGGCGCTACCCATCTCACCAGCGGGGTACCAAGTACGGCCGCCGCACGATGTGGCTGGTCGGCCGACTGTGGAGCCAGTTTATCCCTGAGGGCCGCCGGTTGTTCTTGAAGGAACGGCAAGAACACCAGCGCTCCTATGATGCAGCCGTGTGTGTCGTCGCCGCCAAACTGGTGCGCATCGCCTTTGCCATGGTGCGCGACGGCTCACACTTCGACTTAGCCAGGGCGTTCTGGCCAACGCCGCACCCAGCCGGCTCTGGGCTAATTGCCGACAAGTCGACGGCTCGCCGGTTATGTCGCGTCACGCCTGAAACGCCTGCCCGCACAATTCACACATCCGCCAGACCGATATTTGACTTCCCTATAGAAATCTCCTGTGCACCGAGGGCGGCGCTCAGCTGTCGAAAAAGCCTTGATTGCCAGGTGGTGCACATGACCACGGTTTACTGTGGAGCTACCTCCCCAGTTGTTCAAAGTCCAAATTCGTGCATTCGTGCCTTATTCGTGGACGGCTCTCCGCCGGCACCGTCGGATGCGAATTTGACAGATCGTCCAACCCAGATATAATATCACCCATCCCAATACCTTCGAACGCGTTGACCGGGACGAGTACGCGAGCGCGGAAGCGCCAGAAAACGCAGGTCACCGGCTGAGAGCCTGCTCCGTCGAAGCCCGCGGAAAACCACCCGGAAGCGAGCGCCTCAAATCATGTCGCAGAGTATGGCGCTCCGGCTAGCCCCGTTATCGGCTCAGAGATGACCGGCCTATGGCGCGGACGCCGCGTCGGCAAGGTCAACTTGGGTGGAACCGCGAGCCCTTCGCCCCAATGGCGAGGGGCTTTTTTTATTATCCTGTGCGACGAGGTGATGCGATGCGAGTACTCAAATTTGGTGGGACATCCGTAGGTGATGCGAAGGCCATTGCCCAAACGATTGCGATCGTGGCCGACCAGGTGAAGCAGGATCCGCAAACCGTCGTGGTGACCTCGGCCATGCGTGGGGTGACCGATTTGCTGATTGATTCGGCGAAGGCCGCGGCCGCCGGCGACCGGCAACGCTATCGCGAGGCGCGACAGATCTTGAGTGCCCGTCATCGCGATGCGGCCGAGGCGCTGGTGGCCGACCTGGACGAGTTGAACGAGCTCCAGATCCAACTCGACGAACGCGTGCGCGAGTTCGAGCGCCTGTGCATGGCGGTAGCTATTTTAGGCGAGCTGACCGATCGGGGCCTGGCGGTCATTTCCGGGCTGGGTGAACGGCTGATGGCGCCCCTGTTGGCCGCGGCGCTGCGCGGCCGGGGCGTGCCGGCCGAGTTCGTGGACGCCGGCGAATTGATCGTGACCGACGAAACCTATCTTTCCGGCAATCCGCTCATGGATGCCACGCGTATCCGAGCGCGCGAACGCCTGTTGCCGCTCCTGACCAAAGGCCGCATTCCGGTCACGACCGGCTTCGTGGCCGCCACCGCCGAGGGCATTCCCACCGTGCTCGGCCGCGGCGGCTCCGATTACTCGGCGGCCATCCTGGCCGCGGCGCTCGACGCCGACGAGGTGCAGATCTGGACCGATGTGGATGGCGTGCTGACCGCCGATCCGCGCATCGTGCCCGAGGCGCGGCCGCTCGCCGAGCTGAGTTACACCGAAGCCGCGGAACTGGCCTATTTCGGCGCCAAGGTGCTGCATCCCAAGACGATGTTGCCGTGCATTGATCGCGGCATTCCCATTCGCGTGCTCAACACCTTCAACCCGGCTTTCCCCGGCACGCGGGTCGTCGCAAAGACGGCGAACGGCGGAGTGGTCAAGGCGCTCACCGTGATCCGCGGACTGGCCCTGGTGACGGTGGCCGGCCGGGGCATGATGGGCGTGCCCGGCATCGCCGCGCGCACCTTTGCGGCCGTCGCGGCCCAGGGTGCCAACGTCCTGATGATCTCACAGGCCTCATCGGAACAGAGCATCTGCTTCGTCGTCCCGGAGGGGGATGCGACGCGGGTATCGGCCGCGTTGGAGGCCGCGTTCGCCCACGAGATCCGTCACCGCGAGATAGACGGCGTGACCGGCGAACGGAACATTGTCATCGTGTCGGCCGTCGGCGAAGGGATGCGGGGCACGCCGGGCATCGCGGCGCGACTCTTCGGCGCGCTGGGCGAGAAGCGGATCAACGTGATCGCCATCGCCCAGGGCTCGTCCGAGGCCAACATCTCGCTGGTATTGGCCGCGCAGGATGCCGACGTGGCCGTGCGCTGCATTCACAGCGCGTTTAATCTGGACGGAAAGAGCCGGCTATGAAGCGTATTCCTCTCATCATCTTCGGCGCCGGCAAGGTGGGGCGGGCCCTGGTGCGCCAGTTGAGCGAAGCCGCGGAGCTGCATGCCCAACGCGACGGCCTGGTGTTCTCCGTCGTCGCCTGGTGCGATAGCGGCGGCGCAGTCGTTGCCGAGCGCGGCATCCCGGCGGACACCCTGCGTTTGCTCGCCGAGGCTAAGGCGGCCGGCACACCCCTGGCCGAAACCGAGCCGGGCTATCACCAGGCCGATCTGGCCGCCATCGTGGACGTAGCGGGCGTGGACGGCTGCATCGTGGTGGACGTGACCGCCACCGACGCGACCGTGCCGGCCCTGGAGCTGGCGTTGCACCGGGGCTACGCGGTCGCCACGGCCAACAAGGTGCCCCTCGTCGGCCCACAAGCCACCTTCGACGCGCTGGTCGGCAGCGGCCGCTTCCGGTATGAGTCCACCGTGGGATCGGCCGTGCCGGTGATCGAGGCCGCGCTTGGCCTGATGCGCGCGGCCGATCGGGTGCACCTTGTCCAGGGCGCGCTGAGCGGCACGCTCGGCTTCATTTGCACGGGCCTGCAGGCCGGCCAGCCGCTCTCGGCGCTCATCCACGAGGCGATGCGCCGCGGCTACACCGAGCCGGACCCTCGCATTGACCTGGCCGGGATGGATGTGGCGCGCAAGGCCCTCATCATCGCCCGCACGCTCGGCTGGCGGCTGGAGCTGAGCGATGTCGAGGTGCGCGGGCTGTTGCCGGCCGAATATCTGGCATCGCCCTGGCCCGACAAGCCCGAACCGCTCGGCGACTGGCTGGCGCGCTTGCCGCAACTGGACGGCCATTTCGCGGCCGTGGTGGCCGGCGCGGCGGCTGAAGGCAAGGTGCTCCGCTATATGGCCGAACTCAGGGACGGCCGGGCGACCGTCGGCCTGCAGACGGTGCCGGCCGATTCGGCCCTGGGCCAGCTCAAGGGCAACGATAACCTGGTGGCCTTTCATACGCGCTATTATCCCGATACGCCGCTCGTACTTCAGGGTCGCGGGGCGGGGGTGGAGGCCGCGGCCGCCGGCGTGCATTCCGACATCGTAGCGCTGGCCATGCGTTAACATGTCGCGTGGCCTTCAGGCCGCTAGCCCCTACCCTTGATCCCGCCCCCGCTCGCGGGGGTGGGGAATTTCTCTAAAAAGGGGTATTTTGGCCGCCTTCGGCGGCCAAAATACCCCGCTATCAGTCTCGCCCCTTCCCCGCCTAGCGGGGAAGGGGCTGGGGGATGGGGTCACGCAAGTTGCGAGCCCTATCATCCTCCCACCAAAAGCCGCGGAGCCAAATATGGACAATGAAGGAGACAGGGTGAACAGAATGAGTTCTCGCAAGATTCGCGTCGGCATCCTCGGCGCGACGGGCGCCGTGGGCCAACGTTTCGTTCAGTTGCTGGCCGACCATCCGTGGTTCGAAATCGCCGTCTTGACCGCGTCCGACCGTTCGGTCGGCAAGCGGTATGCGGACGCGGCCAAGTGGCTATTGCGCGGGGGGATGCCGAAGGCCGTGGAAGAGATGGTGCTCGTGCCCACCGAGCCGGAAGCGATCGGCCCCGATGTGCGGCTGCTCTTCTCCGCGCTGCCCGGCAGTGCGGCCGGTCCGGTGGAAGCCGACCTGGCCGCGGCCGGCTTCGCGGTCTGCTCCAACGCCTCGGCGCACCGCATGGACCCCGACGTGCCGCTGCTGATTCCCGACGTCAATCCGGAGCATACCGCGCTCATTCCGGTGCAGCAGAAGGCACGCGGCTGGCGCGGCTTCATCGTGACCAATCCGAATTGCACGACGACCCATCTGGTATGCGCGCTCAAGCCGCTCCACGATGCGTTCGGCCTGGCCGCGGTCAACGTGGTCTCGATGCAGGCGCTCTCCGGCGCGGGTTATCCAGGCGTACCGGCGCTCGATATCCTGGACAACGTGATTCCCTTCATCCCCGGCGAAGAGGGGAAGCTCGAATCGGAGCCGCAGAAGCTGCTGGGTGTCGTGGCGGGGGAGACGATTGTCCCGGCCGATTTCGTCGTCTCCGCGCAGGCCAATCGGGTGGCGGTGCGCAACGGCCACCTGGAGGCGGTATCGGTCAAGCTCAAGCGGCCGACGCAGATCGAGGAAGTTGCCGTCGCGCTCACCGGCTATCGCGGCGAGCCGCAACGGCTTGGCCTGCCCAGCGCGCCCGATCCGGCCATCATCCTGCACACCGCCGAAGACCGGCCGCAGCCCAGGCTCGATCGGCTGGCCGGCGCCGGCATGGCGACGAGCGTCGGCCGCCTGCGGCCCGACCCGATCTTCGACTACAAGTTCATCGTCCTCGGCCACAACACGATTCGCGGCGCGGCCGGCGGCGCGCTCTTGAATGCCGAGCTGTTGGTGAGCCAAGGATTCGTGGGGTGACAGTTGTGGCTTGCGGCGGTTTTGGATTGCGGGGACGTGTCCCCTCTTTGGGATCGAAAGCGGCGACGTGTCGCTGCAGACCAAAAAGTTGAGATTTCTTGATTGCGAGTGTGCCAATGGCAGCCGAATCATCTCTTTACGACCTGGTCGGAGACCTGGCCGTTTTTCGTAACCTGAGCCCGGTAGATCCCCAGATCCCGAGCTACGATCAGGCCTGGGCCGAAATGGGGATGCCCGGCCCCGCCCGGCCGCGCAAACAGGATCCGGCCTTTGCCCAGGTGTTGGTCTGGTTTTTGCGCCGCGGTCGGGCGCTCGAGGGCGTGCGCACTCCCCTGGCCGAGCTGATCTATCTGGGCGATACGGCCCTGGCCGACGGCAACGCGTTTCGCAACGTGCGCGCGGCGGCGGGCTGGCGCGGCTGGGCCTTCATCGCCGCGGAGCGCGATGAGACCCTGGCCGTGGACATCAAGGACGGCATCTTCTTCGCCAATCGCTGGAACGCCCTGGCCGAGTTCGCCGGCTGGCTGCTGGACGAAGGCGCGGCGCTGGATGAGCGGACGGCCGTACTTGTGGACATTGACAAGACCGCGCTGGGCGCGCGGGGCCGCAACGATGCCGCCATTGACCGGGCGCGCGTGGCGGCCATCGAAGCCACCGTGGCCGATGCGCTGGGTTCGGCGTTCGATCAGGCGCTCTTCCGCCGCGCTTACACGGCCATCATTCCGCCGAAGTATCATTCATTTACGACCGACAACCAGGACTACGTGGCCTATCTGTGCCTGCTGGTCAGCGCCGGCTTCGTCAGCCTGGAAGCGCTCCTGCAGCGGATCGAGGCGGGCGAACTGCGCAGCTTTGCCGATTTTCTGGCCGAGGTGGATGCCCGCCAGGACGAGCTGCCGGGCGTGGAGTTGCGCGCACTGCATCGCGAGATCCATGCGCGCGTCGCGGCGGGCGACGCCACGCCGTTCAAGGCGTTCCGGCGCCGCGAGTATCTTGAGACGGTCGGCCGGATGGGCCACCTGCCCGATGACGCGCCGCTCGGCCGGCGCCTGATCGAGGAGATCTGCCTGACGCGCGAGGTGTTCGACTTCGCGGCCTGGTTGCGCGACCGCGGCTGTTTTCTGATGGCCGTTTCGGACAAGCCCGACGAGGCGAGCCTGCCGACGCCGGAACTGGTGGCGCAGGGCTACCTGCCGCTTCATCGCACGAAGACGCATGTGGTGGGACAATCTTTGGCCGGGCTGTTGCCGTAGGAAAGGGAGCAGGCGCGCGGGATGATGGCCGCGGAGCCACCGATCGTGGCGGCCGCGGCCATCGGCGTTGCACGGAGGTTGGTGTTAATTCCCCCAATCCGAAAGCACGACCAGCTCCACTTCCGGGGTGGCGGGATCGTTCGTCTTGAGCTTCACCCGGAAATCGTGCGGGCCTTCCATGCCTTTGTGCATCATGAATTCCATCGCCAACAGCGTGCTCTGCCCGGGCTGGATGGTCGTCGCACCGACGACCGGCCGGGGCGGTCAGCAGCCCGCCTTGACTTCGACCACCGGCTGGTTGAGGATCTGCAGCGGCCGGTCGCCGACGTTGCTCAGCTTGAAGGTGGCCTTGACCGGCACGTCGAGCGGCACCTTGCCGAAGTCAATCAGCGTGCGATCTACGGCCAACCTCGGCGCGTTGGCGGCCAGGGTCGGCCCCACGGGCCCCGCGGTGGGTGCGGCCGGCGCTCCCGGCCGCACCAGAAGCACGAGCCCCAGCACGACGAGCAGCAGCGCGGCGGCCGCTGCCACCAACGGCAGGACGCTACGCCGAGCGGGCGGAGCGGCCGCGGCCTTGCTGCCTTTGGGAAGTTGAGCGGTTTTGTTGGACATCTATTTTCTCCTGAAAACGATTTTTATCTCCCGAACAAAAACGTGCGCACATAGGCGATCATCGCCCATAGCTCTTCGTCCGTGTAGAGCGAGCCGAACTCCGGCATCCCCGTGCCCATGCCCCCGCGCAACAGCTTGCCCTGGAGCAGCGCATCGCTGGCGGCGAGCATTGCGGCCGCGTCGGTGAAATCGGCCGGGCCGCGGGGCATGGCAGGATCCATCTTGGCCATGCCGGGCAGGTTCGCTCCGGCCGGGCCGTCCCCCTTGCCGGCCGGGCCGTGACAGGCCGCGCAGTCGCGCGCGTAGAGGCTCTCGCCGCGCGCCAGGGCGGCCGGCGTCGTGTCTTTGAACCACGCCCAGGCTATCAGGTTCCACAGGTCGTCGTCGCTCAGGTCGGCGTTGGCCGGATCGGCCCGCAGGCGACGGAAGGCGGCGGCCGGCGCCAACGCCCGTCGGCCGCGCGGATCGGCCAGGTCGGCCGGCAGCCGGCCGCTCAGCCCCGCGCCGGCCGCCACGGACGGTCGGGCCGCGGGCGTCGCCTCCGCGGCGTGGCGCATGGCGTCCAGGTCAATGCCGAGCTGCTGGTAGAGGGGAACTTCCTCCGCCGACTGTAGGGAGGGCGCACGGCCGTGCGCCCCTACCACCTCGATCACCCCGCGCATGCGCCAGTGATCCACGCCGCACCAGCGCGTGCAGGCGAACGCATAGCGGCCCGGCCGGGTCGGGGTGACGTCAACCTCGACCACCGTGCCGGGCAAGATCTCCGGCACGTCCACGCCCAGGCCGGGGATGGTCAGGCCGTGCACCACATCGGGCGAACTGATGCGCAGCCGCGCCGTCTCGCCGACCTGCAGCGTGAGCCGATCGGGGCTGAAGCCGCCCTGCTCCGGCGCACGGGCCACGATGTTGATGATCCGAACGCCCCCGGCAGCGGGCCTCTGGCGCACGGCCTGATACCCGAACAGGAACGCGGGGAGGCCCAGCAGGACGGCCAGGACGATCGAGAGGGCGAACAACTCGCGGCGCTCCATCATCGCCTACGCCATGTACAGGGTCAACAGGGCCACGACCGCGAGCAGACAAAACAGGCTCACGGGCAGGGCCGCGGCCGGCCGCTGGCCGTGCTGGCGCGCGACCCGCAACGTCAACGCCGTCGCGGCCGCCAGGCCGGCGATCAGCACCGGGATCTGCAGGTAGGGCACGGCGCCGGACAGGTACGGCGTCCACCCCATGCCGGCGGTCCCGAACAGGTTCCAGCCCCAGCCGAACGGGTCGGAGAGCGCGGGCCACGCGTAGGAGATGTTGGCCAGCGTGAACGACAGCGTGAACGCGATCCAGATCGCCAGGCCCAGCGGAACCAGGGCCGTGGCGTAGCCCGCAAAGAGGCCGTCCGGCCGGCCGCCCGCCGCCCCGCCGTGGCCGGCGGCTGCGCCCTCGCCGCCCAGGAGCCGGCCCAGGCGCACGCACAACCAGAAGAGCCCCGGCACGATGAGGCCGCAGAAGACCAGCAGCACGGCCGCGTAGCCGAACCAGGCCGGCGTGCCGACGCCGCGGGCCGTCATCTTGAGCCAGCCGTCCGGGCCGATCAGCACGACCGAGTAGACGAACGCCGCGGCGAGCATCAGCAGGCCGTTGAAGGCCTCGTCGAGCCGGCGGCCGCGCGTGTTGCGCAGATCCGTGCCCGGCATCTGGACGAAGAACGCGACGTTGTTGCGGTCGCAGGTGCGCAGGCACTCGCCGCACATGCTGCACAGCGTGTTCGTCTCCAGCTTTTGCGGCAGGTTGAAGTACGGACAGCCATATCCCGCGTCGCTGCCGGTGTAGCAATTCTTCTCCGTGTGCGCCGCGCAGACCGCCGGGTCTTTGACGCGCACCGCCAGCGGCGCCACCTGGCCGTAGACGCCGACGAAACCGCCGATGGGGCACAGGTAGCGGCAGAACGCCTTGCGCTCGAAGAGCAGGCTCACGACGAGCGAGACGACGACGAACCCGATCAGCGTGAGCGCCGTGGCCAGCGGGCTGGTCAGGATCAGCGCGGAGAAGAGCGCGATGGCCAGGAACCCGAAGTTCTGCGCCCAGATGTTGCGCAGGAACCTGGGCCAGGGCCGCGCGCCGGGCCGGATCGTCTTGCGGAACCACGTCGTGGCATAGGTGTAGAGCTTACCGCGTGGCCGGGGCACGATCATGCGGCGGCGCTGGAGCCAGTCGCCGGGCGCCGGGATCGGGCAGACGCTGCACCAGAACCGGCCGAAGAGGGGGATCAGGATCAGCTTGAGCACCGCCCACCAGACGAGCCAGACGTAGATGATGCCGAAGTTGTGATTGCCCGCCGGCGTGCCGAACAGGCCGGTCAGGATGACGACGAGGAACACCGCCAGCGTGAGCACCGTGACGCCCCACTGCAGCCAACGGCCTTGCAGCAGCCGCTTGATGGCCGGGACGTCGCTGATCGGGAAGCCGCGGCCGGGCACGATGGCCGACGACAATGCGATGGCATCGCGGCCATCGCGCGTGGGCGCCGACATCGCGGTCCTCTCCGGCGCCGGGTCAATCGTGGCGCGCAGGGTCGTCCCGACAGCAGGGTCACCTCTGGCGGTCACCGGAAGGGTGCCAGGTAATGGCGTCACTCAGCGCCTCCAGAAGACGGCGAGCGCGCCGGCGGTCGCGAGGACGCTGGCAGCGACGGCCCGCAGCCAGGGGAGGTTGGGCTCGACAATCAGCTTGCCGATCATGAAGGGATGCAGGTTGCCGCACGCGACCGCGCAGCGGAAGTGAAACGCGCCGTCGCGATCGGCCACGAAGGTCAGCGAGCCGGGCCGGCCCGGCTCGGCCGTCGTCTTGACCTCGTAGCCGTCCACGAACAGGCCGTGCACCACGTCAACCGACTCCAGATTGATCGTGACGGTGTCCCCGCGGTTGACCCGCACGATGCCCGGCCGGAAATCCCACCGGCCGGCCGTGATGGTGATGGTGCGCGCCTGGGGCGCGGCCGCGCGGATCGGCAGCGGAGCCAGCAGCGCCGCCAGGACCAGCGCCAACACCAACCCGCCCCCCAGCCCGCGCGCGTTGCGCAGTGCATAGTGCATATTACGTATCACCCCGTCACCTTGTCACCGTGTCACCCTGTCACCCTGTCACTGATTGGCCGGCCCAAACTTGCTGTAAACATCCACGATCTGCTGGCGGATGGCGGCGGGCGAGCGGCCCTCGGCGGTCATCTTCATCACGTCGGTGGCGATGTCCACGCAGATGCTGCAGCCCAACGCGTGATCGTCGAAGACGGGCTTGCCGTCTGCGCCGAACTCTTTGACATAACACGCCAGGTTGCTCTTGTGGCCGATGGCGCCGCAGCCGCAGTAGCAGGGCACGTTGGCCAGCGCGTCCGGATTGGCGACGGCGAACTGATAGGCCGTGCGGACGGCGGCCGGCGCGGCCTGCATCTCCTGCGGCAACGCCGAGACGGGCGCCAACTTGACGCGGCCGTCTTGCTGCCCCTTCGCGGCGCAGGCGGCCGGCAAGATCGCGACGATGAATAGGACGGGAAGCAAAATCAAGAACCGTTTGGCCAAAGCCTTGCTCCTATGCTGAAAAATCGCCATGTTTGGATTGCGGAGACGTGTCCCCGCTTTGGTTTTTCCCACGCCATCGCAATCCAAAGGCATCTCCGCTAGGGAATGCCGCACCCCTACTGATAGTGGTATTCAGGGGCAGTATACCAATCCGGCCGCGGGCCGATAAGCGCCGTCCGGCGCGGGAGAAGTGCGCCATTTGGCGCGGGCGGCGCGCCGGCCGCGCCAGGATGGGTCAAATGGCCTATCCCCGAACCCGACAATCGGCGCTTACGCGGGACTCCGAACAGGTATAAGATGGCACTGGTTGCAGGCGGAGGCCCGGCGCATCGCCTTCAGATGGCGACCGAAACGCCAACAGTGCCGACGATGCGGGCCAGGTCTCTGCCGAACCGAATCTTACAGATCGAGGAGCACAACACGGTGAACAGACGCATCAAATTTACCATCGGAATCGGGGTGGCCGTCCTGCTGTTGACGGCCATATTCGCCACGGCGGCCTTCGCCCAGGGACCGGTCGGCGGCTTCGGTCGCGGCATGATGGGCGGTCAGGGCTTCGGCGGCATGATGGGCGGCTATGGGGGCGCCACGGACGGTTTCCGCGGCATGATGCAGGGCTGGTCGGCCGGGAAAGCCACCACGGGCATCACCCCGACCGTGCCCTTCGGCCCCGGCATGATGGCCGGTTTCGGTGGCATGATGGCCGCGGGCGGCGTGTTTACCGGCACGGCGCCGGCGGGTTGCCCGATGTTCGGCGGCGCAGCAGCGCCGGCGAACGCGCAGCCGATCTCCTTCGACCGGGCCGTGGAGGCCGTGCAGCAGTACTTGCAGAGTTACGGCAACGGCGACCTGGCCCTGGCCGAGGTGATGGAGTTCGAGCGCAACTTCTACGCGGTGATCAAAGAGCAGAGCAGCGGCCGCGGCGCCTTCGAGCTGCTGGTCAACCGCTACACCGGCTACGTGAGCCCTGAGCCCGGCCCCAACATGATGTGGAACACGAAATATGGCCACATGGCCGGCTTCGGCGGCATGATGGGCGGCATGATGGGGTGGTGGAACCGCCAGGCCGGCCCGACCCCCCTCACGACGGAGCAGGCGCGGGCCGCGGGGCAACAGTGGCTGGATGCCAACTTCCCCGGCGCCGTTTTGGCCGATGACGAGGTGCAGTTCTACGGCTACTACACCATAGACTTCCTGCAGGACGGTAAGCCGGCCGGGATGCTCAGCGTCAACGCCTACACCGGGCAGGTCTGGTATCACAACTGGCATGGCGTGTTTATCGGCGAGAAAGAATTCTGACCGAAGACTGATTGAGCGACCATTCTGTCGCTGAATTTCCCTGCGAGGAGCAACCTGATGATCATCCAACCCGTTCAAAGGTCACCGCCTGGACGTACAACGGTACCGTGCCCGGCCCCATGATCCGCGTCACCGAAGGGGATCGGGTGCGCATCACCCTGAAGAACGAGCTGCCCGAAGCCACCAGCATCCACTGGCACGGCATCCCGGTGCCCAACGCCATGGACGGCGTGACGCCGATCCAGCCCGGTGCCAGCTTCACCTACGAGTTCACCGCGCCGCCGGCCGGCAGCTTCATGTATCACTCGCACATCGCCTCCGACAAGCAGGTGATGATCGGCCTGTACGCGCCGTTCATCGTGGACCCCAAAACCCCGCCGGCCAACAAACCGGACGTGGACGTGAGCTGGATGCTCTCCGAATGGCGCGTCGGGCCGGACGGCCAGACCTATGCCGCGATGCCGATGGCCGGCGCCGAGCCGAACTACTTCACCATCAACGGCAAGAGCTACCCGAACACCGCGCCGATCGAGGTCAAGAAGGGCCAGCGCGTGCGCGTGCGGCTGGCGAACGTCGGCCAGTTCACCCATCCGATGCACCTGCACGGCATGAACTTCAAGATCGTGGCCTACGACGGCGTGCCGTTGCCGCCGGAGCAGCAGACCGTGCGCAATACGGTTCCGGTCAACCCCGGCGAGCTGGTGGACATCGAGTTTGTGGCCGACAACGTGGGCACGTGGATGTTCCACTGCCATGTGCTGCACCATGTCACCAACGACGGTGCAGAACCAGGCGGATTGATCGCGCTAGTTAAGGTGACCGAGTAGAGGATATCCGCTTACTGAAGGGTGGACCGAATCTGCGCTAGAATAAATAGCTTTGTTAGCACGCGACGGGTCCACCCGCGTCGATCCTGATCGTTCGGAGAAAAACGTTACGACATGGCTGCTTTCGTGTTGAGTTTGCGTGAGGGATTGGAAGCCGCGCTGATCGTCGGCATCTTGTTGGGCGCGCTGCGGCGCTTCGGTCGCGGCGAGCTGTCCCGATTCATCTGGGCGGGGGTGGCGATGGCGGCCATCGTGAGCGCGGTGGTCGCCGCCGGGCTGGTGGCGGCCGGGATCGAGCTGGAAGGGCGCAGCGAAGAGATCTTCGAGGGGGTCACGCTCATCCTGGCGGCCAGTTTTCTGACCGGCATGATCTTCTGGATGCAGCGCCAGGGCGCGGCCTGGCGGGCGGCCCTGGCGGCCAATGTGCGGGCGGCGGCGAGCGGAACCGGCGGCTGGGGCCTGTTCGCCGTCGCCTTTCTGGCCGTCGCGCGCGAGGGGATCGAGCTGGCGCTGCTGTTGGTCGCCACTACGCTCCAGGGCTCCCTTGCCACCACGGGGCTGGGCGTGACGTTCGGCATCGGCGCGGCGGCTGTGCTCGGCGCCCTGCTCTATCAGGGCGTATTACGCCTGAATCTGGCCGTCTTCTTCCGCGTCACCAATATCCTGTTGCTGCTCTTTGCCGCCGGCATGATCGGCCTGGCCGCGCACGAGCTGATCGAAGCGGGCCTGCTGCCGGCGGTTGTGGATCCGCTCTGGAACATCAACCCGATCCTGAGCGACCAGTCGGTACCTGGGGAACTGCTGAAGAGCCTCTTCGGCTACAACGGCAATCCCGCGCTGACCGAGACGCTGGCCTATGTCGCATACCTGGCCGGGATCGGCTGGTTCCTGTGGCGCAAGCAGACGCCGGGGCCGGTCGCCGGAGCGAAGGCGTAGCTGCGGCGGCTTGATCGGAGGCAGTCAGTGAGCAAACAACGAGCGGCATTGCCGAGGCAAACGGCCCGCCGGCGCGGCCCGGCGCAGACCCGTCGGATGCCGTGGGCCTGGATCGGCGGCGGCCTGCTGGCGCTGATCCTGGTCGCCGGCGGCGTCTGGCTGGTCGCGCGTTCTGCCGGCACCGCGGTGCCCGGCCAGCGCATCCCGATCCAGGGCCAACAGCACATTGCGGTCGGTCAAACGCACCCGGCTTACAACTCCGATCCGCCGACCTCGGGTTGGCACTACGACACGCCGTTGGCTTCCGGCTTCCATGAGCAGCCCGCAGCCGACGAGCAGGTCGTGCACAATCTGGAGCACGGCCACGTGGTGATCTCTTACGACTGCAGCAAGCTGACCGATTGCCAGGGCGTCAAGGAGCAGTTGCGCCGGCTTGCCGAACGTTACCGCAACTGGAAGATCACGATCGTGCCGCGACAGAACGCCGACGCCGCCATCGCGCTCACCGCCTGGGGCTGGCTCGACAAGCTCGACGGCTTCGACGAGGCGCGCATCACCGCTTTCGTCAATGCCTGGCGCGATCGCGGGCCAGAGCGGACGGATGAGTGACGCGATGACGGCGGCGGCGCGGCCGACCTCGGCTTCGTCTCTGGCTGCCGCCCTGGCCCGTCTGGCCCAAAGTCTGCCCCGGCATTGGCTGCTCCTGGTCAACCTGGCCCTGGGCATCTGGACGACCCTGCCCTGGCTGGCGCCGGTCTTCATGCACCTGGGCTGGTCGTGGCCGGCGCGGCTGCTCTATTTCGTCTACGGCCTGTTCTGCCACCAACTGCCGCAGCGTTCCTGGTTCCTGTTCGGGCCGAGTTTCACGCCCTCGTTGGCCGAGATCCAGGCCGCCAGCGGCGCCGGCGCCGACTTCTTCGCGCTGCGCCGTTTTCTCGGCACGCCGGAGTTGGGCTGGAAGCTGGCCTGGAGCGACCGCATGGTGAGCTTTTACGGCGGCTGGTTCCTGTGCGGCTTGCTTTATGCGCTGTTGCGCGGCCGGATCAAGGGGTTGCGCTGGCCGTTGGCCCTGGCGCTGCTGCTGCCGATGGCGGTGGATGGGGGCACCCACGCCATCAGCGACCTGTGGGGCGTGACTGCCGGCTTCCGGCAGAGCAACGCCTGGCTGGCCGCGCTGACCGGCAACCTGCTGCCGCCGACCTTCTATGCCGGCGACGCCTGGGGATCGTTCAACTCGCTGACGCGGCTGGTCACCGGCCTGCTGGCCGCGTTCGGGCTGATCTT